>JAFVSV010000041.1 GCA_017503575.1 Alistipes sp. | reverse complement strand
TCACGCTGCGTGCTACGGGCGTAGGTAACGACGAGTTGGCTACCGTAGGCGGTAAGCTGGCGCAGGTGGTAAAGATTATGGGCGAGAATGTAACCTTGCAGGTGTTTGCAGGTACAGAGGGTCTTGCTACCAACTCAGAGGTAGTATTCCACGGCGAGGCTCCAAAGCTCCGCGTATCAGACAACCTCGCAGGTCGCTTCTTCAACGCCTATGGTGAGCCATTGGAGGGCGGTGAGCCTATCGAGGGTGAGGCACGCGAGATTGGAGGTCCAACAGTGAACCCATTCCGTCGTATCCAGCCATCAGAGCTTATTGCGACAGGTATCGCAGGTATCGACCTTAACAACACCATCGTATCAGGTCAGAAGATTCCATTCTTCGCCGATCCTGACCAGCCATACAACGCCGTTATGGCAAACGTGGCACTTCGTGCTAAGGCCGACAAGATTATCCTTGGTGGTATGGGTCTTACCAACGATGACTTCCTATACTTCAAACAGGTCTTCGAGAATGCCGGTGCTTTGGATCGTATCGTATCGTTCGTCAATACTACGGACAACCCGCCTGTTGAGCGTCTGTTGGTTCCCGATATGGCACTTACTGCTGCAGAGTACTTCGCAGTGGATAAGGGCGAGAAGGTCTTGGTGCTCCTTACCGATATGACCCTTTATGCCGATGCTTTGGCTATCGTGTCAAACCGTATGGATCAGATTCCTTCGAAGGACTCAATGCCTGGTTCGTTGTACTCGGATTTGGCGAAGATCTACGAGAAGGCCGTTCAGTTGCCTAATGGTGGCTCTATCACCATCATCGCCGTTACAACACTTTCGGGTGGTGATATTACTCACGCTATTCCCGATAACACCGGTTATATCACCGAGGGTCAGTTGTTCTTGCGTAACGATACCGATACAGGTAAGGTTATCGTCGACCCATTCCGTTCGTTGTCACGTCTAAAGCAGCTCGTTATTGGTAAGAAGACTCGCGAGGATCACCCTCAGGTTATGAATGCCTGCGTGCGTCTATATGCCGATGCAGCCAATGCAAAGACTAAGCTTGAGAACGGTTTTGACCTGTCGGATTATGACGAGCGTGCATTGAAGTTTGCTCACGACTACTCGGAGAAGTTGCTCTCTATTGATGTAAACATCGAGATTGAGCAGATGCTTGACACAGCATGGACACTCTTTGCCAAGTACTTCTCTAAGGGAGAGGTAAGCATCAAGCAGGAGCTCTCGGATAAATATTGGAAAGCATAACAACGGCTTATGGCAATCAAATTTCAGTATAACAAGACCTCGCTCGGTGAGCTGAACAAGCAGCTCAAAATCCGAAAGAATGCCTTGCCTACCATCAAGAGTAAGGAGAGTGCATTGCGTTCGGAGGTTAAGCGTGCGAAGGACTCCGCATTAGCATACCGTCGTGAGCTCGACGAGCTAAAGGCTCAGTACGACTACATGGTGCAGCTATGGGGAGAGTTTGATTGTGACCTTATCCGCATCACTGATGTTGAACTATCGACACAGAAGATTGCGGGCGTGCGCATACCTATATTAGATAATATAATATATGAGGAGAAGGCCTACGACCTCTTCTCATCCCCGGTATGGTATGCCGAGGGTATAAAGGTCCTCAAGCAGTTGTCTCGTCTCGGTATTGAGTTCGAGGTATACAACCGCAAGATGGAACTTTTGGACTATGCGCGACGCAAGACTACTCAGAAGGTAAACCTCTACGAGAAGGTTCAAATTCCCGGTTATGAGGATGCCATACGCAAGATTAAACGATTTATGGAGGATGAGGAGAACCTCAGTAAGTCGGCACAGAAGATTGTTAAAACTCGACAGGCGCAAGCCGAGGCTATGGAGGGGCCTAACGCATGATCAGTAAGATGATTCGTTACGACATCGTGCTCTTTGCTGGTGAGCAGGAGCGCTTTATAGGCGAGCTCCGAGAGCTTGGCTTGGTCGACATCACTACCTCGGGCTGGGAGCCTTCGGAGGATGATCGCGCCTTGTTGCTCGAGATAGAGTCTCGCACCAAGGCTCGTGAGTTCCTCGCGTCGTTCCTCAAAACTGAGGCGTATGTGAAGGATGCGAAGGCCTTTGAGTCGGGCGCGGAGGCTTATGATAGCTATGTTGCTGCGCGTGAGCGTCGTCAGCAACTCCAGCAGGAGGTCGCTCGTCTCGAGAAGCTTGCAACGGAGGTAGAGCCATGGGGTAACTACTCATATAATGAGATTACGCGCCTTGAAAAGCGCGGTGTTACTATGCGCTACTTCGTTGCGCAGTCCGCAGCCTTTGCAAAGGCACAGGCAGAGTGTGGCGAGGGTGTTACAATCGCAAAGATTGGCGCAACTACATCTAACGTGTACTTCGTCGTTATCACTACGGATGATACGGCTGTTACGATAGATGGTCAGGAGGTGCGTCTTCCCGAGGGTGATAGCCGTGCTCTAAGAGCTCAGGCAGAGTCACTCAAGGTGGAGGATAAAGCTCTTGATGAGGTCTTCTCTCGTGCGGCTAACTCGTTGACACTCATTGATGCAGAGAGCGCAAAACTCAAGGAACAGCTTCAGGGCTTGAAGATTGGTGCTACGGCACAGCGTGAGGCCGATGGTGCTCTGACAGTCTTAGAGGGCTGGGCAGAGGCCGCTACTGCTCGTCGCGTTGATAAGATGCTTGAGTCGTATCCTAACCTTGTCTACATGCGTAGGGATGCAACTATTGATGATAATGCTCCTGTGAAGCTCAAGAACAATAGCTTCGCTCGCCTCTTTGAGCTTATTGGCGGCATGTACGCACTTCCAAAGTACGGCACAATGGACTTGACGCCTATCTTTGGCCCATTCTATATGTTGTTCTTTGCCATCTGCTTGTGTGATGCAGGTTATGGCTTGGTGCTTCTGTTGTTGGGCCTTATACTCTTGAAGAAGGGTGGCAAGAAGTTGCGTCAGGCAGCATGCCTCTCTATTGTTTGTGCATCGGCTACCGTGGCCTTCGGTTTCTATGCCAACTCGTTCTTTGGCGTAGCCATCTCGGATTATGCTCCTGTTATCAAGTTCCTTGACTTCCAGCAGGACTTCTTCTCGATATCGTTGGCTATTGGTGTGTTCCAGATTTTGGTTGGTATGGCCATTAATATATGGCTGAAAACCAAGCTCTTTGGCTTTACATCGACATTCGGCACCCTCGGTTGGTTTATCATCTTGCTCTCGGGCTCGGTGGCTGCTGGTCTGCCAATGTTTGGTATCGGGATTCCAGGCTTTGATACTGGCTCGCCCGTCTTCCTCGGTTTGGTGGGCGTAGGTGCAGTGTTGATGTTGCTACTCAATAATGTTAAGCGTAATCCGCTTGTCAACTTGGGTGCTGGTCTCTGGGATGCGTATAACAATATCACTGGTCTGTTGAGTGACGTGCTCAGCTACATCCGACTCTTCGCTATCGGTTTGTCGGGTGGTGTGTTGGCACAGGTCTTTAACTCTTTGGCTATGGGCTTGTCTGGTACGGCAGATATCCCTGCTGGCTCGCCATGGACATCCTATATTGTGCCAGTTATCGTAGCTTCGATAATCCTAATTATCGGTCACGGTATCAACCTCTTTATGTCGTCAATTTCGTCATTCGTTCATCCTATGCGATTGACCTTTGTCGAGTTTTACAAGAATGCAGGCTTCGAGATGGGACAGCGCTCATTCGATCCTCTGCGCAAAATGGATAAATAGAAAGTAAACAAATAATAATTAACAAATTAAATTTTTTTAACAATTATGAGTACATCATTGATTTTGGCTTATGTAGGCGTTGTCCTCATGGTCGGTGTTTCAGGTTTGGCTTCAGCTGTTGCTACAGCTCGTTGTGGTATGGCTGCAGTAGGCGCTATGAAGAAGAATAGCGGCGCTTTCGGTAGCTACATGATTCTTTCGGCTCTTCCTGGTTCACAGGGTCTTTACGGTTTCGTAGGTTACTTCATGGTTAGCGGTTACATCTGCGAGGGTATGCCTATGATTACTGCTGTTGGTGTCTTCGGCGCTGGTTTGTTGATGGCTATCGTAACATTGTCTTCAGCATTGTTTCAGGCTAAGGTTTGTGCTAACGGTATCGCTGCTATCGGTAACGGTAACGACGTTATGGGTAAGACTCTTATCCTCGCTGCGTTCCCTGAGCTCTACGCTATCTTGGGTGTTGCTGCTACCTTCCTTATCTCATCTGCTATTAGCCCAGAGGGTCTCGAGGCTCAGAAGGAGATCAACGAGAACTACGCTAAGTCTACTATCGTTGTAGATGGCGAGGCTGGTGATGTTGCAGGTGACGTAGAGGATTTCACAGTTGTCGAGTAATCGTCGAATACTGGTTTCGACAAGAAAAGACCGAGCCGCGTGGCTCGGTCTTTTGTTTTGCTGTTGTGTGGTAGGGTAGTCCTCTACGCTACGGTTGTTAAAATAGCGACTGCTCCTCGCTACTGCCGTATGCGTAGCCAAGGTGGCGATATGCAAGCTCGGTCGCCTCACGGCCGCGTGGTGTACGCTTGAGAAAACCCTCCTTGATGAGGAATGGCTCGTACACCTCCTCCACCGTGCCCGCCTCCTCACCTACGGCCGTTGCCACGGTGTTGAGACCCACGGGGCCGCCGTTGAACTTCTCGATGATGGTCGCCAAAATCTTGTTATCCATCTGGTCGAGACCGCGAGCGTCAATGTTGAGTGCAGCGAGTGCTATGCGTGTGATGTCAACGTCGATATGTCCTTCACCCTCGACCATTGCAAAGTCGCGCACACGACGCAACAGAGCGTTGGCAATGCGGGGTGTGCCTCGCGAGCGTAGGGCAATCTCGAGTGCTGCGTCGTCGTCTATCGAGATATCGAGAATTGCTGCCGAGCGCTTTACGATGCCTGCTAATATAGGGGCGTCGTAGTACTCCAAATGGCATGTGATGCCGAAGCGTGCTCGCAAGGGTGATGTCAATAGACCACTACGCGTTGTTGCACCCACAAGGGTAAACGGTGCAAGCTCAATCTGAATGGAGCGTGCTGCGGGACCCTTATCCAAGACGATATCTATCTTGTAGTCCTCCATTGCCGAGTATAGATACTCTTCGACAATGGGGCTTAGGCGGTGTATCTCGTCGATGAATAGCACATCGCCAGGGTTAAGGTTCGTAAGTAGTCCCGCCAAGTCTCCCGGCTTGTCGAGTACGGGGCCCGATGTAACCTTCAGCTGTGCCCCCATCTCGTTGGCGATGATATTGGCAAGTGTTGTTTTGCCGAGTCCTGGAGGACCGTGCAGAAGAACGTGGTCCAACGAGTCGCCACGCATCAAGGCTGCCTTGATAAATATCTTTAGGTTGGCAACAATCTTATCTTGACCCGCAAAGTTCTGAAGCTGTTGTGGGCGTATGCGACTCTCAAACTCCTTGTCGCTTTCGATGTTGCGCATGTTTCTGTCTACTGCCATAGCAATACAAATGTTTTCTTTTGCAAATATACACTTTTGTCACGAAAAATACAACACAAAATCACGACTCAATATATTTTGAGTATATGATGCGTAAGTGAACGATAATTATTCGTCTAAAAGAGTAGATATATTTTATTTATTGCAAATAATATCGTATCTTTGCACTCTGCACTATATCTCTAAAGAGATATGTGAGCTGTGACATGGAACATACTTTTTAACTTTTTATTAATTAACTTAATTAAACATTAAAATTATGGCAAACAAACTTTTCAAGTCATTCTTTGCTGTTGCGATGCTTATGGGTGCAGCCCTTGGTTTCGTAGCTTGTGAGGATGAGGGTGATGGCGTTGTTGCTAATCCTTCAGTAGAGGTGTCGGCTACATCGCTCAACTTCACCAACGAGGAGGGCAATCAGACTCTCGAGGTGACTGCCAACTCTGATTGGAAGGCAGAGACCGATGCTGACTGGGTGACTATCACACCAGCTGCTGGTAATGGCAATGCTACAATCACCATTGCAGTATCTGCTAATGACACTGGTGCAGTGCGTACAACCGTTGTTAAGGTTATCGCTTTGCACAAGGAGTATGGCGCTTGGGATACCAAGAAGGTGACCGTATCGCAGTCGGCTACTGAGACTCCCCCAGTAGAGGAGGAGTTGCTCTATGGCGACGACTTCGATGGCGAGGAGGCTACCAAGACATACGGCTCAGGCTCGTCATGGCCTTATATCGACCAGTTCCCACAGTTCGCTAACCAGGAGGGCCCTGCAGCTGAGAATGTAACTTACTCAGGTAAGGGTGTTTCTGTTCGTGCTAACTCTACATCTGATAGCCAGTATTCAGACTATCCTGGTTCGGGCTCGAACAATATCTTCTTCGGCTCTTCGGCATACTTCCAGGTGAACAACATCACTTTGGCAGAGGGTCAGCAGAACCTTAAGCTCACATTCGGCTCGGAGAAGTATACTCAGGATGGCGACAGCACATTCAAGAACGAGGAGTTCCGTATCTACGTCTCTAAAGATGGCAACGCTTGGGCTGAGATTAAGGAGTACACATTCGCTGGTACAGAGGGTGGCCGCTGGAATGTTGCTACTGCAGAGTTCACTTTGAACGCAGTTCCTGAGACTCTATACCTCAAGTTTGCTGCATCGGTAGCAAACGTATATCGTCTTGATGACGTGAAGCTCTACACTGGTAACGGTGGTCAGGCTATCGACCTCGACAACATCGAGGCTCCACAGCCATCTGAGGCAAAGAAGGTTACTGTTGCCGAGTTCTTGGCTGCTGCCGAGGATTCAACTATCTATGAGCTTACAGGTAAGATTACCAACGTAACTAACACTACATACGGTAACTTCTACCTCAACGATGGCACTGGCGAGGTGCTTATCTATGGTCTTTGCTCACCATCAGGCGAGCAGAAGTACTGGGCTGAGTCTGGTGCAAAGGTAGGTGACACTATCACCGTGCAGACTGTTCGTACATCTTACAATGGCACACCTCAGGGTAAGGATGCTATCTTCGTGTCGCTTGTTCCTGGCGAGGGTGGCGGTGATGTGCCTACTCCAGAGCCAGCAGAGGGTCCATACGCTTCGGATGCTCCATTCGTATGCTCAACAGATGACTCTACTAACGCTGTATATAGCCTTGGTGCTACAACTATCAACGGCAACGCAGTAACTGGTTTCAAGCTCGGTAAGGGCAAGCAGACAGGTTTGTTCAAGTCGGCTGCTGTTGGCGTATCGGGTGATAAGTATCTCAACCTCTATGCAGTAGCATGGAAGGGTGGCGATGCTAAGCTCTACTTCCGTGTTGATGGTGGTGCTACACAGACTTTGGAGATTGCTCCAAACGATGGTGCATCAAACAATGCTCCTTATACTGCATTGACATTTGCAGATACTGACCACTATTCAGTAAAGCTTGCTGGCTTGACAGCTACATCTACTATCGAGTTCTCGACTGATCCTAACTTCGAGCTCACATCGGCTGATGCTACTATCTCATACGCACGCGCTATCGTTTGCGGTGTTAAGCTTACTGACGAGCCTCTTGGTAACGAGGGTGGTAGCGATACTCCTGCTCCCGAGCCAAGCGTTGTTAAGGCTACCGTAGCTGAGTTCTTGGAAGCTGCCGAGGATTCTACAATCTATGAGCTTACAGGCGAGATTACTCGTATGTATCGCGAGAATAACGAGAATGATACACTCTACGGTAACTTCTATCTTGAGGATGCAACAGGTGAGGTCCTCATCTATGGTCTTATGGATAAGGACGGTAACAAGTATTGGACTGCTTCGGGTGTGAAGATTGGCGATACTATCACTGTTCAGACTGTTCGTACATCGTACAATGGCACTCCTCAGGGTAAGAATGCTACTTATATCTCACACACAGCGGGTAGTGGTGAGACTCCAGAGCCAGAGCCAGAACCAGAACCTACTCCTGGCGATACAATGACCATCGCTGATGTTTTGGCAAAGGGCGAGGGTGCAACAATCGGTGGCGTTATCGAGGGCGTTGTAATCTCTAATATGGATCTCAACAACCTTACCTCAAAGAAGAGTATGTATGTTCAGGATGAGACTGGTGCTTTGCAGTTCTACCTTGCCGCTAACCACGAGTTCGCTTTCGGTACAAAGGTAAAGATTGACCTTACAACTGCTACTCTCGGCTCATACAATGATGCTGTTCAGGTAAGCGGTGTTGCTTTGGATAAGATTACTGTTGTTTCAACAGGTAACACAGTAGAGGCCAAGACCGTATCTATGGCCGACTTCCTCGCTAACAAGTATGAGGGTCAGTATATCGCTCTTGAGGGTGTTCAGGTTGCTGCTGCAGACCTTGCAAAGACATGGGTTATGGGTGGTGCACACACCTCTATCGCTATGGAGGATGCTAATGGCAATAGCTTCGTAGTATTCTCTTCAAAGTATGCTTCATACGGCGCTGAGACTGTTGCTCAGGGTGCTGGTACTATCAAGGGTATCTCATCTATCAGCAAGGGTGCTATTCAGATTATCTTCGCTCAGTCTTCTGACTACGCAGGTCTTACTGGCGAGCGTTTTGGTGACGCGGGTGGCGAGGAGCCAGGTGATGAGCCCGTAGTCCCAGAGGGTTGGGCTGGTCGTGATGACTTTAACACCCTTGATTGGAGCTCTTCATACTCTGCACGTCAGTCTACTGCTGGTTGGGTAGGTGATAACTGTGCTGTTCAAGCTGGTGGTGCTAATGATGTTAACCCTGTATTCAACTCATTGCTTGGTGCTGACACTAATACACGTGCTTGGGTGATTAATGGTAAGACATCGGCTGTGGGTAAGATTACCTCTCCAGTAATCTCTACAGGTTGTGGCACTCTTACATTTAACTACGGTATGACCTTTACCGAGAAGAATGGTTACAACTTTACTGTAGACATCATGCAGAATGGCGAGGTTGTTAAGACTTTCGACGTTGTAAATGCTGATAATACAAAGTTTGTTAAGTACACCTTCTCTGAGGAGGTAAATGTTACTGGTGACTTCCAGATTGTTATTACTAACAATTGTCCTTCAGCTAATGCAGATAGTAACAAGGACCGTTACTCTATCTGGGATATTATGTGGACTGCACATAACTAATCTCTAAAACGATACTCGTCGCCAAGGAACTTGGGTGGGGTAGTCCCACCCAAGTGGGCGAGGGGTAATACTATCGAATTATTCTTTGAATTATTCTACACAAGACAATGCTTAAGGTAGCGAACAAAATATTAACTATCCTATTTGTCACAGCCGCAATGCTATTCTGTGGCTGCGAAGATACGCTTGAGAGAATTGAGAGCAATGCCTATATCAACAACGAGACTGTAAAGGGCGAGAGTAAGAACTGCGCTGTGGTGCTGCGTGCGCAACAGGGTACTTCGTACACCATTACTATTCAGTCAGAGGGCGATTGGGCACACTTCTCGGGTGGCGTTAATCAGATTGAGGGTGTGATGGAGGCTACCGATAAGGTCGTTTACATCTACTTCGATAAGAACGCCTCGGGCCAGAGTCGCAGGGCAAGCGTATATGTCGACTTCTCGTATGGCGGCACATTCTCGCTATTCTTTACGCAGGAGAGCTACGATAGTACGATAGCCATTAATCGCGAGTGGGCGGAGTTGCCTGTGTGCAAGAATGAGAACGACTATATCTTCAATACACACTTCGGCACACTCGGCATTAAGAGTAATGCCCGTAACTACACCTACTGCTTCGACCCCAAGGTGCGTGCATCGTTGTGGGTCGCCTACCCACTACACAACTCACACATGTCGGGTGAGGGTAATCGCAATTATAGCTCGTTTGGCTACGACCCCGATGTGGAGAACGCTGTGCAGGCAAATATGACAAAGTCGTATAACGGCTGGTATGATCGTGGCCACCAAATCCCAGCGGCAGATCGTAAGTGCTCGCAGCAGATGATGGATCAGACATTCTACGCTACGAATATGACCCCCCAGCAGTATAAGTTCAATCAGAACAAGTGGGGCGTATTGGAGGGACGTGTACGCAATATGGTATGTAGCGATACGCTATTTGTGGTGACGGGCGCATATTTCGGTGGCACACACCACTCATCCATTGATTCGCAGACAACCGACCGCTCGGGTAACGTATGTCCAACAGCTACGCACTATTACAAGGTGCTATTGCGCACCAAGAAGGGTAACACGGGTCTACGCATCGACGAGGTCAAGGATGCTGCGCAGTTACGCGCCATAGCCATCTGGCTTGAGCATAAGAATACGGGCGACGACACCTCGATAACGGCCGCAGATTGCATGTCCGTAGCCGAACTCGAGGACATAGTCGGCTTCACCTTCTTCCCGATGATTGACGACTCGATTGAGGCGAAGGTCAAGAGCGCCGCCGTACCTTCGGAGTGGGGTATTAACTAATTGCTAAAAGAGTATAAACCTAATAATAAAGTTATGAAAAGAAAAGTATTAATGCTATGTGTGGCACTTATCTCTGTTGCAGTAGTCTATGCGCAGGATAAGCCATATATGGTAGCATTCTACAACCTCGAAAACCTCTTCGACATCTACGATGACCCAGAGACTCATGACGAGGAGTTTACGCCCAATGGCATAAAGCAGTGGAATGAGACAAAGTATCAGAAGAAGCTGTCGAACATGGAGCGCGTATTGTTCGATATGGCTGCGATACAGAAGGACTATCCCATCGTTATTGGTGTCTCGGAGGTCGAGAACCGTACCGTATTGGAGGACCTCGTATCACAGCCCAAGCTCAAGGGTGCTAACTATCGCATCTGCCACTACGACTCGCCTGATGCTCGTGGTGTCGATGTGACATTCTTGTATCGTGCCGATGTCTTCAAACTCGAGGGCTCGGATAATATCAAGCTTGAGGTAGAGGAACTTCCCGACTTCCGCACTCGTGACTTCGTTGTGATGTGGGGTACTATCGAGGGTGAGCCATTCTACTTCCTTGTGTCGCACTGGCCATCACGCCTCGGTGGTAAGGAGGCGTCGCAGTTCAAGCGTGATGCTTGTGCCGAGCAGATTCGCGAGATTAAGGATAAGCTATTGGCAGAGAATCCCGATACGAAGGTTATTGTTATGGGTGACTTCAACGACGATGCTACCGACGCCAGCCTTGTGAAGGTTATGGGTGCCAAGGGTAAGGTTAAGGATCTCGTGAAGGGCGACTTCTTCAATCCCTATTTCCAGATGCTTCGTGCTGGTCATGGTACACTCGCATATCAGGATATGTGGAACCTCTTTGATAACATCTGCGTAACCGAGAACTTGGTGAATGCCGAGCCAGGCAAGCTAAAGCTTATCAAGGGTAAGAAGTTCTATGGTAACATCTTCCGTAAGCCCTATATGCTTCAGCAGGAGGGTCAGTACAAGGATTATCCATTGCGTACGTTCGTTACCAACAACTTCCAGAACGGCTTCTCGGATCACTTCCCCGTATATATTTACATAGGTAAGTAAATTTAATATATATAGTATGAAGAAATTTCTATTAACTATCCTATGCGCCACGATGTCGCTCGCTGCCTTTGCGCAGATGGGTGGTATGAAGGGCGTTGTTGTGTCGCGCGATAGTCGCGAGCCTATCGGCGGTGTCGAGATCACTGTCGAGGGTGTGGGTATTAACACCACCACCAACCAAGATGGTATGTTCATCATCGAGGGCCTTGAGGCTGGTCAGTACCAGTTGCTCCTTACTGCTCCAGAGTTTGAGGACCTATCGCTTATGGTGCGTGTCAAGGAGTTGGTACACGATATGCAGCAGGTGGTGATGATACCAGCACATATCGTTGAGATTGACGACTCGGCATTCGCAGAGCTCGATACCGACGTGGAGTCGGCAGGCGACTCGCAGGGTATGCCATCGGCACTCTCGGCATCGAAGGACCTCTTTAACAACATTGCATCGTATCGCTTCTCGGAGATGCGCTTCAATGTGCGTGGTTACGACTCGCAGTATCAGGACGTATACCTCAATGGTATCCGCTTTAATGACGCCTTGACAAGCTACGGCCCATGGTCGTTGTGGAGCGGTCTTAACGATGCTACGCGTAACCAGGAGATTACCTCTGGCTTGAAGATGTCGGACTTTGGCCTTGGTGGCGTTGCCGGTACCACCAATATCAACGCTCGCGCCTCACAGCTCCGCAAGGGCTTCCGTGCCAGCGTCGTTAACTCTACACAGCTCTACCGCTTCCGTGCTATGGTGAGCTACGCCTCGGGTCAGCTTGATAATGGCTGGTCGTATGGCTTCTCGCTCTCTACACGTCAGGGTGGCAATGGTTATGTAGATGGTGTTTACTACAACGCCTTTGGTTACTTCGCTTCGGCAGAGAAGATCTTCAACTCACGCCATCGCCTATCGGCAACAATCATGGCGGCACCTACGCAGCGTGGTGCACAGCAGGCATCTACACAGGAGGCGTATGACCTGTGGGGTGATAACTACTACAACCCAAATGTGGGTATGCAGGATGGCAAGCTCCGTAATGCGCGTGTGCGTAACATGCACGAGCCTATCGCCATGTTGAACTATAACTGGCAGATATCGGAGAATACATCACTCTCGGCAGCCACATCGTTACGCTTCGGTAAGAATGGCTACTCGGCACTTACTTGGTATAAGGGCGAGGATCCACGTCCCGACTACTACCGTCAGTTACCTTCGTACTATGGCGATCGCTTGGGTCGTCGTATGATGCTCAATAACTTCGCCGAGGCAAACGACCTCCCACTTCAGTTTACGGAGACCGACCTCGAGACCGATCGTCAGAAGTTTATCGAGTATACGAAGTACTGGGATGGATATATCGACTTTGATGGTATCACCCGCGATAACAAGCGCGGTGAGGTTGATGGCCGCTATGGTGAGGGTCACCGCTCGTATGCTATGATTGAGGAGCGCCATACCGATCAGCTCGACTATAACTTTGCGGCGCAGATTAACCATGTGTTCCGTGGTGGATCGAAGATTACGGCTGGTGTGCGCACTCGTATCAACCGTACGGAGTATTATAGCGAGGTCAAGGACCTGCTTGGTGGTGACTACTGGTTGGATGTCGATAAGTTTGCCGAGCGTGACTTCGGTAGCAACGATGTCGCATACCAGAACAACATGGCATACTATCGCGAGCATGGTCAGGCACAGGCTGTTAAGGAGGGCGACAAGTATGGCTACGACTACTATGCACACGTTCGTCAAGGACAGCTTTGGGCTATGTATGAGGTCGCTGCTGGTGGCTTCTCGGCAAATATTGGTGCCGAGGTGGGCTTCTCGAGCATGTGGCGTGAGGGTCTCTGGGAAAAGGGACTCTTCCTCAATGAGAATGCTAATGGCAATCGTGGTATGACATCACTCGGTAACTCGGATAAGATTAACCACCTCACATATCGTGCTAAGGCTAACCTTCGTTATCAGTTCTCTGGTGCTCACTCGTTGGAGCTCAATGGTGTGATCATGCAGAATGCACCTACCTTCAACAACGCATTCGTATCGGCGCGTACTCGTAACCAGATTACACCAGGCCTTAAGCCCGAGAAGATCTATGGCTTTGACTTTACATATAACCTCAACACTCCATGGATTCGTGCTCGCCTTTCGGCATACTACACACAGATGATGGATCAGTCGAAGGTTATCTCGTTCTATGACGATACCCAGAGTTCGTTTACGAACTTCGCTATGTCGGGCATCGACAAGCGATATATGGGTGTTGAGCTCGGCTTGAGCGTGCCAATTGCATGGGGCCTATCATTACAGGGTGCAGTTAGCTATGGTGACTACATCTACACATCGAACCCAGAGTTTACGCAGATGATTGATAACTCGGCAACAGATGTTGTTCACAGCCGCGTTAACTGGAAGGGTATGAAGGTGGAGAGCACTCCACAAACAGCCATCAACGTAGGCCTTAACTTCCGTGGCCCAAAGAGCTGGTTCGCATCTATCGACTTCAACTACTACGATCGTTTGTACCTCTCGATGAACCCAATGTATCGTACCGATTACTTGGCTGACGAGATTAAGCGTATCTACGACTGGTCGAACCTTGAGACAGGTCGCCAGAAGGCATACGTCGTGTGCATCATCGACGAGATTCGTGCGCAGGAGGAGCTCGGTAATGCCTATACCTTGAGCGCAAGCATCGGTAAGAACTGGAGCATCAAGTATAAGTATACACTTGGCTTTAGTCTTCAGGTGAACAATATTCTTAACAACCAGACTATCCGTACGGGTGGTTATGAGCAGATGCGTCTAAATAAGATCTCTGATCCCATTATCTTCCCTAATGCCGAGGGCGAGATGACTATTGTTCGTAAGCCAACGACATACTCGCGTTTCGACTCGAAGTACTTCTATATGAATGGTATTAACTACTACCTTAACATCTACTTCCGTTTCTAACAGCTAAACATGATGAAGACTATGAAAATTACAAAGATTTTTACACTTTTCGCTGCTGCACTTATGGCAGTTAGCTGTTATGAGAAGTTCGGTGAGGTGGAGGCTCCCGAGTTGATGGATGATACCTCATTCGAGGAGATGTTCCCCGAGGCTGAGCATATCACCATCGCAGAGCTCAAGTATGCCTTTGGCACTATTAGCAATACGGGTGTTAATAGCGGCTGGAACAATACTATCTATAAGCTTATTGGTGAGGATATCTTCGTTGGCCACGACGTCTATATCAAGGGTAAGGTGACATCGGACGATACCGAGGGTAATGTCTACAAGTCACTATATATTCAGGATGAGACTACGGGTATTGAGCTTAAGCTAAATAACAACGTGGGTGTTAAGTACAAGAAGGGCTCATGGGTATATGTGCGCCTTACGGGTCTCTACTTGGGTAACTACCGTATGATGCTCTCGTTGGGTGGTGCTCCTTCGGAGTCATGGAATAAGGCTGGTGAGCATAAGTTCTATGCTAACTCGAATATCGAGATTCAGGCGATTATCGACCAACATGTCTTCCCAGGTCGCCCCGATAAGCTAAATGTTGGCGCTTATGAGGAGTGGCAGCGATACACTCCAAATGTGGATGTCATCACCGTGACACCGGAGAACTACGAGGAGGTATTCTCGCCCACGAAGATTAAACTCGAGGGTAAGTTCTATGGTAAGAATGAGACCGACTCTAACGGTATCACTCGCCAGATCTTCGAGATGCCACAACGAGAGATTATGTTTGGTCGTTTGATGCGCTTCGAGGGTCTTGAGTGTCGCTACGCTGGTGTGCCCAATCAGGATGGCGTGACTAACCCCGCGATGAAGAGCGGCTCGTTCGAGAACCTATACCCCAGCTGGCTGTATACCGACCCACGTCCTACCGTGTCGAAGGGCTGGTATCAGTGGGCATTCAAGGAGGAGATTACAGGCCGTAGCCTCTATGGCTCGGTGCTCTTCACCTATAACCCCGACGCTACCGTATGCTCGGCAAATGGTGTCTACGCACTTCGTACCAGTGGCTACTCACGCTTCGCACGCCGCAACGTATGTAAGGATGGCGAGAAGGCAACAATCACCGCAATCTATGGCATCTACGCGCAGCGTTCGGACTATGCAGGCAATGCCGATGACTACGCCTCATATCAGCTTACTATCAGCAGCTTCTCGGATCTCGAGTTCGAGAATGGCGAGGCAGCCTTGCTCACCGACGAGCAGGTTGCTGCAATGACTACCGAGGATATGAAGACAGTCCCCTGGATTGACGAGGAGGGCGAGACCGACATTTAGTATCTGGCCCTTTCATAACAACAGAAAACGGATGGACATTGATTTGCCATCCGTTTTTTTGTTGAGCTGATAGCAAGTGAGCCAGCCGTCCCTCGCCAACAAACCAACAGCGACCAAATAAAAAAAGAGGTTGAAGAAAAAGATGTAGTTTTAGGCATGCGAAGCCTGAAAAAGCGGAGTTTACTTGGCGTAAATGAGCATTTTGAGGGCGAGCATAACGACAAAATACACTTTTTATTCAGCCTCTTTCTCGACATGCTACGATATGCAGTGCCTACCGCTTGGTATAATGTAGTGTTGGTAGTTACTAAACCTCTTAGAAGCTGTTTGAATTTTATTTCGAGATTATTTGAGAGCTAATTTCGTGTAAATTTTCATTTGGGGTATGCAGGTAATAGTGGACTATTTCCAATTATCACAAATGAAAAGTTGCCGAAAAGAGCCTCAAAGAAGTCGAAACTATCTTTTGCAGCAACGAACAAACTCTTTCAATAAAATTCAAAACAGCTTCTTACTATTCGCTGAAGTCGTAGCCGACGATATTGTCGGCGTAGTTTTTCCAATATTCTGCCGATTTATAGGCCTCCACTGACTCTGTTGGGACGTAGATCTTACACTCCAAGGAATTATAATAAAACATCCCTGAGCCTCCAGCTGGTGGAGTAGTAGACTTGCAATACACCTCTTTCATGCTGCTGCAATATCCGAATGCAGAACGCCCAATCGATACAATACTATCAGGGATAGTAATACTTGTTAGACTGCTGCAATTATAGAATGCCTGACCTTCAATCGATGTAACGCCATCAGGGATAGTAATACTTGTTAGACTGCTGCAACCATAGAATGCATAACCTCCAATCGATATAACACCATTAGGGATAGTAATACTTGTTAGACTGCTGCAACCATTGAATGTGCCATAGTCAATCGACGCAACGCCATCAGGGATAGTAATACTTGTTAGACTGCTGCAATATCTGAATGCCTCACCTCCAATCGACATAACACTATCAGGGATAGTAATACTTATTAGACTGCTGCAACCATAGAATGCATTACCTCCAATCGACGTAACACCATCAGGGATAGTAATACTTGTTAGACTGCTGCAACCACTGAATGCATAATCTCCAATCGACATAACGCCATCAGGGATAGTAATACTTGTTAGACTGTTGCAACCTTGGAATGCACGCTCTCCAATCGATGTAACGCCATCAGGGATAGTAATACTTGTTAGACTGTTGCACCCTTCGAATGCCCAATCTCCAATCGATGTAACGCCATCAGGGATAGTAATACTTGTTAGACTGCTACAACCTCTGAATGCATAATCTCCGATAATAGATATATTTTCGGGTAAATAGATTTTATTTAGGTTTTTACAACCACTAAATACTCCTGGAGTATCACTATAAAATTCTCCTTCATTTAATGGGGGCAAAATTTCTCCAATTCTCTGGATACTATTGGGGATTATTATCTCTTTGAGATTTTCACAACCTGCAAATGTCCCCATTTCTAGTGCGATAACATTGTCTGAAATAGTAATACTTGTTAGACTGCTGCAACCATAGAATGCATAACCTCCAATCGAGACAACACTATCAGGGATAGTAATACTTATTAGACTGCTGCAACCATAGAATGCATAATTTCCAATCGATACAACACTATCAGGGATAGTAATACTTGTTAGACTGCTGCAACCTTCGAATGCATAACCTCTAATCGATGTAACGCCATCAGGGATAGTAATACTTGTTAGACTGCTGCAACCTTCGAATGCCTCACCTCCAATCGATGTAACGCCATCAGGGATAGTAATACTTGTTAGACTGCTGTAGCCTCTGAATGCATCATCTTCAATTGACATAACACTATCAGGGATAGTAATACTT
>JAFVSV010000040.1 GCA_017503575.1 Alistipes sp. | reverse complement strand
GTATGCTAACGAGGTGGCGTACGACTCAATACAGATTCATGGTGGCTCGGGCTACATGAAGGACTACGCCTGCGAGCGTCTATACCGCGATGCCCGTATCATGAACATCTATGAGGGTACCACACAGCTTCAGGTTGTGGCAGCCATCAACCACGTCACCAAGGGCACATACCTCGAGCAGATAATGCGCTACGAGGAGATGGAGCGCACCGAGGCTACAAAGGCTATGGGTGAGCAGCTTGTTGAGCTACGCAAGGTATACGAGCAGGTTGTTGAGCGCGTAGAGGCTATCGACAAGGAGTGCAACGGCTATAAGGAGCTTCACTCACGTCGTCTCGTTGAGATTGCTGGTTACATCATCATGTCGCACATCATGCTTCGTCAGGCTGGCGAGATGGAGGAGGAGTATCTCAACCCAACCAAGATATTCGTGAAGTACGCATCGAAGAAGATCACCGAGGCCGCTGCATATATCAACGCATCGGAGGCCGAGGATGTAGAGCTCTTCAAGTAGGATACAACCACATAATCGTAGTAGGGCTGGCTTCATACGGAGTCAGCCCTACTTGCATATATAGCACAACATAAACAACTCGACAAGCGAGCGAGACATTTGGTACAGCAAAAAAAGCTATCTCCACTCGTGATGAGCAGGGATAGCCGACACAAACTAACTTTATAAAACACTATTAAACCTCTTCCTTGCTTACTTGTGGATTAAGGCAATTAATCAACTCTCTTGAATAAATAGAGGGACAGAACAGAGTAAATCTATCAAAATAGACAAAATTTAAGTAAAACTTTTTACGTTTCGCACCAGATTCTCTGACTGATTCTCAAATAGTGTGAACTGACCACACACACAACATATATAGGCTATGAGATATATACAAAAAATGAGGTTGCCACGAGTGTGACAACCTCATTAAACAGAATTACCTATGATTAATAGGGCTTAGCGGCGTACGAGATGCTATAAGCCTCGGCTCTACGAAGCTCCTGCTTAAGCTCTGTAACCTTACCTACGGTAGCTGTCTCGTGAACGCGAAGGTTAACAAGCATGCTTGTAGCAGACTCATAGCCCTTCTCAACCAAACGATCGGCGATATAATCACCCATCTGGTCAACACGAATGATATCGTCGTTAAACTGAATGCTCAACGCAGCACCCTCAGCGCTTCTGCTCTGAAGCTGACCTACCCAAACATTCGTTGTTATCGACTTGTCAAGCTCTGTAATCTCATGTGCGTGTGGCACGTTTACAACAACCTGCGGATCATTATCACGCATAGTTGTAGCAGCCATAAAGAAGAACAGAAGCATGAAGACAATGTCAGGAAGTGACGATGTCGACATTGCGGGCACCTCTTTCTTGCCCTTTTTTGCCATTACTGCCATAACTACTTATTTGTTTGATCGTTAGGTTCAGCCTCCGAAATTTTGGGAGGCAACTTTGTTCTTAAGTTATTCTGCTGGTCAGCATCCAACTCGTCAAACGTCTTACCATATACCTTCTCTGATACATAGCTACGGTACTGGTTAAAGGCGTGAGTAAGCTCATCCTGAACCTGCATGTAGACATCAAATGTGGTCTCGTTATCAGCCTTAAGCGATACTACACCAACACTGAGGTCATACTCAATATTACTCTCAATCAGTGTCTTCTTCTTCTCAGAACGATCTGGGTCAACAAGGAAGTTGAAAGTCTCCTTAGAGAGCTTAGACTCGCCACCATTGCGGACAAGGTCACCACGATCGTAGATCTGGTCACCCACCATGATCTTACCGCTCTTTGAGACATTCACGATGAGAACGTTACGCTCCTTCAGCTTGATATCCTCAGGCTGCTGCTCTTCGTCCTCTGCAAGAGGAGGGAGCGTACGTCTCATACCCATATCAACATCCATAGTAGTGGTCACAAGGAAGAAGATCAACAGCAAGAATGCGATATCCGCCATTGAACTGGAGTTAATCTCACCAGCCTTTTTCTTCATCTTTGCCATATACTACTTTCTATTAATACTGTTAACCGAAGACCAAATCCAAGAGAAGATTGCTGCAATAAATGCAAGCACAAATGCAATATATGTAATCCAGATAGATACATCTGCCAACATATACTCCTTGGCAGCAAAGATGTAGCGATCAGAGCTATCCAAAGTACCGAGACCGAATGGAACACCTGTTGACTCACCATTTGCATCGAGTACTGTGAGAACCGCACCATCGTTCCAGCCATGACCGATAGCCATAACATAAGCGATGATAGCAACAGCAGCAACTGCAACCACAACGATAGCAATCTTAATCCAGTTAGGATTCTGGATAAG
The DNA here is from genome assembly GCA_017503575.1 of Alistipes sp. GTDB lineage: Bacteria > Bacteroidota > Bacteroidia > Bacteroidales > Rikenellaceae > Alistipes. The sequence continues at coordinate 83,248 of JAFVSV010000040.1, read as the reverse complement.
GTTGAGGATGAAGCCTGCGATTACGAATACCACAGCAAATACCATCAAGAAGTACAACCAGTAGATGTTGATGCTGATAGCAAATGCCAAGTCCATGAGGTACTCGCCCTCCTCCTGAGCAGCTACAACAGCGTCCTCAACAGTCTTAATATTGGTCTCTGCAGTCTCGATAGTGCGAGTTGTCTTGGCGATATTCAACTGAAGTGCGCCATACTCCTTTACAGATGCAATGACCTCATCGGTAACAGTCTCCTTAGCATCCTTAAGTGTGTCACGAACCTCTACGCTGATCTCGCGCTGCTTTGAAGGCTTCTTGTTATCCTCCTTAACAGCCTCCTCGTGCTTCTTTACAGCCTCAAGGTAGCTATCAACAGTTGCAGCATAATCCTCAATCAATGGAGAGTTCTCGTTGCTTGGATCTACATTAGACTTTACGACCTCGACACCGTAAGCCTCGCGTGCAGCGGTGAAGACACCCATGTTAGCATCGAAGATCTCGCGAGACTCCTCCAACTGATTCTTATAAGACTCAAGTGTTGCCTCGAAACCAGCCTTCTTCTCCTTCATGTAGTCGATAACCAAAGCCGACTCCTTAGCGAAGTCTGCGCCAGTGACACCGTCAAGACGAGCAGCCCAGTCGCGCTCATTCTTAAGAAGCTCTGCAAAGCCCTTCTGATCATACTCCTGAACGAACTTTGAAGCCTTGTCATAAGCCTCATCAAGACTCTTTCTATCCTTCTTATAAGCCTTTGGATCGTTAACCTTCAAGGTATCAATCTCGGCCATGCGAGCGAGCGATGTGTTGTAGTCAGCCTCATACATTACAAGCTGAGCATCGATATCCTTGATCTCATTTAGGGTATTAATATAGTTCAAGCCCTCGGCGTGACGCACCTGGTGGATTGTAGCCGACTTCATTGACTCGATACCCTCATTGGTAGACTGTGGAGGCACAATCTTACCAAGTGAATCCTTGACTGGCTCGCCGTTCTCGTCGTACTGACCAACAAGGCGCATTGTATCAGCGATCTTGTCTGACTCTGGAGCCGACATACCGACGATAACAGCCCATGCCATCAGTCCCATTGAGATGAGAGCGATTACAAGGAACGTTATTTTATTAATCTTTTTTGTCATAATATCAAATCTCTATAAAGTTATTTATCGATAATGTTACTTATCGGAGACTATCGCTTGCTGTATGCTGTGAGCATATCAACCAAAGTGATAGATGTATCCTCCATCTTAACTACCTGTGACTCGATCTTCGAGAGGATGTAGTTGAAGAATACCTGAAGAATAACTGCAGAGATAAGACCCATAATGGTTGTCAAAAGAGCCACCTTGATACCACCTGCTACAACGGTTGGTGACATGGTTGCTGAAGACTCGATATCATCAAATGCCTGGATCATACCAACAACGGTACCCATAAATCCGAGTGAAGGAGACAAAGCGATGAAGAGTGAAATCCATGAGAGACCTGACTCCATCTGACCCTGCTGAACTGAACCGTAAGATACGACAGCCTTATCAACAGCCTCGAGACCCTGGTCGTAACGCATAAGACCCTGGTAGTAGATTGAAGCGATAGGACCACGAGTGTTGCGGCAGTACTCCTTAGCAGCCTCAACGCCCTCCTCATTGAGGATACGCTCAACATCTGCAACGAACTTCTTGGTGTTGATCTGAGCGAATGTCATGTAGAGGATACGCTCGATAGAGATAGCCAAACCAAGAATCAAGCAGACAAGCACTGGGAGCATCCATTCCCAACCACCCTCGAGGAACTTCTTCATCAATGCGAAGTGCATAGGCGAACCCTCTGCCTCAACAACTGCAGGCTTAACCTCAGCAGCCTCAGCATCAGTCTCGGTGAGCTCAAGCTCTGTAGCCTCGATAGCATTCTCAGCACCAGCAGCAGCCTCATCGGCAACCAACTCGTTCTGCTCAGTAACGTTTGCAGCAGTCTCAGTGTCCTGTGCGAAAGCAGCGCCGAACGAGAGAGTGGCAACTGCCAATACCATAAATAATTTTTTCATAGTGTTTTGTTTGTTAAAATTTGTAATTTTTGTAGTTGTTATCTCAATATTTTGTTAGTTTATCAACTGCTATATCTCTTTGGCGTGGTTTGTGGATAGACATTGAAACAGAGTCCTGCAAGGCAGTCTATACCAACAAACTACATATCAATCAACACATTACGCCCACGAACTGTGGGACTATCCTCAAAATCACCACATTTCTAAGGCACTAATCAGTGCGAAATATACAAACAAAAAACGATAAATGCAACGCTTTTACAGAGTAAATTCACCTCGTAGAGGACGACGCATCAAATCTAAAGTTTCCGAAAGAGGCAAATTTTTGCCCAAAACGTACATTAGCTTTGCCACGGCAGCCTCCACCGTCATGACGTGACCCGAGACAACGCCTGCCTCCTGCAGTGCCAAACCAGTCTCATAGAGGTGCATCTGCACAGCTCCATCCTTACACTGCGACACATTGACAACGACAACACCGCGGTCAACAGCCTCCTTAACGAGGTCGACAAACCACTGTGACGTAGGGGCATTACCCGCGCCATAGGTCTCGAGGACAACACCACGAGCACCGCTATCTATGAGCATGGCACGCAACGTAGCTGGGCGGATACCAGGGAAGAGCTTGACCACAACAACATCGTCTGAAAGGTTCTCGCTGATACGGAACTCATCCGAGAAGTCGGGAGCATAGGGGGCTATCACCGCGCTGTTATACTGGATGTTAACACCCACATCAGCCAATGGCTGGTAGTTGAATGACGCAAAGGCATTGAGTGCCTCGGCGCTATGTTTTGTGGTGCGGTTACCGCGGAACAAGCGGTTTTGGAAGTATAGCGCCACCTCGGGGACTATTGGGTTGCCATCCTCGTTACGCGCACCAGCAATCTCGATTGCCGTGATAAGGTTCTCGCGGCCATCGGTACGCAGGATGCCAATAGGTATCTGGCTTCCAGTGAATATCACAGGCTTTGCCAAGTTCTCGAGCATAAAGCTCAGTGCTGCAGCCGAGTACGACATAGTATCGGTACCATGCAGGATAACAAAGCCGTCGTAACGAGCGTAGTTATCGCGAATAATACGAGCCATATAGACCCAGTTCTCGACCGCCACATTTGACGAGTCGATAGGTGGGGTGATGGTGAAAACCTCTATATCAACATTAAGGCGTTTTAGCGAGGGGAACTCCTCATAGATGCCACTGAAATCGAAGGGAACGAGGGCTCCTGTAGCCTCGTCAGTCTTCATACCGATAGTACCACCGGTATATATTATGAGAATCGTAGACCTCTTCATGTTGAAGATATCATGGCATTAGTGCCACTATATCACAACAAAGATACGAATAATTTAGCATAGTGTACACTTTTTGCCAACTTTTTTTACCGTTGGCACCAACATCGTAGTCGTATACACACTACAACGCGAACATGCGACGTGCCGAAGCGGTAGTTATGGCATCCACCTCCTCGAAGCTACGACCGTGAAGCTCGGCAATCTTTCGACACACATACTCGACATAGGCCGACTCGTTGCGCTTACCACGATGGGGTACGGGGGTTAGGTAGGGGCAGTCTGTTTCGAGGAGCAACAACTCTGTGGGAAGCTCCGCCACCACCCTATCAAGACCGCTATTCTTGAACGTGACAACGCCACCTATGCCAAATAGGAAATCACCCAAGCGCTCTACCTTACGCGCCGTATCCACGCTATCGGCATAGGCGTGTAGGACGCCACGCAAGCCTCGACCTCGGTATGTAGCAAGTGAATCGAGCATCTCGGCGTATGCTGAGCGGGTATGTATCACAACGGGCATATCGTACTGAATAGCAAGCGCCAACTGCGCATGAAGCGCCTCGCGCTGCTCCCTAAAAAAATCCCTACTCCAATATAGGTCGAGGCCTATCTCGCCCACACCACACAGTGGCAGTGGCGGTTGTTGCAACATACGCTCAACCATATCGAGCTCCTCCTGCCATCGTGGGTTGTCGTTGACCGATGTGGGATGGAGCCCCGCCATGGCACGACACCAATCGCCATGCGCCGCAGCAAGCGACAACATACGGTCTCGACTCGACGAGTCTATATCGGGCAAGAGCAACATCTCGACACCCGCGGCACGGGCACGCTCGAGAGCCTCATTGCGGTCCGCGTCAAACTCCTCGGCATATATGTGTGAGTGCGTATCAATCATAGTTCAAACATCTGTGAGGTTATACCAACTCGTAGCGCTGCCCTGGGAGCTTACGCACGAGGCCTAAAAGTTCAAGGTTCATAATAACCATGGCGAGCTCACCCATCGACATGTGGGTCTTATCAAGCAGCTCGGAAAGCGATATAGCTGTTGTCGCTGCCACAGCATCGTAGACTATACGCGTAGCAGGGTCGAGGCCATCAACAATGCCACAATCTGCGTCAGCCGCACCCCTCTCACACTTATCGCACGACCATCCCATATCCTCGATGATATCCTCTGCCGTAAGCACCAAGCGAGCCTTGCCCGAGCGTATCAGGTTATTCGTGCCAAACGATGCACTATCGCTTATACGTCCAGGCACAGCCATCACCGTACGCCCATAGCTATCGGCCATATCTGCCGTGGCCAACGAGCCGCCCGATGCGGGTGACTCAACGACGATAGTACCCATACTCAAGCCAGCGATAATGCGGTTACGCGCCAAGAAGAGAGCGCCATTCTGTGGCGACTGCGAGTGTAACTCCGAAACAATAGCCCCACCACTCTCAACGATACTATCGGCAAGGGCGGTATGCACCGTGGGTGTGACACTCGGTAGTGTCGAGGCTACAACAGCGATGGTATTTACTCCATACGCCAACGCCGCACGATGGCACGCAGCATCGACACCATACGCCAAGCCACTGACAATAGATAGATTATCGACACGCTCACCGAGCTGCTCAATAAGTCTATTGCACACATCCTGTGCTCCGGGCGACATGTTACGCGTGCCAACCATCGAGAGTAGGCGACGCGAGAGGGCATCAACATTACCACGAACAAAGAGCACATGGGGTCTATCACTGGTCGCGCGTAGCGTCTCGGGGTACTCATCATCGGTAGCTGCGATGGCACGAATTGCATGACGACGGCAGTAGTCTACCTCACGATATGCCAAGACGAAGCCCTCCCGCTTCGCTATACGGTCGGCAACCTCGGGGCGTAGCTCCGCACGCATGATAAGCTCCTCCTTAGATGCCAAGTACACCGCCTCGGCCGAGCCGAAGATATCTATTAGGTGGGCGATGGTTCGTGAGCCAACACCGCGTGTGAAGATAAGAGCTAAATCGTCAATAGTCATGTGGGGAGTATTAATGTTTATCGCTCGAATCGCATATTGTGCTCCAAACGTCGTAGCTTGCGTATCTGCAAGAAGAGAAGTGTGCCGGCGACGATGACCGCCGCAGCATCGGCAATAGGCATCGACATCCAAGCGCCCATAGCTCCATACTCGGGGGTGAGGATAAGGAGCATTGGAAGGAGGAATAGAAGCTGTCGCGTGGTCGATAGGAACATAGCCATCGGAGCACGACCTATATACTGGAAGAAGCCACCCGCAACAATCTGGAAGCCCACCAACGGGAATACCAACATCGCCACAGGCAGGCCCTGAGCCACAATATCGGCCATAGCTTGAGCCTGGGGACCCTTGCTTGTATCGACAAACATCGCTGCCACCTCATAGGGGAAGAAGTGACCTATGAGGAATGCCACGGTAGTGACCACCGTAGCGCACATTATCGCATATTTGAGCACCTTTATTACACGGTCATACTGGCGAGCACCATAGTTATATCCCACGATAGGCTGCATACCTTGGTTGAAGCCCTGTGCAACCATGATAAAGAGTAGCAACACGCGGTTCATTATGCCGTAGGCACCTACATATATATCTCCTACATCGCCCTCAACGCCTACTCGTGTGATGATATCATCGGCACCCGTACCACCATACCTCAAGAGGGTGGTGTTCATAAAGCGAGTGACCAGCGAGGCACATAGGTTAAGAAGGAAGGGCGCCATGCCAATAGAGATGATATTCCATACGATACGCCTATCGAAGCGGAAGTTCGAGCGTTTGAAGCGCAAGAAACTACTTGGCGAAGTATAGTGGCGCAACTGTATGATAAGAGCTATAAACTGCGCCGAGACAGTAGCGAGTGCAGAGCCGCGAACACCCCACTCGAAAACAAATATAAACAACGGATTGAGCACTGTGCATAGTGCCATGGCAAGCAGCATTATGTACATTGCCTTGCGCGGATACCCCGACGCCCTAAGTTGCTCATTAAGACCAAGATATAGATGAGTTATAATATTACCAAACATTATAACCTCCATAAACTCACGCGCATAACGCAGCGTATCGGCACTCGCCTCACCACCCGAAAAGAATAAAAGTATCGGGTCGAGGAAGAGCAGGAAGAGAAGCATGATGCTCACGCCAAGCACCAAATTAAGCAATACGGCATTCGCCAAGATGCGCTCCGCAGCACGCTTATTACCCTCGCCAAGGCGTATCGAGATACGGGCAGCAGCACCAACACCCACCATAGCACCAAAGGCCGAGGCGATATTCATGATGGGTAGTGTTACGGCCATACCCGAGATAGCCTCTTCACCCACACCATGACCTATAAAGATACTATCAATGATATGGTACAACGACGACGATGCCATCGCGATAATCGCTGGTATGGCATAGCGCATGAGGAGCCGACCAACGGAGTCGGAGCCCAAAGATACGGTATTATTTCCTACTTGAGTAGCCATCACACAACATCTCTCTATGCTATCGTTGCCACAGCAACAACATATTTATCATCAACAAAACTGAGCCTCACCTCCGCCCTATCGCCATTTGCGAACTCGCCATCTACGACGCACCGCTCGGCATCGTATGCTACGATACGCATATCGGCGCACAGGTCGACACCGCGACGACCATAGAGCTTATACATAGCCTCCTTGGCGCTCCACACCATGGCGCCCCAATCCTTATGGCTCGATAGCGCAAGCTCCGCAGAGGTCATATAGCGCGATGCCACACGCTCGAAGTCTCGCTCCGTAGACTCGATATCAACGCCTACGCGGCAATCAGCAACAGCCACAGCCACCCACCTCTCGCAGGTGTGAGCAACACTTATATATATATTAGGTATGTCGACAATCGGAGCACCCACCTCGTTGTAACCGATACTCACCCCACGGCCCAACTCGCGGCGCACCACTCTACGCCACGACAGATGTTCGGCGCGGCGTGCCTCACGCTGAAAGCGCGATACCGAGGCGACATCCTCGGCCGTAAGTAGCGTATCGCAGCAGGCGAAGATTGGCGATATGGGCTCAACGAAGAGTTTAACCATTGACCTCAACCTTGATTTTATCGACACGACGACCATCCATCGTCGCTATAAAGAACTTGACACCATGCGACTGCAACTCGTCACCACGGCGGGGCAGGTCGCGCTTGAGCTCCATCATCAAGCCAGCAAGCGTCTCGGCATGTCCCTCGACATCGGCAAAGGCATCCTCATCGTAGCCTATGACGCGCACGAACTCGCCGATATGTATCTTGGCATCGAAGATATAGGCGTTGTCGCCTACCTTCTCATAGAGCTTATCCTCATCGTCGTCGCTCTCGTCGGTAATCTCACCCACGACCTCCTCCAAGATATCCTCCAACGACACAAGACCCTGCGTGGCGCCATACTCGTCGACGACGATAGCTATATGAATCTTCTTCTTCTGGAACTCCTTGAGAAGGTCATCAATCATCATGTGCTCGGGGACGAAGTAGGGCTTGCGGAGTAGCTTCTGCCACTCGAAATCGCGACCTTCGGCGATATGCGGCAGTAAGTCCTTGACATAAAGCACACCGCGAACATCGTCGAGGTCCTCACCGTAAACAGGTATACGCGAGTAACCCGTATCAACAATTATGCGACGCACCTCATCGTAGTCCGCCTCATACTCCACACCCGTAATATCGACACGCGAGTGCATAATCTCAACCACCTCGGTCTGTCCAAAGCTGACGATACCCGAGAGCATCTTCTGCTCCTCCTCCGAGCCCGTCTCCGTGAGGTCTACGGCATCGGCAAGCTCCTCGATAGATATCTCGGCACTCTTCGACGCAAGGCGACTAACACGGCTGCTGGTGCGTATAAGGATAAAGGCCAAGGGGTAGAGCAACCAACGCAGGAACTTAAGCGGAATGGAGAAGGTGCTCGCCATGCGCACAGGGTTGTTCTGCGAGAAGACCTTGGGCATAATCTCGCCAAAGAGCAACAATATGAATGTTACGACGATGGTCTTTATGATAAACTCCCACGTCGCACTCGGGATTATGAATAGCTCGTCGATAAGCTGCGTTGCGAAGATTACCAAGCAGATATTGACCATGTTATTGGCCACCAATATCGTTGCCAACAACCTATCTGGGTTAGATAGTAGGTCGAGAATACGACGCGACGAGGCGTCGTTACGACCCTCGATATCCTCCATGTCGCTACGCGTGAGCGAGAAGTAGGCGACCTCCGAGCCCGACGCCATGGCTGAAGCCATGAGCAAGAGTATCGACACGATACCCAAAAAGAGGACACTACCTACATCAATGCTCGGGTGCAGAACAATAATCTCATCCATCAATATATCAATTTAATTAGCCTACCATCCCACTAAAAGAGCGAGCCTACGGTCACCTGCTCCGATGTCTCCTCCTCGCGGGGTATAGGCTTAAACGTTGTCTTTGTCTGTGGCTCATAACCACCCACCAACGACTTCTTGAGGCGGAGGTACGAGGGCTCCTGCTTCTGTGCTGCGATGATGTGGTAGCGGTTTTGCGCAGGGGTAAGCACCTTCTTCTCTTGAACAGGCGGGGTAATAGGGGGTTTTGCCTCCACCTTGACGGAATCATCAAATGGATTATCCGATGCTGCCTCAATATATGAGCTCTTAATCTTTAGCTCATTACCATCGGCAAAGCCCGTAGCAATAACTACCAACTCGAGCTCGTCATCTGCCAACGACGTCTTCTGGCTTGCACCCCAAATGACATCTGCCAAGTCGAGTTTACCATCTTCGTCAATGATGCCTGCACGCTTCTGTATATACTCCGCAGCCTCGGTAACCTCCTCCAACATGAGGTTGTCAAGGTTTGATACCGAGAAGCTCAAGAGAATGTTCTCGGCACCCAAGATCATGTTATCATCAAGCAGAGGCGATGATAGCGATGCCTCGGCAACTGCATATGCTCTATTCTCACCAGCAGCCTTAACCACTGACATGTGGGCGCGACCACTACCACGCATAACCTTCATCACATCGGCAAAGTCGACACGCACATAGGCTCTCTCCACGGTGATAAGCTCGGCAATACCCTTGGTTGCCATGCCGAGGATGTCATCGGCCTTGCCAAAGGCCTCGGTGATAGGCATCTTACCATACATCAGGCGAAGCTTCTCGTTGTCGATGATAAGCAGTGAGTCAACCCACTTATTAAGCTCTGCAACGCCCTGTACCGCCTGGTCGTAGCGCTTCTTACCCTCCATGATAAATGGCATGGTAACCACCGCAACAGTGAGTATTCCCAGCTCATGTGCGAGGCGTGCAATGACAGGCGAAGCACCCGTACCAGTACCACCACCCATACCTGCGGCGATAAAGAGCATCTTGGCATTCGACGTCTCGAGGAGGCTACGCAACTGCTCCTCACTCTCGAGGGCGAGCTCACGGCCAACATTAGGGTCGTTACCAGCGCCAAGACCTGGGCCCATCTGCACCTTGTTGCTAACACTACAGTTTTCGAGTGCCTGTCTATCGGTGTTACACACCACAAAGTTGACACCCTCGATGCCTAATGTCTGCATTCGATTAACGGCATTACCACCAGCACCACCAACACCGACAACCATTATTATCGACTTCGAGTCGAACATGAGTCCCGAAGGGTTACCTTCGACCAAAGCATCGAGAACCTCATCCATCTTATTGCTATTTTGCTTACTCATAATCTTCAATCTTATGCGTTTTCTACTTCGGGTTACTCGAGGTCGTGATCTCCATCATCAGACATTGAGTTGGCCATCTTGTTCATCCAGCCCTTCCACAGCTTCTTGAACTTCGAGAGGCGCTCCACATCGGGACCAGCATCCGTGATGAGCTCATCCTTAGCCTCGTCGACCTGCTGTGGCGCTACGCTCCCCGCCGACTTTGACTGCTCCACAGGCTCGGGCTTGGGCTCCTCACGCACAGGGGGTATTGTTGGCTTCACCACATCGCGCTTGGGCGGTGTCGCAGGGGTTACTGGTGATGCGGGTGTTGCAGGCGTAGGAAGTATCGACACGGCACACAGACCACGCTTGGCACCATAGATAAGCAACGAAACGACGCTCGAATAGGCGGGAGTCGTGATATGGTTAATCTGCGACTCCGAGGTGATGCCATACTCGGGGTAGACAACACGCACATCATCGTAGCCAAGCTCGCGAGCAAAGAGGTGCTCTATATCGGTCATCTTAGAGCCTCCACCCGTAAGCAATACCGCAGGGCGGAAACGAGAGCCACACTTGGCCTCCTTAATCTCCTTCTTCACCCAGCCAGCAATCTCCATCAAACGCGCCTCGATGGCGATGACAAGGTTACGACGCAGGATGCTCTTGACCATGATATGGTACTTCTGTGGGAAGACGATGAGGTCGTCCTCGCAACGGTCCGCAATGGCAGAGCCGTAGCCTACCTTCAAGTCCTCGACATACTTGGTTATGCTCAACGAGCGAATATCGTCATTGATGGCGTTGGCGCCCATGGGTATGGATGCCGCATAACGCACCTTACCGCTCTGAACAACAGAGACATCCGTAAGGCCCGAGCCAAGGTCGATGACAATAGCGCCATCGGCAACCTCGTCGGTGGTAGCAATGCCGAGGTGCGAGATTGAGTTGAGCGGCACAAACTCCTTGACGGTGATGCCCTGGCTCTTGATGCAGTGGGCAAGGCGGTCGCGCATCTTCTTTTCGCAGAGCACGAAGCTATATGTAGCCTTGAGCACATGGCCGTATGTTCCGATAGGCTCCTCCGTCTCCTTGTCGTCAATCATATAGCGCAGTGGCTCGATGGAGACAATCGTCTCGCGGTCATCGGGAGCTGGCACCATGCGCATGCGGCGGTCGAGCTCCTCCAAGTCGTGGCGCGTGATGCCCTCATTCTGAACATAGACATGGTCCTCTACCTGCGCATAGCGGATATAGTCGCCCGACATGGCAACATATGCCTCGGTGATGTGCATGTTGAGTTGCCTCTCAATCTTACTCTTGGCAGTAGCTATCGCGCGTGCCACCATCTCGTTATTCTCGACGCGACCCGACATAACACCGCTCACTGGCTCGGTGACGATGCCCAAAATATCAACATTGCCATCCTCCAAAAGCGAACCAACGGCAATAACCACATTTGACGAACCTACGTCAATGGCCACAATCTGTTTACCTTTCATTGCTCTATATCTTTATTATTATCTCTCTTATCTCCTATTCGGGTAGCTACCTGCATACCACCTGGTTGTCATAGCGCAGGCTGATATGCTTGTATGTATCCCAACCCACATTGCTCAATGTCCTCTCGTAGAAGGTGCTCAGCGTTGCGAGCTTACCCTCCAACGCCTCGGCATGGCCCATGTCGACGATGAAGTTACCCGAGCGAGGCACGATGGCTATCTGCAAGGGGGTGTCGCCACCACCACTGATGACTATCTGCACCACCTCGGCACGCCAGAACGGGTCGTTGCACACATAGTCGACAAACGCAACGAGATAGTCGAAGTCGGCTATCGTAGTGCGTAGGTGCTCCACCTCAAGCGTCGCCTGAAGCCTCTCATCCTCGAGGGCTCGCAAGGCTACATCTATCTCTCTCTCCGCCTCGGCATGCACCCTTCGCGCCATCGCCTTACGCTCCTTGAGCATCTCGACACGACCGCGGTACTCGTCGCCCGACGTGAAGACTCCTCGCTCCACGCCCTCCTTCTCGACGCGTCGCAGCGCGGCATCTATATCCTCGCGCTTCTCGAGAAGCTCCACACGGCGGCGCTCTATGTCGAGTAGTCTATCATCTATATCGCTCAACATCTCGTCGGCGCTATTTGCATGATAGCCAACATAATCGGCCTTGAACAACGGCGTGTACTCTCCCGTAATTACGGGTAGCGACAGTCGATAGCCATCCGTTGCGGGGAAGAGGTAGCCATCTGCTGCGACATACATGTCGTAGCCATCGATACGCAATCGCGCCACAGCCCTGCGTTGCGACACTGTGACAACGAGCCTTCCGTCGTATGTCATATAGGCATTTGCCGCCAACACTGCACTATGCTCGGCGAGGACCTGCTCCAAACGAGCGAGGTCGACATCTGCCATCATACGACCTACGGGGTGCATATCGTGCAACACCAGCCACTCCTCGATATACGCGGCATCTATGAGGGCTTCGGTGCCTGCATCATCGACAACGATGTCGAACGATGTTATGGGCTGCTGCTGACGATGCTCCTCGGCACTGCCATCTGCCCAGAGCACGATGACAACGACGATAGCCCACATCAGGCCGTAACCCAAAATATCCTTTGCCGACACCCTCATCCGCATATCGTTAACTCTTTTGTTGTAGCGCACGCGCCACATCGGCGCACACAACATCTATGTTACCTGCACCAAAGGTGACAACCACATCCGTATCCATCGTTGCCAACAGTGATGCCAACGCCTCGCGCTCGGCAAGCCTCCACCCTACGCTCAGCATGCCACCTATAAGCTCCGAGCAGACGCCCTCGATAGGCTCCTCGCGAGCAGGGTATATGGGCACCATGACAACCTCGTCGGCAAGCGACAGCACCTCGGCAAACTCCTTGGCGAAGTCGCGCGTGCGGGTGTATAGGTGGGGCTGGAACACCGCCGTGAGCCTACGCCCAGGGAAGATGCCGCGTAGCGACTCGATGGTCGCCCTCAGCTCCTCGGGGTGGTGGGCATAGTCGTCGATATATACCTGCTTCGGGGTGTTTATGTACACCTCCATGCGGCGCTTGACACCGCCAAACATCTTAAGTGCTTGGCGCACAGCGTCGTAGTCGAGACTCTTATGCTCGATATGTGCCGCACACCACAACATGGCTACGGCAGCCACCGAGTTCTCGATATGCACTCTACCCAAGATGCCGAGCTCGCAATCCTCAATCTTGCCATCGGGCAGGAGTATATCGTAGAGGTAGCCTCCACCCTCCATAAGGCGTATGTTTGTAGCCTCGAAGTCGCCGCCCGCGTCGCACGAGTAGCGATAGAGGCTACGCTCGCCCACATCGAAGCGAAGCGTCACGCCCTGCTTGAGGATGAGCGCACCACCGCGCTTTATCTGCGATGCAAACTCTGCAAAGGCATCGACCATAGCCTCCGCCGTGCCATATATGTCGAGGTGGTCGGCGTCGGTAGCCGTAATCACCGCCACATCGGGATAGAGGCGCAGGAACGAGCGGTCATACTCGTCCGCCTCGACGACAAGGCGTCGTCCCTCGCCCAAGACGAGATTCGAGGAGAAGTTACGCGATATGCCACCAAGGAAGGCGCTACCCTCGCCCGCAGCAGCATGGTTGAGCCACGCCGCAAGCGTCGATGTAGTGGTCTTACCGTGTGTGCCTGCAACGGCCATGACGAGCTTACCCTCGGAGAGGTGGCCGAGCATCTGCGACCGTTTCTCGATGGTGAAGCCCTGCTCCCTGAGCCATGCCCACTCGCGGTGGTCGGCAGGTATTGCGGGGGTGAGCACCACAAGGGTATCCGCCGCCGAGCGCATAGCCTCGGGGATGAGCTGTGGGTCGTCGTCGTAGTGCACCGCAGCACCCTCCGCCTCGAGCTGTCGTGTTAGGGGCGTTGCTGTGCGGTCGTAGCCCGCCACGCGGTAGCCCTCATGGAGGAAGTATCGCGCAATGGCACTCATGCCTATACCTCCAATGCCGAGGAAGTATATATTTTCGTACTCTCGTGTCACTCTACTCTCTGTTATTATCCTGCAACAATCTCTCTATCTCGCGCACCACACGCTCCGCAGAGTCGTCGATAGCGAGTCTCCCGATATTACGCCTCAACCTCTCGAGGCGCTCCCCATCGGTAGCCAACGCCACAGCGTCACGCATGCCGCGCTCCACAGCCTCGCTATCACGCACAATCTCGGCAGCACCCCTATCCACAAGAGCCATGGCATTCTTGGTCTGATGGTCCTCGGCGACATTGGGCGAGGGGACAAATATCGTGGGCTTCGCCACAAGGCATAGCTCCGACACGGTGCATGCGCCACTGCGCGACAACACAACATCGGCAGCTGCATAGGCGTAGTCCATGCGGTCGATAAAAGCACCCTGCCATATATTCTTTGTGGGGTGCTCCGCAAGGAAGTGTTGCATCTCCCTCTCGTAGAACTTGCCCGTCTGCCATATCACCTGCACGGGCGCCTCACCCTCGAGCGTCAATATCCACGCCTTCATCATCTCGTTGAGCGTGCGCGTGCCTAACGAGCCTCCCACGACCAATATCACGGGCATGTCGCCCCTAAAGCCGTAGTACGATAGTGCCTCACCACGGTCGACACCCTCGGCCGAGAAGCGGCCACGCAACGGGTTACCCGTCATCACGATACGCTCCTTGGGGAAGAAGCGCTCCATATTGTCGTACGCCACACATATACGCTTGGCACGCTTCGCCAAGAGCTTGTTGGTAAGTCCCGCGTAGGAGTTCTGCTCCTGGATGAGCGTAGGCACACCTATACGCTGCGCCGCCCATAGCACAGGCGCCGAGGCGTAGCCACCAAAGCCAACAACAATGTCGGCATCGAAGTCGCGGATGATGCCCTTGGCGCGGCGAACACTCGACAACACCTTGAATGGTAGCGCAAAGTTGCTGAGCGCAAAGCGACGCTGCAAGCCTGCCACAGGCAGACCCTTGATATTGTAGCCGAGTGCTGGCACCTTCTCCATCTCCATCTTGCCCTCGGCACCCACGAAGAGAAGCTCCACATCGTCGCCCCACTTACGCTTCAGCGCCTCGGCAACAGCAACGGCAGGATATATATGTCCGCCAGTGCCTCCACCCGATAGAATTATTCGTTTCATCTACACTCTATAATATGGCGGTTTGCACCACCTCAAAACGATATCACATTGGTTTACAGCGGTTTATCCCAACGCTCATTGGAGTTTGGGAACAAACACGCAATTTCATCCTACAAAATTATAAAATAGAGTCTAAAAATGCAACGATACGGGGAGGTTTTTTGAGAAATTAGAGATTAGATTGGGAGGGGCGGGAGCGAAGCTCCCTTGGTCGGGCGGGCGAAGCCCTTGGTCGGGCGCAGGCGGAGCCTGCTTTATCGGGCGGGAGCAAAGCTCCCTTAATCGGGCGGGCGAAGCCCTTGGGAGGGAGAGCGGGAGGGAGCTTGCTTAAAAGGGGTAGTCGTCATCCTCCTCATAGTGGGCACGGGGTGCGATGCTAACACTCTCTACATCAATGCCATTCGCCTTGAACATATCTATCGCACGCTGAAAACGCGGCGGTAACTCGCGCTCTTCTTTCGGGACACCCACATCAGGAGCATCAGTAACATCGGTAGCAGGAACATCAGTAACATTAGTAACATCGGTAACATTAGTAACATCAGTAACGCATGGTAACACCCCTGTTACTGCGTTACTCGCGTTACTCGCGTTACTCGTCTCAAAAGAGCATGAGGAGACCATGTTCCCCGAAGTGGTAAGCAAGCCCCTATCCACAAGGCGCTTGATGCGCATCTGGGCGCTCTTATCGCTACAATTAAACGTCTCTATAAGTTTATTAACCAGCGTACTACGCTCGATAGTACCGCCATACATATCCTCGACAATGGCAACCACCTCGTTACGTACGTCGGTAGCCATGGGCAGGGCACACAGCTGGGGTATGCCCTCCTCGCTGATGCTAAAGGCAAAGCGCTCGAAGGGTTCGTTGCGGCAGAACTGAGGCTCGACAATAGAGCTGTCGCCAGCACGATGCACGAAGAGTACGGTCTCCGCCTTACGCTGCAACGACGAGCCGAGGTGACCGCGTGCCTTGTCCGAGCCAGGATTGGTGTGTAACACACAGATTATATGTGTATTAGATAGTGTCGATAGCGCCATAAGCTCCGACACTAAAGCATCGCTCTCCTCCAAGTCGTTGGTGTTACGCTGGAGGTCGGCAATGCCATCAATGACGACAATGTCG
Organism: Alistipes sp.; assembly: GCA_017503575.1. Lineage (GTDB taxonomy): Bacteria > Bacteroidota > Bacteroidia > Bacteroidales > Rikenellaceae > Alistipes. The sequence continues at coordinate 66,911 of JAFVSV010000040.1, read as the reverse complement.
TAGGGTAGTAGGCGCATGGCATCGTATATCCTCGCCTTGCGCTCGTGGGGTGCTAACTCGCGTAGCGCCAATGTCGTCAGGCGTGGCTCGGCAATCGCCCCTACAACGCCTGCGCCTGTCATCATCGTCATGCGCTGGATGACCCTACGCACATGGTGCTCACCCTGCTCGGTGTCTACCCATAAGACATTGAGCGAAGGGTTTTTATCGACATTCTTGAAGTTGTCGATAAGCCTCGAGGGCACAGCCATGGCGGAGGCTACAAGGGCAGATGCAAGAAATGTCTTTTTGCTCTTCGCCTCGCCACATATTGCCGAGATGTTACCACGCGAGCATACACAGCTACCATTAATACTTATTAATGGCTCTATGGCTGGTAGCTCCTTGGTCATATCTACGATGTAGGGCTTTACGCGCTCCTCGGCAAGGTCGTATTCGAGCTTACGAGCTTCACGAGCTATCGCCTCCTCGCTGTCGGGAGCGATAGGTGAGTTAAATGATTTACTCGACATTACTCTGTCGACAAGTAAATCCATGTTACTTTGATTCATAATATGTACGAAGTAGATTTATGAATATACCTCCCCTGCTATATATATTTATATATATATAGATTTATATAGGTATATATCAGTGGTTGGACATGTGAGGGTATATCGCGATGTTGAACCCTCGGTTGTTAAGTTGGATATCCACTGCAAATATACAACATTTTAATGCCGTTGTCAAGTATTTTAACAAATATTTTTTCTACTTTTGATAGAAAGTCGAGTAACGCAGTAACGCGAGTAACGCGAGTAACGGGGGTGTTACCATGCGTTACCAATGTTACCATGCGTTACTAATGTTACTAACGTTACTACTAAGCCAAAAGAGAAGCAAGCTCCGCCTGCGCCCAACCAAGCAGGCTCCGCCTGCGCCCGATAAAGGGAGCTTTGCTCCCGCCCGATAAAGCAGGCTCCGCCTGCGCCCGATTAAGGGAGCTTTGCTCCCGCCCGATGAAGCAGGCACCGCCTGCGCCCTCCCAAGCGAAGCGCCCGATGAAGCGAAGCGCCCGATGAAGCAGGCTCCGCCTGCGCCCAACCAAGCAAAGCCCCTCCCAAGCGAAGCTCCAACAACCTCTTTCGTCGCTTTGCTTTGAGTTTTCAAATTTTTTTACTATCTTTGCGCCATTATGCATATATATATGGTAAGAGACGATAACAAAAACATAAAACTTTAACACTATGGGAAGAGCATTTGAGTATCGCAAGGCGAGAAAGATGAAGCGCTGGGGACACATGGCGCGCGTATTTACGAAGATTGGCAAGGAGATAGAGATGGCTGTAAAGGCGTCGGGTCCCGACCCAGCATCGAACCTCCGTCTGCGTCTGTTGTTGCAGAATGCCAAGTCGGAGAATATGCCCAAGGAGAATGTTGAGCGCGCCATCAAGCGTGCAACAGACAAGGACTCTGCCGACTACAAGGAGATGATATACGAGGGTTATGGCCCTCACGGCATCGCCGTGCTCGTCGAGACAGCCACCGACAACACTAACCGTACCGTAGCATCGGTGCGCATGTACTTCAACAAGTATGGTGGCGCACTCGGCACATCGGGCTCGGTAGGCTTCATGTTCGAGCACAAGTGCGTATTTAAGTTCAAGCCTACGGCAGGTGCCGACCTCGAGGAGCTGGAGTTGGAGATGATTGACTTTGGCGTCGACGAGTTCTACGCCGAGGAGGGCGAGGTGACGGTATATGCCGCCTACGAGTCGTTCGGTCAGATTCAGACATGGATTGAGGAGAAGGGCTTCGAGCTCGTATCGGGTGAGTCGGTACGCATCCCAACAGACCAGAAGGAGCTCACCCCAGAGCAGCGCGAGGCTGTAAACAAGCTCATCGAGCACCTCGAGGAGGATGACGACGTGACAAATGTCTACACCACCATGGCCGAGAGTGACGACGACGACGAGGAGGAGTAGAGCAACGAGCAGTTAGAAATCAGTAATTAGCAATTAGCAATGAGCAAGTTTAATGAGTATAAGGGTCTCGACCTCTCGGGCGTTGCCGACGAGATGCTGGCACGCTGGACCAAGGACGACACCTTTCACAAGAGCATAACAACACGCGAGGGTCACCCCACCTTCGTCTTCTATGAGGGTCCCCCCTCGGCAAATGGAACACCAGGCATCCACCATGTCATGGCGCGTACCATCAAGGATGTATTCTGCCGCTACAAGACACAGCAGGGCTACCTCGTACACCGCAAGGCAGGCTGGGATACACACGGTCTACCTGTGGAGCTTGGCGTCGAGAAGAGGCTCGGCATCACAAAGGAGGATATAGGCAAGAAGATAACCATCGAGGAGTATAACAAGCAGTGCCGCGAGGCGGTGATGGAGTTTACCGACATCTGGGAGGACCTAACACACAAGATGGGCTACTGGGTGAATATGGACGACCCCTATATCACCTACGACAATAAGTTCATCGAGACCCTCTGGTGGCTCCTCAAGCAGCTCTACGAGAAGAACCTACTATACAAGGGCTACACCATACAGCCCTACTCGCCCGCAGCAGGCACAGGCCTCTCGACACACGAGCTCAACCAGCCAGGCTGCTACCGCGATGTTAAGGATACCACATGTACGGCACAGTTCCGCATCCTCGACCCCAAGGCCGAGATGGAGGGCTGGGGTACTCCCGTATTCCTCGCATGGACGACAACACCATGGACACTCCCCTCGAACACAGCACTCTGCGTAGGCCCCAAGATTGACTACGTAGCAGTACGCTCATACAACCCCTACACCGCCGAGAAGATTACCGCCGTAGTGGCAGAGCCTCTGCTCTACTCTATCTTCAACAAGAAGGCCGAGGGCATAGCTCTCGACGACTATAAGGCTGGCGACAAGCTCATACCCTTCGAGGTTGTGGGCAAGTGGCGCGGCACGGAGCTCGAGGGCATGCACTACGAGCAGCTGCTGCCATGGGTTAAGCCTGTGGAGGCCGACGAGCAGGGTAACTGGAGGGAGGCATCAGCAAAGGCCTTCCGTGTAATCCTTGGCGACTATGTGACCACCGAGGATGGTACGGGTATCGTACATATAGCACCCACCTTTGGTGCCGACGACGCCTTCGTGGCGCGTCAGGCGGGCATACCATCGCTCTTCATGATTAACAAGCGTGGCGAGACACGACCCATGGTCGACTTCACGGGTAAGTTCTACCTCAAGGCAGAGCTCGACGAGAGGTTCGCCGCCGAGTGCGTAGACGCTGCCTACGACGAGTACGAGGGACGCTTCGTGAAGAACGCCTACGACCCACAGTTTACCGTCGATGGCCGCTACGACGAGAAGGCCGCTGCCGCCGCCGAGAACCTCGACATCTACATCTCTATCAAGCTCAAGGAGTCGAACAAGGTGTTCAAGATAGAGAAGCACACGCACAACTACCCACACTGCTGGCGTACCGACAAGCCCGTGTTGTACTACCCCTTGGACTCATGGTTCATCCGCACCACGGCACTTCGCGAGCGCATGATGGATTTGAACAAGACCATCTACTGGAAGCCCGAGTCTACGGGTACTGGTCGCTTCGGCAAGTGGCTCGAGAATATCAACGACTGGAACCTCTCGCGCTCGCGCTTCTGGGGCACACCACTCCCCATCTGGGCTACCGAGGACCGCACCGAGCTCAAGTGCATAGGCTCTATCGAGGAGCTTATCGCCGAGATTGAGAGGGCCGTTGCAGCAGGCGTGATGGCGGAGAACCCATACAAGAACTTCAAGGTGGGCGACATGTCGAAGGAGAACTACTCGACAGAGAATATCGACCTACACCGCCCCTATGTCGACAACATCATCCTCGTATCGTCGAAGGGTGAGCCTATGCGTCGTGAGCCCGACCTCATCGACGTATGGTTCGACTCGGGAGCTATGCCCTACGCGCAGGTGCACTACCCCTTCGAGAATAAGGAGGGCTTCGACCAGATATACCCCGCCGACTTCATCGCCGAGGGCGTCGACCAGACACGCGGCTGGTTCTACACCTTGCACGCCATAGCTACGATGCTCTTCGACTCGGTAGCCTTCAAGAATATCATCTCTAACGGCTTGGTACTCGACAAGAATGGCAATAAGATGTCGAAGCGCTTGGGCAATGCCGTAGACCCCTTCGAGGTATTGAAGAAGTATGGTGCCGACGCTACACGCTGGTATATGATATCAAACTCGCAGCCATGGGACAACCTCAAGTTCGATGTCGATGGCGTTGACGAGTGCCGCCGTAAGTTCTTCGGCACACTGTACAACACCTACTCGTTCTTCGCCCTCTATGCCAACATCGATGGCTTCACAGGTAGCGAAGCAGAGGTGCCCGTAGCTAAGCGTCCCGAGATTGACCGCTGGATACTCTCGGAGCTTAACTCACTCGTCCGCGATGTCACCACCTCGCTCGAGGAGTACGACCCAACACCTGCGGCACGCCGCATCGACCAGTTTGTTAACGAGAACCTCTCGAACTGGTATGTGCGCCTCAACCGTAAGCGCTTCTGGGGCGGTGAGCTCACCGAGGATAAGCTCGCAGCATACCAGACGCTATACACCTGCTTGGAGACCGTAGTGATGTTGGCAGCACCTATCGCGCCATTCATCACCGACCGCATCTTCTGCGACCTCAACGCCGTAAGTGGCCGCCACACGGAGTCGAGCGTACACCTCGCCGAGTACCCCAAGTGCAATACCGCACTTATCAGCGAGGAGCTCGAGCAGATGATGTCGCTCGCACAGCGTGCCTCGTCAATGGTACTCGCCCTACGCCGCAAGGTAAACATCAAGGTGCGTCAGCCACTCACCAAGATTATCATCCCTGTTCTCGACAAGGCTATGGCCGCACATATCGAGAAGGTGCGTGCGCTTATCATGAACGAGGTGAATGTCAAGGATATAGAGCTTATCTCGGATACTACGGGCATCATCACCAAGCGCATCAAGCTCAACTTCAAGGCCTTCTGCCAGCGCTATGCACAGCTTGCCAAGCCTATGTCGGCACTCGTAGCGACCTTCACGCAGGAGCAGATTGCCGCTATCGAGGCTAATGCCGAGACCACGCTCGAGGTTAACGGCCAGCAGGTTGTTGTTACGGCTGCCGACTTCGAGATTACCTCGGAGGATATGCCAGGGTGGTTGGTGGCATCCGAAGGTAAGCTAACCGTTGCCCTCGATATCACCATCACCGACGAGCTTCGTCGTGAGGGTGTTGCTCGTGAGCTTGTCAACCGCATCCAGAATATCCGTAAGGAGTCTGGCTTCGAGGTTACAGATAAGATAGGCGTGGAGATTGAGGCTACGGAGCTTACAACGCCCGCTGTCGAGAGCTTCGCCGACTACATAGCACAGCAGACCTTGGCCGTCGAGGTTAAGGCCGTGGCTACGCCCGCTGGCGAGTTCGTTGTCGACTCGGATATCGACGAGGCACCATTGAAGATTGCCGTTACCAAGGCGTAAGCCGAATATTGACTCTATATAAGAATAGGTGTGGCCCAATAAAGGTCACACCTATTTATATATAATATAGGGATAGGATTAGTGGGCATCGAGCCATGTTGCTCCGTCGTTGACCTCCACCGTTAGTGGCACGCTGAGTGTTGCAACACCCTCCATCGCCTCTTTAACAACTCTCTTCACCGCGTCAAGCTCCTCGACAAGTGTGTCGATGACAACCTCGTCGTGCACCTGCATAATCATCTTTGAGCGTATGCCCTCCTCGCGGAAGCGGCGTCCTATCTCGACCATCGCCAACTTCATGATGTCGGCAGCCGAGCCCTGTATTGGGGCATTTATGGCGTTGCGCTCGGCAAGACCGCGCACCGTGCGATTGGCGGATGTTATGTCGTGTAGCATGCGGCGGCGATGGAACATAGTCTCTACATAGCCTCGCTCGGCAGCTTCACGAACAACACGCTCCATATATGCCTTGACGCCTGGGTAGCTCGCAAAGTAGCTCTCGATAAGCTCCTTGGCCTCGCGGTTGGGGATATCCAAGCGCTGTGCAAGGCCGAATGCCGAGATGCCGTAGATGATGCCGAAGTTAGCAGTCTTGGCGCGACGACGCTCATCGGGGGTCACCTCCTCGGGACTCTTATGGTAGAGGCGTGCTGCTGTGGCAGAGTGTATATCCTTACCGCTGAGGAATGCCTCCACAAGAGCCTCATCGCCACTGAGGTGCGCCATAAGGCGAAGCTCTATCTGCGAGTAGTCGGCAGCCACCAGCGTGTGCTCCTTGTCAGATGGTACGAAGGCTGCGCGGATAGGCTTGCCTAACTCGTCGCGGATGGGTATATTTTGCAGGTTGGGATTTGTCGACGAGAGTCGTCCTGTTGCCGTAACAGCCTGATTATATGATGTATGTATATGTCCCGTCTCACTATTCACAAGCTCGGGCAGTGCCTCGACGTAGGTCGATAGCAGCTTCTTCACGCCACGATACTCGAGAATCTTGCCTACGATGGGGAAGTCGTGGGCAAAGCCTTGCAGATACTCCTCGTCGGTTGAGAACTGCTTGGTCTTTGTCATCTTGGGCTTTGCGGCGATGCGTAGCTTCGCAAAGAGCACCTCGCCAAGTTGTCGCGACGAGTTGATGTTCAGCTCGGGCTCCTCGGCCATGGTGCGCACCTCCTCCTCGAGCTGTTGTAGCTTGGCGCGAAGTGCCACGGCATACTCCGCAAGGGCGGCGCTATCTATGGTCACACCCTCGAGCTCCATGTCGACGAGAATGTCAATCATAGGCTCCTCGATATTGTGATATAGGTCGAGCATGCCCTGCTTCGACACCTCGTCGTAGAGCACCCTCTTGAGGCGTAGTGTGACATCGGCATCCTCGGCAGCATACTCCGCAACACGCTCTATGTTAACAATATCCATCGTCAGCTGCTTCGCCCCCTTACCTATAAGCGTCTCGATGGCGATAGGCTCGTAGTTGAGGTAGCGCATGGCGAGGTAGTTCATATTGTGGCGCGACTCGGCATCCAGCAGGTAGTGTAGAAGCATCGTATCTATCTTACGTCCACGCACCTCGACACCCAAGCGGCGCAGTACAAGCAGGTCGTACTTGATGTTTTGACCTATCTTCGTTATAGCGCTATTCTCGAGCAGAGGGCGTAGGATGTCGAGATAGTCGCCTCGGCGGCTGTGTGTCATCGGAACGTACCACGCCTTGTGTGGCTCGGCAGCGAACGAGAGACCTACGATGGTACAACTAATGGGGTCTATGCCCGTAGTCTCGCTGTCGAATGCAAACTCCTCGAACGTAGCGAGATAGTCGCACATCTGGCGTAGCTCCTCCGAGCTATTTACGATGTGGTATTCGTGTGGCGTGTTACTTGCGTTGCGCACCGATGGCTCCTCCTCCATGGCGACGACCTGCGTTGCTGGCTCTGCGGGTTGTTGCTCCGCAGGCTGGCTGTCGAACATGGCAAAGAGGTCACCCTGACCCTCCATCTTCGCCTTGCGACGCACCTCGGCCTTGGCGCGTGCCACCTCCTGAAGCTGTATCTGTGGCTCCTGCTTTGGCCCCTCGGTAGGTGCAACGTCGGGTGCAACATTCTCCAAGTCGCGCATGAAGAGCGTGAAGTTGAGCTCGGCATATAGAGCTCGTAGCTCCGTATAGTTGGGTGTCGCAATGGTAAGAGCCTCTGTGTCAAGCTCTATGGGTGCATCTAAACGTATCGTCGTAAGCTCCTTGGCAAGGCGTAGCTTATCGCCCCACTCGGCAATGTTCCTACCCGTCTTGCCGCCAATCTTATCGCTATTCGCAAGTATGTTTTCCACCGTGCCCCACTCGCGTACGAGCTTGCACGCACCCTTCTCGCCGATGCCTGGCACGCCAGGGATGTTATCCGACGAGTCGCCCCATAGCGCGAGCATGTCGCGCACGAGCAGTGGGTCGCCAAAGCCATACTTCTGCTCTATGGCGGCAGTGTCGACAATCTCGGTGTCGTCACCCTTCTGCTTGTATATCACGCAGTTGTGTCCCACAAGCTGTCCATAATCCTTATCTGGAGTGACCATATAGACGCTATATCCGGCGCTCACGCCCTGCTTGGCGAGTGTGCCAATAACATCGTCCGCCTCGAAGCCCTTGACCTCGAGGATGGGTATGCGCATAGCCTCCAGCAGACGCTTGACGTATGGCACCGAGAGCTTTATATCCTCGGGTGTTGGAGGGCGATTAGCCTTATACTCGGGGAAGATATCGCGGCGGAAGCATCCTCCAGGGGGGTCAAAGGCGACACCCACAAGGTCGGGCTTCTCGCGCTTGAGTATGTCGCGCAAGAACTTGGTGAAGCCAAAGACAACCGAGGTATTCAACCCCTCGCGGTTGCGCATGGGGCGTCCCATAAAGGCGTAGTAGTACTTGTATATCAGCGCGTAGGCGTCGATAAGAAATAGTCGTTTAGCCATCCGTAGCTACGATTTATAAATTAGAAGTTATCCGATGCGTACCACTCGGCAAACGATGTGGCAGTCTCGTGTAGGCGTAGTGAGTGAAGCTCGATGTCGTCGGGCAGAGCACCGAGGAGACGCTCGGCAAAGTCGGCGAGCATATTCTCGCATGTGGGCTGATACTCGGTGAGTATAACCCTTGTGAAGCGAGCGCCAAGGGCCGCCATGGTATCCTCGGCAGCGAGCGTATTGCGCATCATGAGCGAGTGGTCGAGACGGTCGACAATCTGCTCGTTGACAATGCGCTTGAGTACTCCAAAGTCCATGACCATACCGAGTTTTGGTGAGTCGGGGTCGCTCTGTGGCTCGCCCTTGACTGTGACGAAGAGACGATACGAGTGACCATGAATCTCGCGGCACAAACCATCGTAGCCCTCGAGCATGTGGGCTGCCTCAAACGTAAACTCCTTGGTAAGTCTGATAATTGACATAGTATCCGTAGTTTAGTAATTTCTATTTATGATGTATACTACTCTCTAACGTAGTGGGGCATACTCTCGGGAATCTCCAACGAGAACTCCACCAAGCCCGCAACCTTACCCTCGGCATACCATGGCGTCTGGTATATCATCTTACGCAGGCCGCGCTTCTCGATGGTATATACGTTGTTCTCGGCATTGGTGATGAGGCGCTCGATAATCTGTCGCGAATGCTCCGAGTGGCAGGGGAGCATCGAACGACCACGCACATCGCCATTAACGGCGATAGAGCGCTCGTTCTGGTAGATGACAATGCCCTCGAGGTCGGCAACGGTGATGGCACATGTTGTGAGTGTGTCGCCCCAAGGTGGGCGAATATCCGTAAGGTTCATAGTTTTAGGTTATTTGGGATGTTCCACTTTAGTTTATTCTATATACGTTTTTGATGCCCTTGATGCGGCGCAAAGAGTGCATCAGCATATCGCACACACCAGCACTCGGCACCTCTACCGATAGCTCTGCCGAGGCTGTGCCATCGCCCTTGGGCGTGAAGTTAATGCCGCGAACAGAGAGCTTAAGCTCCTTGCTTGCCACGTCCATAATCGTGGTTGCCAAGCCAGGGATGTCGGCAGCCGTGATGCCTACGGTGATGCGGAATGCACCATGGGCACCCTCTCTCCAGCGCGCCTCAAGCACTCGGTAGGGGTAGCGCTCGCGCATGCGTCGTGCATTGGGGCAGTCGCTACGATGGATGGTGATGCCAGCGTTGATGGTCACAAAGCCGAAGATATCGTCACCCTTGATTGGGTTGCAGCAGCGTCCCAACTTATACTCTATGTTGTTTATACTCTCGTCGATGACCAAGGCGTCGCTACTACGCTGTGTACCCTCGTCGCCACGCTCCTCGCGTAGGCGCAGCTTGCGCTCTTCAACCTCGGCAGCCGCCTGACGTCGCTCCTCGTCGGCCTCGCCCGAGAGCCAGCGCTGAAGTACCTCCTTGAGCTCTATCATGTCGACCTTGGCATCGGCAATAAGCATATATAGGTCGTTGCCACGACGCATCTTATAGTGCTTACATAGGTACGACACCGCCTCGTCGATAGATACCTCAATCTTCCAATTCTTAATCTTACGCTCTAACTCCTCGCGGCCAAGACGCGCATGCTTCTGTCGCTGCTCGCGTAGGTATATGCGTATGCGCGAGCGTGCCTTCGAGGTGACACATATCGTCAGCCAGTCGGCCTTGGGTGTCTGGTCGCGGCGTGTGAGTACCTCGCAGATGTCGCCATTATGTAGTTGTTCCTTGATGGGCACAACCCTACCTCCCACCTTGCCACCTACGCACGATGAGCCTATGGAGGTGTGTATGTCGAATGCAAAGTCGAGCACCGTAGCACCCTCGGGGAGCTTGCGGATATCGCCCGAGGGGGTAAAGACGAATATCTCACCCTGCGCGGGCTTCGCCTCGAAGCGGTGGGCGATAGTCTCGGAGGTGGTGCTCTCCAACAACTCGCGTAGCTTGCCTAACCACTCCTCGGCACCCATGCCGCTCTGCTTAACGCCCTTATATCGCCAGTGGGCAGCAATGCCACGCTCGGCAACCTCGTCCATGCGCTCGGTGCGTATCTGCACCTCCACCCAACGGCCATCACCCGTCTGCACGGTGGTGTGTAGCGACTCGTAGCCATTCGACTTGGGGATGCTTATCCAGTCGCGCATACGCTCGGGGTTGGGCATATATAGGTCGGTGACATGCGAGTACACCGTCCAACATAAGGCCTTCTCCCTCTCGGGCGGACACTCTATAATGATGCGCAGGGCGAAGATGTCGTAGACACCCGTAAAGTCAACGCGCTGCTTGCGCATCTTCTGGAAGATGGAGAATATCGACTTTGTGCGGCTCTTGATGTGGTAGTTTATGCCCTCCTTATCGAGCTTCTCGCGTATGGGGCGCAGGAACTCCTCGATAAAGGCGCGACGCTCACTCTCACTCTCCTTGAGCTGCTCGACAATGTTGTTATACTCCTTTGGCTCAATATAGCTCAGCGACAAATCTTCAAGCTCACTCTTAATGCTATACAAGCCGAGTTTGTGGGCTATCTCGGCATATAGGTTCATGCTCTCCCAGCTCTTCTTCAGGCGCTTCTTCTCGGGGAATATCCCGAGTGAGCGCATAACCTCGAGGCGGTCGGCGAGCTTGATGAGTATCACTCGCGGGTCTTCGGAGTAGGATACAATCATGTCGCGGAAGTCCGACGCCTGCTCCTTCGATGCCTTGAGCTTGATATCCGATATCTTGGCGAGGGCAAGTGCTATGCCCCACACCTCGTCACCATAGTCGCGGCGCACCTGCTCGGCAAGTGTCGTAAGCTCATCGGGGCGCTCCTGAACGACAATGCGCACAATATCGTGGATGATGGCAGCAATCGTCGAGTTACGACCAAGGCCTATTCGCTCAACGACGATATGTGCTACGGCAACACCATGGTCGAGCATGGGGCTACCATCGTAGCGCGTAATGCCCTCGAGTGCCTCGTCGGCATAGAGCAACGCATGGTCTACCATCCTCTGTGTATGCTCCGAGAAGGATGATGCCACGATATCGCGAAGTGGTTTATATCTATCTAATGCGTTCATCTTAACAGTGTTATCAATTATCCAAGGGTCGGCGAACTATCACCATATCATCGCTACCTACGCTATACAACCTACGCTCCTCGTCGCTGAGTTGCTCGGCAAAGGCGATGCGCTCTACGATGAAGCCTGCGCGCCTAAGTCGCTCGTCGTAGTCTCTGCCATACACACGGCGATGGTCATACTGGCCAAAGAGGCGTGTTCGCTCCTCTCTATCCGTTATCGAGTCATCCTCGAAGGTTATGGCGCGGCTACGATCCTCGGGTACAAGCATTATGCCCCATCCCCCTGGGCGCATTATGCGGTACAACTCCGCCATGGCACGACCATCATCCTCGACATGTTCGAGTAGGTGGTTGCAGATGATGACATCTATAGAACGCTCCTCCAACGGAATATCTTGTACGTCGAAGTGCTTATCGGCCAAGGGCGACTCCAAATCGGCGGTTATGTAGCCATTGGTGCCACGATATAGGCGTTTGAAGTGGCGCATGAGCGATACCTCGGGAGCGATATGTAGTAGCGTGGGGCGCTCGGTGAAGAGCTCCGTATTACGCTCCAGCCATAGCCATATCATGCGGTGACGCTCGAGGGCGAGACAGCGCGGACAGAGAGCATCTTCACGCGAGGTGACATAACCGTATGGGAGAAAGCGACGACGGCGCGTGCCACATATCGGGCAGCGGCGCGCACGACCGAGGTAGAAGAGTCCCAAGATGGGCACTCCCCAGCCCGCCATGCGCTGCAACCAGCGGCGTGGTATGTGGTTTAGTATCCAGCGTATAAAGCCCTTCATCGCCTATTATACCCTTAAAGTCTCTCGTCTAAAGTGTCTCATCGCTAATCTTTTGTAGCTCGCTACCCACATCCTGAAGATGTGCGCGGCATATCGCGATAAGCTCCTGGGCACGGCGTACTGCATCGGCAAGCTCGTCAATGCCCAACTCCTTGGAGCGCATGCGTGTTAGGATGCTCTCCAACTCCGCAGATGCCTCGCTATAAGACATCGCCTTTTTAGTTACTCTCTTTGCCATATATCTTAACTTCTCTTTTTCGTTACGTTTCGCACCTCGGCGGTGACGATATCATCCCTACGCTCTATGGTTATTATCGCACCCTGCGAGAGTGTGCGATTGCTATTTATCAGACCATCCTCGCCGCGTAGCACTGCAAAGCCCAAGCGCAGGATGTTATCCACCGAGTGTGACTCGACAAGATGCTCGGCCTGCGAAAGATAGCGCCTCTGGTCATCTACAATCTGCTGTGCCTGCTCCATAATCGAGCGGTGCGCGGTCTCTATATGGTGACTCTGGTCGAGTAGATATTCGCGGCTGATAGCAAATATATCCCTCTCGCGAAGGCGTAGCTGGCTGTCGTACTCGCGGAGCATCTGCTCGGCGAGGTTAAGTAGCTTGCCCTCGGCAAGGTATAGGTACTCCACCTCGGCATCTACAAGCTCTACAAATAGCGCTGCCACCGCCGTAGGTGTCTTACACATCGTGTGGGCAACCATATCCGTCACAGAGGTATCCTTATCGTGGCCTATGCCAGTGATTACGGGCAGCGGGAACTGCGCAACATGCGAGGCAATAAGGTAGGAGTCGAAGAGCGCAAGGTCGCTAACAGAGCCACCACCGCGTATTATAGCCACCACATCGAACTCCTCCTCTCGCATTGCGATATTTGATAGCGCCTCGATAATACTATCCTCGGCCATCTCTCCCTGCATAAGGCTCTCGAAGAGTGTCACCCGATAGCGGTATGGGGCACGAGCTAACTCATTCATAAAGTCGCGATAGCCTGCTGCCGTAGCACTCGACACCACAGCTATGCGGAGTGTTGGGCGCGGTAGCTCCAACTCGCGGTTCATATCCCACACGCCATCCTCCTGAAGCTGTGCTATGGTGGCGCGACGACGACGCTCTATGTCACCAAGCGTATAGCTCGCGTCGAGGTCGACAATCTGCAACGAGAAACCATATATCTCGTGGTAGGTGACAACAACACGGACGAGTACCCTGATGCCACTTGTGAGCGTAGCACCCGTCGCCCGCTCGAACTTCGAGGCTATGGCGCTGTATGCCGAACGCCATATCACGGCACGCGCCTCGGCACGCGGTGCTCCATCCGTCATGCCCTTCTCAACGAGGTTGAGGTAGCAGTGCCCCGAGCGGTTAACCTTTAGCTCCGATATCTCGGCACTTATCCACAAGGGGTTGGCAAAGCGCCCCTCGAGTGTCGACCGCACCATGCGTTGAAGGTCCAAGAGCGTGAGGCTCTCGGCAGGTGTGGTAGGGATATCGAGCGGGGTAATCATCGCGGTGGTTGTTGGTTATATGAATATTACGGCATGCTCCTCGGGGAGTCTTTTGCCTTTGGGTAGCAGTAGGTTGACTAAATGTATGCTCTCCACAGCCACGCCATCACGCATGGCGGGACTCCACAGTGGCGCCTCGTTGATAGCCCTCTGCACACGCTTCAAGAATGGGCGCGATGTGGCTTGCAGCACCTCCTCTATCGTGGCACGACCCTCACAGTCGACCTTTATGCGTAGCGACACGCGCTCGGCAGCCATCTTATCGCTCCACGCTACGGTATTAGCGAGGTAGTCGGTGAAGTTATCGACGCCCTCGGCGTTGAAGGTCGCTGGGGTGTCGTAGCGCAATGTGACGATGATGACACCCTCGTGTGCCGCACTGCCCCACTCGGCAATCGTCGCCTCGTCGGCAGGCAGTACATCAATGCGCTCGATATTCTCGTGAGGTATGTCGTCGATGCTCTCAACAACCTTGCCGCCAACAACATACATTGGCTTCTGGGCATAGAGCGTGCCTATGCCGATAATTGAGAGTATGAGAGCTAATAGACTGCGCATGGTTAGAGCTTGAATTTATAGCTTATGCCTATGATGTGGCGGCACTCGTTCTCCTCAACAAAGCCCTTGAGGTCTCCCTTATTGCCCTTGTAGTCGATATTGTAGCCACGGTCATAGTCGAAATAGTAGTAGAAGTCGAGGCGGTGGTTGCGGTCGATGCGCAACTTGGCACCTATGCCAGCACGATAGCGCGTGATGTAGTTGTCGTAGTAGAAGTCATCCTCCTTATAGTTCATGACAACACCCGGTGCGTTGAGCGTATTGTGTAGCTCAAAGAGTAGATATGGCGTCCATCGTGAGTGGCGTATTGAGTACTCGGCCATAAGGCGTGAGCGCAAGACCATCTGGTTTTGAGGCTTCTCATAGCGATTAACCGAGTCTGTGCGGAAGGTTGTCTGCAACCTCTCGCGCAACGATAGTTCGACACGACCAATGTTGACAACACCCTCCAAGTTGGCATTGAGGCGGTGGCGTGGCTTATCCCACCCCGTGCGCTCGTGGCCATTGATAAGTGCGTAGTCGACGCCCACGTTGAAGTATTTGCACACCTCATACTCGGCACCTATGGTAGTCTGGAAGCGGTCTACGGTCGAAAAGTCCTCCTTGAGACGTAGTTGCAACGATGCCTCAAACGAGAGGTTCTTGACAGGCTCCCACTCGAATGCCGCCTCGGCACGTCCACGCAGGTCATTGGTATTACGACGTAGCGGCTCTGGCTCGCTCTGTGCCCATGCAATGGATGCTATGCAGAGCATCATGCAGGTGGTAATCAATCTCTTCATTATCGTAGCTGTTTATGAGTTAAACGCACTCTTCTCGTTAATCTTCATCGTTGGGTCTGTTGTCGAACAATCACCCTGCTGTGGACGGTAGTACACCTTGAGGAATGCCACATCGCGTAGGAAGTCAACACTGCCAATCTCCACGCGCAACACCTTGTGACCCAGACGCTTCTCAAGGTCCGCTATAAGCTCCTTGCGGCGCTCGGGCTGTATTAGCTCTATGCGCTCGTAGCACACCAAGCGCGATGCCTCGCGGCGACGAACAACGACATACTCCACAACCAGAAGTAGGATGATGAGCAGTGCGTTGGCAAGTATTAGCTTATCGTCGAGGTTGTTGATGCCATTGACAACCGATAGGGCTATTGTCAAGAAGAGGTAGGTCATCTCACGAATGGGCACCATCTCCGTGCGGTAGCGCATGATACCGAAAATCATGAATAGTCCGAGACCTACGGTGATATCGAGGCTCACGCCACCCATGAAGTGTAGCAAGAGGAACACCGCTGCCGAGAAGAGCATAAAGGTTGTTGCAAACTCCTTACGACGCCCCTTGGGGTAGTAGAAGAGCCATATCAACACCGAGCACATCACAATGTTAAAGAGAAACTGTATGCACAGCTCCACCGAGGGCGATAGCTCAAATCTCGATAGGTCAAAGATGTTTTCGTTCATTCGCTGCATTGCAATCATCTCTGGGTCACCTCCTGTTGGGAAACCAGACAATTCAGAATCTACCATAATATCTCTCATTTATCACTATTTGTTATCTGTTGTTGCGACATTCAGCCCTCCGAGGCGCTTCTCGATGTCGCGTAGCTTCGCCTTAAAGCGGTTGCACTTTACGCCCTCGACCGTTAGCACAGTACCTATGCAGTACTTGCTCACCTTGAGTGGTGGCACGCGCATCTGAAGAAGTATCTGTCGCATCTTTGACATGGTGCGCCCATCCTGCTTAAGTTCGACAATGGCCATGCGCTCTACCATAGCGGTGCTCCCCGAGCGCATATCCTCGTAGCGTAGCGCCATGTCGATTGTCAGTCGCTCCGAAAGTTCGGCGTTGACAAGCGTGATGCGCGTAAAGCGTGTCGAGAGTGCTGGTGTAAGCTCCTCGGCATTGTACCACGAGTGGTCATCGAGAAGCTCTGTTGCCGAGCTACTCGCCTGAAAGTTGAGGAACGCCGAACGCTCTATCTCCACTCGCCTCTTGCGTGTGCGGCCACGGTTACTCTTCATCTTAATCTCGAAGAACGAGAGGTCGTTGTCGAGATAGGTGCGGGTGCGTATCTTCTGGCGTGTGAGCTGCTGGTTGTGGTGCACGATGTACATGTCGCGCTGTGGCGTATCGTAGTACAGCGTGTCGTAGCGGCAGGCACGCACAGAGCCTATAACCTGCACCCTATACCCTGCTGCGGCAGCCCTATTCAGTAGCTCCAACACCTCCGCCTCGCTGACTACATACTTCGTGTCGATGCGGTTCATGAGTTTGACCGAGCGCATCTCATCGAGGGTGATGACACCCATGCGTTGCCACACCTCAAGATTGTTAAGCCCCTCGTATGTCAAACTCTCGTATTCCATTATTACTCGAAGACGAACTCGAACTGACGGTATGAATTAAGGGTGCCATTTGCCGAGTAGTTGAGGCGGCGCACGCAGACACCAGCGTCGTTGTACTCGAACTTACGCACCTTGTCTAACTTGTTGCGCTCGTTGTATATGCGCTCGGTGACAAGTTGCCCCTGCTCGTTATACTCGAACTCGGCACGCCACGCAAGGCGAGTACCGAAGTCGCTATACTCCGCCTCCTCGACAAGCTGCCCCTGGGCATTATACACCTCGGCATGGTCCACCCACCTCTTCTTGCCATCGGGCGTAGTCTTCCACTCCTTGACAACCATCTTCTTGCCAGCCTCGCGTGCTACAGCAGCGCGCTCAGGGTAGTCTGCCCAAAGGGTGGTGCTCACAAGGCACATCACTAAACACAACAATATTCGCTTCATAATCATCGCTCACTAAGCAAAGAGCGACCATGCCTCGATGAGGTGGTCGCTCTTAGTTTTACAAAGTATAGATTCTACCTGCTAAACTATCCTCACTACTTACGACCGCGCTACAACTCGCTCTCCTTCAAGCGCTCGGCGTTCTCGGCTACGATGAGCTGGTCTATTACATCCTGAATGTCGCCATCCATGAATGCCGAAAGGTTGTAGATGGTGTAGTTTATGCGGTGGTCGGTGATACGACCCTGTGGGTAGTTGTATGTACGAATCTTTGCCGAACGGTCACCCGTAGATACCATCGTCTTTCGCTTCGATGCTATCTCGTCGAGATACTTCGAGTACTCGAGGTTGAAGACACGCGTACGCAACTCCTCGAACGCCTTATCGAAGTTCTTGAGCTGTGACTTCTGGTCCTGACACTGCACAACAATACCTGTTGGTATGTGGGTAAGGCGGATTGCCGAGTATGTGGTATTCACCGACTGGCCACCAGGACCCGATGCACAGAATATATCCTTTCGGATATCGTTCATCGAGATCTCGATATCGAACTCCTCGGCCTCGGGGAGTACGGCTACTGATGCTGCCGAGGTGTGTACACGACCCTGCGTCTCGGTCTGTGGCACACGCTGCACGCGGTGCACGCCCGACTCATACTTGAGTGTGCCGTATACGCTCTGTCCCGTAACCTTCATCACAACCTCCTTGTAGCCACCCACAGCGCCCTCGGATGACGATGTAATCTCGTAGCGCCAACCCTTTGACTCGATATACTTGGTGTACATGCGCAATAGGTCTCCAGCGAATATTGCCGCCTCGTCGCCACCCGTACCACCACGAATCTCGACAATAGCGTTCTTATCGTCCTGTGGATCTTTGGGAATAAGCAGTAGCTTGATATCCTCCTCCATCTTCATGATGGCGGGCTCGAGTGTCGCTATCTCCTCGCGAGCTATCTCGCGGAACTCCTCGTCCTTCTCGTTGGCTAACACATCCTTGGCCTCGGCGAGGTTTGCCAAAGCGGTGCGAAAGCGCTCCGATGTCTCGATGATGGGCTCCAGCTCCTTGTACTCCTTGGTGAGCTGCACAAACTGCTTGACGTCGGCAATGACCTCGGGGTCGGTGAGCTTCTGTCCTATCTCCTCATATTTCAGACGCAGACCATCGAGGCGAATTAGTATTGAATTATCTGCCATGATATTGGTAGTTTTCTTATGCTATTAATTAATTCCGCGCAAATGTAACGATTTTTTTTCAATTTTCCTATATGCGTTAACTCGATGAGTGTTAAAAGGTTTGATACGGGATGAAAAAATAATGTAAAAATTTTTAACCAAAACTCTTGACAAACGCATTTTCATGTTGTATATTTGCACTGTCATTCGACATTAAGAGGCGCACAAGTTGACGCACTTATTAACACTATCCACAATAGACCTTGCGGATTTATCAACAAGTGTAACTATCAGTACTAATGCGTTATACATTATTGTATAAACATCCGTACACCATCTATTAACAATCTTTGAACGCTTTTGGCGCCTTTTCATCCCGCCCTGCCGCAAGGTCTGTGAGTGCGTCCTACAAAAGGAATCCACCAAATATTAAAATATTGAATATTATGAAGTTTACATCTATCCCTCAAAATGGCTCTTCGTGGCACAACCCACTGCCCGTGTCGTTCGATACCGAACTCGACGAGCCGAGCGACGTGGAGCTAAAAGTTGCGCTATCGTCGAAGCAAACAATCACTCGCCGACTATACGGCGTAACCGAGGCAACGGTCGATATTGCGCCATATCTTAGACACTTGAGTTGCAGTCCGCCACTGATTACCGACGAGGTGTCGATGCTCCCGTCACAATCGTCACAGCGAGTCTACATCACCGCTAATGGTGTTAGCTCTCACTCATTCTCGCTCTTTCACCGCCCATATACCATTTCGACGTCGCTCCTAACAACTCCGCAGGAGAGTGTGAAGCATCCGCGCGGTGAGCCAATACTCCTTACGCTGAATAGCCCCAACATGACAAACCTTATAGTCACGCAAGTAATGCACGGTACAACCAACACAACAACCCACTCATCAAAGGCGAGCACCGTCCCCATGGATATTGTAATCCCGACAACTGGGCTCTCGGAGGCGGTAACACACCTGCGCGTCACCATCCACAGTGGCATATCGGAGATTGTGACAATCCTCTATGAGTTGGTCGAGAAGCGCAGCACGGCCACAACCATCGTCTGGTTCAATAGTCGTGGTGGCATAGAGTGTTACACCTTCCCTGTCAGCTTAAGGGTCAGCTACGATGCCAAGGTTGGAGCTGCGGGTGACGAGGCACTTGGGCAATATGTGCCGCTGAGTAGCGCTACGGTATGTTACAGGCTATGCTCGGCATACGAGCCAGCGCAGCAGATGGAGCGCCTTGCGGAGATTGTCTTCTCGCCACGCATCTTTCGACTCGATGATGGGGTCCTCACCCCGATATCTCTTCGTAGTCGTCATGTAGATTTCGATAGTCATGGTACGCTTAGGCAGATGACAATAGAGGTGGAGGAGCCATGGGAAGGAGGTGCGAAATGAAGCGCTTGTATATTGACGGCATAGAGTTGCCCCTGCTCAACACCTCGGAGGTGATGCCCCGCTACGATATGTCGATGCTTCGCGATATAGAGTCGTGGCGTTCGGGAGAGGATATAGAGGTAGAGGTTATGGCAACACCCGAGGTTGATAGTATCATGCTCTATGGCGCAGATATTCACCGTGCAGAGTCATTCAATGACACGTTGCATGAGGCGTTGCTCACGATGGACGACATACCACTCTTTGAGGGTGTTGCGACGCTCATCACATCTACCTCGACGGGCACAACGCGTAGCTACACGCTTCGCTTGCGACGTGGCGGTGCCGAGTGGGCAAAGGTGGCGGCGCTGACAATGCTCAGTAAGAGCGATATAGAGTGCGAGATACCCTATACAATCGCCGAGATAGAGCGTACCTGGAGCGGCGACCAGGCAGTGCGCCTTCTCCCCCTTCAGCACGATAGCTACCCCGACCCTGTCAACTCGAGTATTTATGCCGTAGAGCGAGTGTTGATGCCACATGAATATCACCCCTTTATATCGGTCAAGGCGCTACTTGATGCTGTGATAAAGAGT
This sequence comes from Alistipes sp., assembly GCA_017503575.1. Classification (GTDB taxonomy): domain Bacteria; phylum Bacteroidota; class Bacteroidia; order Bacteroidales; family Rikenellaceae; genus Alistipes. Next base: position 46,553 of record JAFVSV010000040.1, on the reverse strand, counting down.
GGCGGGTATAGGCTTCGCAGTAGCTTCATGGAGTCGGAGCTGTTCAAGAGGCTTATGATGAGTGGCGCCTATCGTGCGGTGGATGGGAGCATGGCTGAGGCTGCTATGGGCTTTAAGGCATACCGCACCTTCACCTCCTCGCTGGCAGCGTCGCAGAGTGGCATGGTGAGTGTTAGCGAGCCTCGCGTGGGTCTAAACATAGGAGCTATTGTCGACACGACGGATGCCGATGCTGTTGATGAGAGTGGTAATAGACTCCATGGCGCCTATGATAATGGAGATACCATAAGCTTCGCTAATGGCAATCCGCTCTTCACACCCAAGCGCGAAATAAGCGTCTCGTTCGAGTACTTCCTGCACTACACGACAGAGTGTCGCATGCTCTCTCGAACACGCCTTCAGGGCTTTACGAATATTCACCTTGCCAATGGGTGTGATGTGCAGGTGACGCTTCAAAATCCATATACCGACAGGCGTAATTCGATAGTGCCCAACGTGCAGTATAGGCTTATTGTCTTCGACCATGAGGAGGGAAACACCTATCTGCTCAATGGCATTGCCGAGGGTCTTAGCGCCGAGTGCAATGTTACAACTTCGAGCACAGCACCCAAGACAACACAGCTCTATGTACGCAGGGCGACAGATAGGGAGTATACCCTCTTTGAGGGCGAGTGGGCAATATATGATGGCCATGTAAGACGCGAGTTCGAGAGAGAGGTGCAGCTAACGGTGCGTACGCCCTTTGAGAGTGTCACACCAACATCGCCAAGGCTCATCAACGACATTATGTTTTCGGGCGCCATCGAGGGTCAGAAGCTGACGCTACATAGCGGTTGTAGCATGAGGGGCATATTTAGCGGCTCGGTGGGCTATGGCGATTATCTACGCTTCGAGGATATTGCCCACCACAACATGCGTCAGATAGATGTTATGAGCGCCGTAGCACACCTCTTCAACCTCTGCTTCTACTCGCACGAGCCCTCGCGAACACTCTATATCGAGCCGTACGACACCTTCTTCAATGGCCCTATTGTCGACTGGCGCGAACGACAAAGAGGCGATAGCTGGAGCTATGATGAGGGTCTTCCTAACTGCTTCGAGCGTGTGAGATTGGCGTATGGTGGTAGCGATGGCGTTGTGACGCGCCTATCTGATGATGAGCACAACGATGCAGGGTGGACATTTACCACCTCGGGGTATGGCAGTAAGATGGGCGTTGAGAGTCGCAAGAATCCGATATTCTACCCCACGGTATCGCTAACGGATGCCACATCAACGGCACCAAGCGCCGAGATTTTAACCGTGGGCAATCGTGATACGGCGGATGCAAATAGCTATGTTGAACCACGCATTGTCCTCTATCACGGCCTTTGTGAGCTCCCTAATGGCGAGCGATGGCAGGCATACGACACCCAGAGTAAGTACCCCTTTGCGAGCTTCCACTCGCCAAATGCTGACGCAACACTCGACTTCAGCGATAGAGATAACCTCGTGGGCCTACATAGCTACTACGACCGAGAGCTGCGCGAGTGTGCCGAGCGTGGAGTCCTTGTCTGCGACATCGCAATGAGCGTCGATGAGTATATGGCACTTCTTGACCCCATGACCGAAGGTGCTAATGTGCGCTCACGCTTTCGCCTACGCACCGAGTATGGCTCGTCTCTATTCATCCTTCAGCGTATCGAAAAGTACGATGCCGAGAGTCATACGGCAACATGTCGCTTCCGCCGCATGCTCGTCGACTAAACATCTAATTATCAATTATTAACCACTCATTGTCAACTATGATTAATACTGCTGACGAGCGTCATGCGGGTATGATGCCTCGCCCCATGAGTCGACATGAACGCCTCATCGGAACACTTCTAAATAACGATTTGGTCGACATCAAGGCTTGCGAGCATCGTGCTATATATCGCCATGTTGAGCACCTCCAGCAGCGTGGCTATGGCAGATGCCACGCCATGACACTCGCGGCAGTTAAGTTCAGCTGCTCCTATCAAAAGGTGCGCAACATCATATACGACATGGGGCACACCAAATCTTCAAATCTCAACAACATGAACTCAACAATCAAAATCAAGAACGATGTCGACTGCACAACCATCGACATTGAGGGCACCATTGGTCTCAGTGAGGAGTGGCAGTTCGACAACCCCGAAAGCCGCGTGGCAACATACGAGCGCTTTCGTGAGAGAGTATCGCAGATTGCCGACATCCGCAATGCCGACATCATCGTAAACATCCACTCTACGGGTGGCGATGTCAACGACGCCATACTCATCTATGAGGCGTTACGTGCCACAGGGGCTCACATCACCACACGCTGTTATGGCTACACCGCCTCGGCAGCGACCATCGTAGCGCAGGCGGCAAGCGAGGGGTGTCGTGAGGTGGCGCCCTCGACACTCTACCTCATACACAACTCACTATGCTCGACAGAGGGCAATGCCGAGGAGCTTCAGGCAGAGGTCGAGATGTTACGCGAGACAGACAGCCGCTTAGCGGAGATATATGCCACACGCTCGGGACGTAGCGTCGAAGAGATAGCCGCTCTCATGGCCGAGAATGGTGGTCGTGGCCGCTGGCTCTCGCCCTCAGAGGCTCTCGCCGAGGGTCTTGTAGATAGGGTTATCAGTGGTGCGGGTGTAGAGCAGAGTCCAACACTTGTGGAGCGCACACGAGAGGGTGTCAAGGCGCTACTTCGCGCCATAGGCATCGAGGGTGTCGATGAGACCCCATCCCCCGAGGCAGATATAAACTATATCCCTCGTGAGCATGATAATGATGCTCTACCCAAGGCCTCGGCAACGGCCTCTATGGTAGCCCTCGACGAGGGGCAGAGAGGCGCTGAGCCTACGAAGCTAAAGAGCGTTGAGGATCCATCACCCGTGGCAGCACCCGTCAACGTACGCGATAGGGCCTATGCCGAAGATGCACGCTCTATTCGTTACAGATAACAACAAAGCAGACAACAACGAGGGTATTTACCCACAATCAAAACCTTTTATTAACACTTAAATTTTATCTATTATGGGACTTATTGAGAATCCTAAGACCTACACTGGTCGTGACCTTGAGACAATCTTTTTCCGCCCTATCATGAAGGGTGAGAACGCCCCCGAGTTGGGCATCCGCATGCTTTATAACATGCCTGTACCTACAACCATTCAGCTATGGAGCCCCCAGGATGGCGTCCTTAGAGAGTACTCTAAAGGTTGGGATGGCGGCGAATCGGCATATCGCAAGCAGAAGACCATCGAGCTGAAGAAGGTTAAGGCCGAGGTGGGCTTCTCGGCATCCGACTACTTCAACCAGGTATACGAGCTAATAACGGGTCGTGCCGATGTCAACCTTGACGACCTCACAGGCACAGAGCTCGAGCAGGCCGAGACCGAGATGTTCCGCGCAGCCATCGCCGAGAGCCTTCGTGTGATGGTATGGTTGGGCGACACCGACGATGCTGCCTATAACCTCTTCGACGGCTTCATCAAGAAGGCGTACAAGTACGGTAGCAACATTGTCAACATGTCGGATACGGAGATTACGGCAGATAACGTCATGGAACTCTTCAACACTATGTGGACCTATGCCGATGTGCGCTTGAAGAGCCTTAAGAGTGAAGGCCACCTCGCCTTCTACGTCACATCCGATGTCTATGAGGCTTATGAGCGCTATCTCGACCAGTTCGGTACCGACGGTGCATATACCGATATCGTCTCTGGACGTCGTGAGTTGATGTTCCACGGCATTAAGATTGTCGATATCCGCGTATCTCACCTCCTCCCTACCGACACCTATCCTCATCAGTCTATCTGCATCCTAACAGATAGTCGTAATCTCGCCATGGCTGTGAACACCAGCGACTATCCAGGCTCGGAGGTACGCATGTGGTACAACCCCGATGAGATGGAGAATCGTCAGCGTGCAACGTTTATGGCTGGCTGCGAGATTCTCGACGATGACCTTCTCGTTGTGGCGAAGCTGATGTAATCAATAAAGTGGTTATAGCTATGTCTGAACAGAAGACTTCCATGCGCATAGCCGTTGCCAGCAACCGCGCCGAGCCCCTCTTGGGCTCGGTGGCTGGCGGCGCAAAGAGCGTCGACAAGGTGTGGCACTGGGGCGAGGACAATATGCTCCCCTATGCGTTGTCGCTCATGGCGCGTAATGCAACAGCACACCGACGTATTATCAACGACAAGGCCGACTACATTGCAGGTAAGGGACTTACATTCAGCGATGCCTCACCTATCTTACGCCACATCGTCGAGCATGCTAACGGCAGTGGCGAGACGCTGCGCAACGTCATAGCGCAACTCGCCCTCGACGAGGCGATGTTCGGCAACGCCTTCATGGAGGTGGTCACCGATAGCCACCACTCCTTCTTGTCCCTCTACCATGTAGATGCCTCGACATGCCGTCTTGCGCGTGACTCCGAACATGTTGTCATGCACCACGACTGGAGCTGTTTCAATGCCACCGAGGCACGCATGCTTCCTCTATACCCCAACTTCGAGCAGCAGGAGGATGGCACACTTCGAGCAATTGTCCACTACAAGGACTACGAGCCGATGTTCTCGCACTACGGCGTGGCACCATATATCGCAGGTCTGAATGCTGCCGCCATCCTCTATAAGAGCGATAAGTGGAATATCCTGCGTCTCGACAACTCGTTCCAACTATCGGGTATTATGATGCTCGATGGCGTTGCGGGCAGCGAGGCCGATGCCGACCGCATGGTGCGTATGGCCGAGGAGCGCTTTGCTGGCAACCCTGGTCAGGTACTCTTCGTATTACGCGACCATGCCGAGGGCGATAGCTCGCAGTTTATCCCTATCAACACCTCGTCGGATGGCGACTGGCGCTCGCTACACGAGCAGTCCGAGGCCGACCTTGTTGTTGCCCACTCGTGGTTTCGCTCGCTCAGCGGCCTTGACTACTCGTCGGGCTTCTCCACCGAGCGTATCCTGCATGAGTACGAGGTGGCGTTAAACACCGTGATACTCAGCGAGCAGGAGCAGCTCCTCGAGCCTATACGAGCTATCGTGCGCTCAATCCTCGGTGTCGACGCCTCGTCGCTTGCCATCATCAACCGCCCGCCATCGCGCTCGAAGCCTCTATATATGAAGGTGTGGGAGGCGCGTAAGGCCGACGGCTTGGACTACGACGAGAATGACCCCGAGCAGCAGCTGCTGTTAGCGCAAATCACCAAGTATAACATTCGTTCATTAGAGTAAACCATGAAAAGAGTAATTAACCCCAAAGATGTCTTGCGCCTCGCTTATAGTAGCGAGGAGCTACTACCCTCGACCATAATCCTCGATAGCGATATCGTGGAGGCGGAGTGCCGCTATATAGAGCCCCTCGTTGGCGAGACTATGATGGAGGCGCTGCGCGACGGCGAGTATGGGGAGCTTGTCGACGAGTATATAGCTCCCGCTCTTGCGCTATGGACGCGCTACCTCGTTGAGCAGGTGGCATACTATCGTTGCACCTCATGCCACAGCAAGAGCCCATCAACGGCTATGATTGAGCAGCTACGCCTCACCATCCGCGCCTTACGTCGTAAGGCGTCAACTCTCACACGTCGCCTCACAAACCACCTTAACACGCATGGCGACGACTACCCCGAGTATATTGCCTTTAACAACCCTCAAAACCACTGTTTTATATATGGAGATATTGTTCAAATACGTTAGCGGCACGCTCGCTGCCCTTGCCGCTATGCTCTGCCCCATAGCACCACTTATTATTGCCGCTACGGTATTTATCCTCGTCGACTTCGTTACGGGAGTTATCGCCTCGCGTGCCGAGGCACGCCGCGAGGGTCGTAAGTGGTGGTTCGAGAGCCGTAAGGCGTGGCGCACGGTGACGAAGCTCGGCTTTGTGCTTATCGCCATAGTGCTGATATGGATTATCGACCTGCACATATTGGGCTTCATGCACCTAAACCTCGCCAATATCTTTACGGGCTTTGTCTGTGGTGTCGAGCTATGGTCATTTCTTGAGAACGCCTCGTCTATCAGCCGTGCACCCCTCTTCGAGTGGCTCGGTAGATGGGTTAAGCGACGCATAGATGATGGTGTCGAGGGTAAGTAGAGGGTTGCGCAACAACAACCCTGGTAATATACGCCGCTCGGCAGTGCGCTACAAGGGCGAGGTGCACCCCTCGCGCGACGCCTCGTTCAAGGAGTTTTCAACTATGGCGTATGGCTATCGGGCGATGTTCGTACTCCTGAATAGCTACCAACGCCGCCATAAGCTATCGACCATTCGTGAGATGCTCATGCGCTATGCTCCGCCCGCGGAGAACATGACAGATGCCTATATAGGCTTTGTTGCGGAGCGCACGGGCATAGATGCCGATGCACCTCTCGACACCCGCTCGGAGCGCGATATGGTGCCCATCGTCGCCGCGATGTCCGAGATTGAGAATGGCGTCGCTGCGAGCTTTGACGAGGTCGCTGAGGGGTGGCAACTGTACATTGGTGATTAGAGATATGTAACCTATTTATATAGTTAGGGGCTGGCTATTTTGGTCAGCCCCTAACTTTGTTGGTTTTACCCCACTTTTTTTGTGCGCCATCGGTCGGCACCATATTGATAACGCAATAAATTAGGGTCGCCTCTATTGCCGAAGCGACCCTAACATTATGATATGGTAGTGGTTTACCAGATTACGACACGCTCCTCGACAGGCATAAACATAGCGTCACCCTCGGTGATGCCAAATGCGTCGTAGAAGGTCTGGATGTTGCGAAGCGTTGCGTTCACGCGATTGCGGCCGAGTGAGTGAACGTCAACCTTTGTAAGGCGCTCCTTCTCCTGGTCGGTGATGTTCTGTGCCCAAAGGGTTGCGTAGCCGATATAGAAGCGCTGCTCGCCAGTGAAGCCGTCGACGTCGGCTGGGCGCTCACCACCCCATGCTACATTCGTAAGAGCTGTGAAGGCGAGGCGCAAGCCACCCTGGTCAGCGATATTCTCACCAAGCGAGAACTTACCATCGGCGAACAAGCCTGGGAGAATCTCGATAGCGTTGAACTGATCTACAAGCACCTGGGTCTTAGCCTCGAATGCTGTGCGATCCTCGTCGCTCCACCAGTCGTTCATGTTACCAAACTTATCGAACTGTGAGCCCTGGTCGTCGAAGCCGTGGGTCATCTCGTGAGCGATAACCACGCCAATAGCGCCATAGTTTACAGCATCGTCGGCCTCAGGATTGTAGAATGGAGGCTGGAGGATAGCTGCGGGGAAGCATATCTCGTTGGTTGTAGGCATGTAGTAGGCGTTGACCATCTGTGGTGGCATCATCCACTTCTCGCGGTCTACGGGCTTACCAACCTCACCCATAGAGTCGGCTGTATACCAGCGGTTTGCGGCAACAACATTCTCCCAGTATGAGAGCTTGGGGTTAACCTCGAGTGTCGAGTAATCCTTCCACTTGTTGGGGTAGCCAATCTTCACGGTGAAGGCAGCGAGCTTATCCTGTGCCTTAGCCTTTGTCTCGGCGCTCATCCAGTCGAGAGCCTCGATGTGCATCGAGAATGCCTGCTGGATATTCTTCACCATGCCCTCAACGCGAGCCTTCTCGCTCTCGGGGAAGTACTTAGCAACATATATCTGACCTACGGCCTCTGAGAGGATAGAGTTGGGCACGCCCATAGCGCGCTTCCAGCGTGGGCGTATCTCCTGTGTTCCAGACATCTGCTTGCCGAAGAACTCGAACGATGCCATGGCGAACTCCTCGCTGAGGTAGTTGGCAGCAGCGTCGATATAGTGTGCCATAACATAGTCGCGAAGCTCCTCGATAGGTGCGTTGTGGAGTGTCGAAAGGGTATTTGCGAATGACGATGGCTGGCTTACGACGAGCTTGTTGATATCGCCGATGCCCATAGCCTTGAAGTATGCGTCCCACTCAACGCCGTAGTACTCGGCCTTGAACTCCTCGTAGGTGTATGGGTTGTAGCCCTTCACGATGTCGCGGCACTCTACATTCGACCAGTGCTTGGCAGCGAGGCGATCCTCAACAGCGATGACATTGTCTACCATAGCGTCGATATCACCCTTGACACCCGCCAAGGTGAAAATCTTTTTAAGGTATGCGCGGTAGCCAGCCTTAATCTCTGCGTTCTTCTCGTCGATGTAGTAGTCGCGGTTGCCCATGCCAAGGCCGCCCTGCTCCATATAGAGGATGGTCATGTTGCTATCTGCAAGGTCGGCAGCAGGGTAGCAAGCGAAGAATACGCCGATGCCGTCGGTGTGTAGCTCCGAGAGCATAGCGATAAGCTCCTCGCGGCTATCGGTAGCTGCTATTCTCTTCAATGCTGCCTGAATAGGCTTTGCACCATCCTTATTGAGGCGCTTCTCGTCGAGGCCCATCTTGTAGAGATCCGATATCTTCTGCTCCACAGAGCCATACTCGGCCTTGGTACCCACCATCTCGCTGAAGAGCTCGTTGATGCGAATCTCGTTGTTCTCACGCAGAACGTCGAAAGAGCCGTAGCGTGAGTACTCGGGCTTTAGAGGGTTGTTCTTCTGCCAGCCGCCTGTTGCCCACTGGTAGAAGTCGGCCTTGCGGTCGATAGAGTCGTCGAAGTTTGCCTTGTCGATAGCGGGCACGCTTGGTGTCTCGTCAACAGGCTGTGTTGCAAAAGCAGACATAGTAAGTGCTGATGCTAAAATAAGTGTTAATCGTTTCATTATACGGTTTGTTAGGTTTTCCTATTAATGCTTGGGTAGCTGTGCCACTACTTGCGGATTGCTGCTACGCCTGGGAGCTCCTTGCCCTCCATGTACTCGAGCAATGCACCACCGCCCGTAGATACATACGACACGCGGTTAGCAAGGCCAAACTTGTTGATGCAGGCAACAGAGTCACCACCACCAATCAACGAGTATGCACCCTTGTCGGTAGCGTCGGCGATAGCCTCAGCCACGGCGCGTGAGCCTGTCGAGAACTTATCAATCTCGAATACGCCTACTGGGCCATTCCAAAGGATGGTCTTACAGCCGAGGATATGCTCGCGGAACTTTGCCTTGCCGCCTGTTGCGATGTCGACGCCCTCCCACTCGTCAGGGATGTTGTTTGCAGGCGCCTCCTGTGTGTTGGCTGTCTCGGCGAAGTCGTCGCAGATGAGAGCATCGGGTGAGCGAAGAATCTGTATGCCACGCTCCTCGGCCTTCTTGAGAATCTCGAGAGCTACGGGGAACATATCGGGCTCGCAGATAGACTTACCCTCCTTACCACCCTCGGCACCTGCGAAGGTGTATGTCATGCCGCCGCCAATGATGATAGAGTCAACCTTCTCCATGAGCTTCTCGATGATGGTGATCTTTGTCGACACCTTAGAGCCGCCGATGATTGCGCAGAAGGGGCGCTTTGGGTTTTGCATAACGCCGTCGATAGCCTTCAACTCGTTCTCCATGACATAGCCGAACATCTTGTCGTTAGGGAAGTAGTCGGCGATAAGAGCCGTTGAGGCGTGTGCGCGGTGTGCAGTGCCGAAGGCGTCGTTGATGTAGCAGTCGGCATACGATGCGAGACGCTCAACAAAGCTCTTCTGTGACTCCTTAACAGCCCTCTTTGCCTCCTTCTTCTCCTCGTCCGAAGCATCCTCTGCGAGGCCGCGGGGCTTACCCTCCTCCTCGGCATAGAAGCGCAAGTTCTCGAGTAGCATCACCTCACCTGGCTTAAGGTTGGCAGCCATCTGTGCTGCCTTCTCGCCCATGCAGTCGCCAGCGAACATAATCTTATGACCGAGGCGCTCCTCGATGGCGTATATAATCTGCTCCAACGAGAACTTCGTGTCGGGGTTCTTCTTGGGACGGCCGAGGTGTGACATGAGAATCACAGAGCCACCGCCCTCCAATACCCTCTTGATGGTGGGTATAGCGGCACGGATACGGGTGTCGTCGGTAACCTTGCCCTCTGCATTTAGGGGTACATTGAAGTCAACACGGATAATCGCACGCTTACCAGCGAAGTTGTAGTTGTCAATTGCAAACATAATCTGATATTTTATAAAGTTTATAATTGTCGCTATATCGCGGCAAATTTAATTAATTTTTTTCAAAAATTACACCACTCACCTGAAAAAGAGTAAAGATGAGAGGTCAAAGATAAGCAGGCCGCAATCGTTATTCTTTCACTTCTCACCTAATAGCTCGCCCTGTATAGAAAAAAATCTTCGTTTTAGTGTGTGCCATTAAGAAAGTTTTACTATCTTTGTATGATGTATGGGCGAGAGCACTCGCCACCCCAAACGAAATGAGTTAAACAACTAAAATAAAACCTCTCTTATGGACAACAACAAACTTCAGCGCGCAGCCGATAACATCCGCATCTTGGCTGCCTCTATGGTAGAAAAGGCAAAGTCTGGTCACCCTGGTGGTGCTATGGGTGGTGCCGATTTCATCAACGTGCTCTACGCAGAGTTCCTACGTTATGATCCCGACAACATGGCTTATCCACACCGCGACCGTCTCTTCCTCGACCCAGGCCACATGTCGCCAATGCTCTACGCTGTGCTCTCGTTGGCTGGTAACTACTCGACCGAGGATCTTCAGTCGTTGCGTCAGTGGGGAAGCGTCACCCCTGGTCACCCCGAGGTGGATGTTATGCGTGGTGTTGAGAACACATCGGGACCTCTTGGTCAGGGTCACGCCATGGCTCTTGGTGCAGCTATCGCCGAGCGCTTCATGGTAGCTCGCTTTGGCGAGTGGATGGCGCACAAGACATACGCCTTTATCTCTGATGGTGCTGTCCAGGAGGAGATATCACAGGGTGTAGGTCGCGTTGCTGGCCACCTCGGCCTCTCAAACTTCATCATGTACTACGACTCGAACAACGTGCAGCTCTCGACAAAGTGCGACGAGGTGGACACCGAGGACATCGAGATGAAGTATCGCGCATGGAACTGGAATGTAATCACCGTCAATGGCCAGTCTATCGACGAGATACGCGCAGCGTTGAAGGCCGCTAATGCCGAGACCGAGCGTCCCACACTCATCATCGGTAAGACCATCATGGGCTACGGCGCACGCAAGGCTGATGGCACAAGTTTTGAGAACCAGGTATCTACACACGGCCAGCCACTTACGGCTGCTGGTGCCGACATAGCAGCTACCATCAAGAACCTCGGTGGTAACCCCGACGAGCCATTCGCCGTATTCGAGGAGGCAAAGGAGGTATACGCAGCACGTCGCGAGGAGTTGCGTGCGTGGGCAAAAGAGATGGCAGAGGTTGAGGCCGCATGGCGCAAGGAGAACCCTGCACTCGCCGTAAAGATGGATAACTTCTACTCTGGCAAGCTCCCCGAGATTGACTACTCGGCAATAGAGCTTAAGCCCGACCAGGCCACACGCGCCGCATCGGCAACCATGCTCGGCTACTTCGCAGAGCACGTTGAAAATATGGTGGTATCATCTGCCGACCTCTCTAACTCGGATAAGACCGACGGCTTCCTAAAGAAGACCAAGGCATTCACCAAGGGTGACTTCTCGGGTAACTTCTTCCAGGCAGGCGTTGCCGAGCTTACTATGGCATGCGTGATGAACGGCATGGCACTGCATGGCGGTATCATTCCTGCTTGCGGTACCTTCTTCGTATTCTCTGACTACATGAAGCCCGCAGTACGCCTCTCGGCTCTTATGGAGAAGAAGGTCGTATATATCTGGACTCACGACTCATTCCGCGTAGGCGAGGATGGCCCTACCCACGAGCCTGTTGAGCACGAGGCACAGATACGCCTTATGGAGCACCTCCACAACCACTCTGGCAAGCGCTCGATGCTTGTTCTTCGCCCTGCCGACTCTGAGGAGACCGTGGCAGCATGGAAGATGGCATTGGAGGAGAGCCGTCCAGTAGCCCTCATCCTTTCGCGCCAGAATATCAAGTCGCTCCCAGCACTCGGTGGTAAGTCACGCCGCGAGGAGGCCATGCAGGCCGAGAAGGGTGGCTATGTTGTATTGGAGAATAAGGAGGCAAAGGTTACGCTTATCGCCACTGGCTCGGAGGTATCTACACTCGTTGAGGGTGCCGAGATTCTCGCTGCCGAGGGCATCGCAACACGCGTCGTATCAATACCTTCGGAGGGTCTCTTCCGCGACCAGCCCAAGGAGTATCAGGATGCCGTATTGGGCAAGCTCCCACGCTATGGTATGACCTCAGGTTTGTCAGTAAATCTTCGTGGTCTTGTAGGCGAGGAGGGTTATATCCACGGCTTCGACCACTTTGGTTACTCGGCGCCATTCAAGGTTCTCGACGAGAAGTTTGGGTATAATGGTAAGTGTGTTGCCGAGGAGGTCAAGAATTTGTTGAGATAAGGGGTCATTCTCGACCCATCCCCCAAAAGTAGGCTACCGCAGGCTGTACTTCGTGTACTATCCTGCGGTAGTCTCTTTTGTGATAGACCAAGCCCAACCCCCTCTCCCAATTGCTAATTGAGGGCATAAGCCCTCCATATCTTTGCACTTTCATCTTTTTTTACTATCTTTACGCCGTAATGTACATATACTATTAGGAAGACGATGAGTTGTAACAAAAAACATAATCCCGAAATGGGGCGCGGAGCCATCTTCTGCGACTGTGGCGATGAGATTGAGGCGATAGCTGCCGAAGGCTGCTACAAGCTGCACGAGACAAACTGGCTCGAGGAGTACCCCAACAACATACCCACCGACATCTTCGAGGTGCGATTCAAGAATACGCGCCGCTCATACTACCAGAATGTCAACAACCTCGACCTCAAGCGTGGCGACATTGTCGCTGTGGAGGCGTCGCCAGGTCACGACATAGGCATCATCTCGCTCACGGGCGACATGGTGGCAAAGCAGATGCGTCGTGTGGGCTTCAACCCACACAATGGCGAGTTCAAGAAGATATATCGCAAGGCACGCCCCTATGACATCGAGAAGTGGCAGGAGGCAATAGCCCTCGAGCATGAGACAATGATAGCCTCGCGACAGATTGCCGCCGACATGGGTCTCAACATGAAGATTGGCGACGTGGAGTACCAGGGCGACAAGATAAAGGCTATATTCTACTACATCGCCGACGAGCGTGTCGACTTCCGCGAGCTTATAAAGGTCTTCGCCGACCGCTTCCGCATACGCATCGAGATGAAGCAGATAGGTGCGCGTCAGGAGGCTGGCCGCATAGGTGGCATCGGCGCCTGTGGCCGCGAGCTATGCTGCGCATCGTGGATGTCGAGCTTCTCGAGTGTGACAACAAACGCCGCACGCATGCAGGAGATATCGCTAAACCCACAGAAGCTCGCTGGTCAGTGCTCAAAGTTGAAGTGCTGTCTTATGCACGAGTACGACGTATATGCCGATGCCCGCCGCACGATACCGCGTCTGCGCGATGCGTTGCAGACGCTCGATGGCGAGTACTATCTTGTCAAGGTAGACCCATTGGCGCAGACGATGACATTCTCGACAAGCAAGGGTGCCATGGTAAACCTCACAACGCTACCTATATGGCGCGTTAAGGAGATTATCGCTATCAACCGCGCTGGCGAGAAGGCCGAGACACTTCTCGGCAACAGCGATAGCGACAAGGTTGAGGAGCCTACATATCGTCACGAGGAGGATAGCATCACCCGCTTCGATGGCAAAAGCAAGCGCAGCAAGCGCAACAAGCGTCGCGGCAACAAGGAGCGCAGTGCCGAGGGCGGCGAGCAGGGTGCCGAGAAGCAGGAGAAACAAGAGCGTAGTGAGAAACCCGCAAAGGCAGAGAAGCAGGAGCGCAGCGAGAAACCCGCAAAGGCAGAGAAGCCCGCAAAGGCAGAGCGCCAGGAGCAGCCCAAGCAGAGTGGCGAGCAGCGCCAGGAGGGCGAGATGGAGCGTCGTGGCGAGGGCGAGGAGCGCCGCCACAGAGAGGGTCGCCGTCAGCGTTCAGGACGAGGCCGTCGTAATGGCGAGAGGGGCAGCCGCGAGCAGGGCGGAGCATCTGATGGCGAGAATGCACAGCAGAACAACAACAAGGAGTAGAGTATGAGGAGCATAGCACGATGGCTACTGCCAACAGTGGCACTGCTCATGGTGGCGTGTGGCGGCGAGAGGCGCCATGCCGAGGCTCACGACATCGAGGGCTCGGTATGGGACTACACCGAGGAGTTCGTATATAGCAACGACGACTCGTTAGCCAAGCGCGACATATCTATTGTCGTGCGCTACGACATGGAGTATGTTGCCGACTCGGTAGCACTGAGCATACTCACCATATCGCCCGACTCACTGCTCTACGAGGAGCCATTCACACTGCACATACCGCACCTCGCAGATATGTATCCCGAGGAGCATAGCTTCGTATATCGTCGCAATGTGACACTACAACGCAAGGGCGACTACCGCTTCCGCCTAACGCCCGAAGCACGCGTCGAGGGTATCAAGGCCGTTGGGTTGGTGGTGAGCGACAATAAGTAACAGAGAATAACAACCATCCGTATGGGAAAAGATAAGCTACGCAAGTTTGCCGAGAACCTGACATTTAGGTGCATGGTACAACCCGAGTTTGATGATATATTTCATAAGGACCACCCACTAAAGGGGCGCTGGCACAAGGAGTTCTTTCACAACGACAATCCAATAATCTTGGAGCTCGGCTGTGGCCGCGGCGAGTACACCATAGCCCTCGCCGAGCGCAACCCCAACTGCAACTACATAGGCATCGACATCAAGGGCGCACGCATGTGGCGCGGTGCCAAGACCGCTACCGAGCGCAACATGACAAACGTGGGCTTCGTGCGTACGCGCATCGAGTTCATACGCTCATTCTTCGCCGAGGGCGAGATATCGGAGATATGGATAACCTTCCCCGACCCACAGCTCAAGAGCCGTCGTGCCAAGAAGCGTCTTACATCGCCACTCTTCCTTGCCGACTACAAGAGGATGCTAACCGCGGATGGCGTCATCAACCTTAAAACCGACTCGCAGCATCTATATGCCTACACCGCAGCCGTCATCGAGCGCCTCGGCCTCGAGGTGGAGGTGCAGAACGACGACATCTATGGCTCGGGATATGCCGACGAGGTGCTATCCGTAAAGACCGCCTACGAGACCAAGTTCGTAGCCATGGGGCTGCCAATAACATACACGCGCTTCCGTTTAGGGGCGTGCAACGACTTCGAGTATTTCGACTGGGAGGGCGACGACGTATTGGAGAAGGATGCCGAGAGCAACAGAACTAAAGCTTTTTAACACAGGCTATTATGGGAAAGAGAAGAAAGGATTATCCCCTTATCGAGGGCTTACATATAACTACCCTTGCCGCCGAGGGTAAGGCGATGGGTAAGGTCGACAACCAGGTAATCTTCGTGCCTATGGCCGTACCTGGCGACATCGTAGATGTGCAGGTGCGCAAGCATCACCGCCGCTTTATGGAGGCAACCATCGTGCGCTTCGTCGAGAAGTCACCCCTCAGAATAGAGCCATTCTGCGAGCACTTTGGCGTGTGTGGCGGCTGCAAGTGGCAGAGCCTGCCCTACGACGAGCAGCTAAAGCAGAAGCGCCAGCAGGTCGAGGACCAGCTTGTGCGCATAGGTCACCTCGACATCCCCGAGGTGCGCCCATGTCTTGGCTCGAAGCGTACGCGCGAGTACCGCAACAAGCTCGAGTTCACCTTTGCCGACAAGCGCTGGCTTACATACGAGGAGATTGCCGAGGGTGGAGACATAGCATCGACGCCCGCCGTAGGCTTCCACATCCCCGGTTGCTTCGACAAGGTGCTCGACATCAACAAGTGTCACCTTCAGGTAGACCTCTCGAACCGCATACGTCTTGCTACAAAGCAGTTCTGCATAGATAACGGCTACTCGTTCCACAACGCCAAGGCACACGAGGGTCTTATGCGCACGATGGTCATACGCACCGCCTCGACAGGCGAGGTGATGGTAATCGTGGTCTTCAACGAGAACGACACCGAGCGCATCAACGCCCTGATGTCGTATCTACAACTCTCATTCCCCGAGATTACGTCGCTCATATACATGATTAACGAGAAGTGGAACGACTCGCTCGGCGACCGCGAGCCTATATGCTTTGCTGGCAAGGACCATATCATCGAGGAGATGGAGGGTCTTAAGTTCAAGGTGGGCCCCAAGTCGTTCTACCAGACAAACTCGGAGCAGGCGTACGAGCTATACAAGGTGACGCGCGACTTTGCCGAGCTTAAGCCATCGGATATCCTCTACGACCTCTACACAGGCACGGGAACGATTGCCAACTTCTGCGCACGTCGCGCCGCCAAGGTTGTGGGCGTGGAGTATGTACCCGAGGCTATCGAGGATGCGGTAATCAACTCGAAGCTCAACAACATAGAGAATACGACCTTCTACGCTGGCGATATGAAGGATGTGCTTAGCGACAACTTTGTCGAGCGCAACGGCCGCCCCGATGTCATCATCCTCGACCCTCCACGCGCAGGTGTCGACGAGCGCGTATTAGAGGTCATCAAGCGTGCAGCCCCCGAGCGTATTGTATACGTTAGTTGCAACCCCTCAACCCAAGCACGCGACCTTGCACTACTCAACGACATGTACGAGATATTGGCCGTACAGCCTGTCGATATGTTCCCCCATACGCACCATGTCGAGAATGTAGTGAAGCTACGCAAGAGAGGTTAAACCGCAGTAAATATAATAATACGCTTATTATGAGGAATTTATTACTTGGTATCATGGCGCTACTAATGGTTTGTGAGGTCAGCGCCAAGCGTCCCATTACACTCAGCTCGCCCGACGAGCAGCTGACAGCATCACTTCATGTTGACAAGAGGGGAACACCACACTACACCCTCAGCTTTAACGACGAGGAGATTATCAAGGCCTCGCCCCTGGGCATCGTCACCACGGAGGAGGATATGCGTAGCGGGCTGCGTCTTAATGATGTCGCACACTACTCGGAGGACAATACCTGGGAGCCTGTATGGGGTCAGTATGCCACCATCCGCGACAACTATAACGCTATGAGCGCCAAGCTGATGACCAAGCGCGACAATGTGCTTTACATTGATATGCGTCTCTATGATGATGGTCTTGCCATACGCTATCGTCTCGAGGGCGAGGGCGAGGCAACAATCATCGACGAGTCAACGTCGTTCACCCTCGGTAACGACGCCTACAACACCTACTGGATTGCTGGCAGCTACGATGATGATGAGTTTGGCTATGTTAACACATCGCTCAGCGGCATCACACGCGAGACTATGGAGCTATCGTCGAGCAGCGAGCGAAAGCTCCCCTACCCCGCTGTAAACACCCCTGTCACGATGGTCACCGAGCGAGGCACGCATATCTCGATACACGAGGCGGCGCTATGGCACTACCCCGCCATGAGCCTACGCTACGACGCCAAGAGCAACACACTCACCTCGGACCTCGCCTCGGTAGGCACGGCAAAGAGTGTGGTTACATTGCCCTTTGCCACACCATGGCGCGTGGCGATTGTCGGCAACCGCGCAGGAGCGCTTATTGAGTCGTCGCTGATACTCAACCTCAACGAGCCATGCCGCCTGGAGGATACATCGTGGATTAAGCCTATGAAGTATGTTGGCGTATGGTGGGAGATGCACCTCAAGCGTTCGACATGGGATATGGATGGCAGTGCGCCACACTGCGCAACAACCGAGAATGTCTGCCGCTATATCGACTTTGCCGCCGAGAATGGCTTTGGTGGCGTCTTGGTCGAGGGCTGGAACGTAGGCTGGGGTCGTGGCGAGCGATTTGACTACTGCCAGCCATACCCCGACTTCGACATAGACTACATCACAGCCTACGCCCGTGAGCGCGGCGTGATGCTCATAGGTCACCACGAGACATACGCCAATGTCGAGAACTATGAGGCACAGATGAGCGACGCCTATGCCTACTACGCCTCGAAGGGTGTTGGCTCTGTCAAGACGGGCTATGTCGGCAACATCGCCAACCGCCAGCATAATAGCCGCGAGATGGTAGACCACTACAATAGAACGGTTATGGAGGCTGCCGAGCACCACCTGACAGTAGACATACACGAGCCAGTGCACCCTACAGGTATATGCCGCACATACCCCAACTTGGTGAGTGACGAGGGTATGCGTGGACAGGAGTGGCAGGCGTGGAATAGCGGTAACTCGATAAGCCACAACACAATACTACCCTTTACGCGCAACGTAGCAGGTGCTATGGACTTCACCCCAGGCATCTTCGACGTGCGCTACCACAATACCGTAAACAAGGCAGCCGCCAACGAGGAGTACCGCGTAGATGAGAACTACGACTACACCTACTTCGTGAACTCGACCCTCGCGCATCAGTTGGCACTATACGTTGTATTTTATAGCCCTATACAGATGGTTGCCGACCTTCCGGAGAACTACGCCGAGCACCCCGACGCACTTGGGTTCATCCGCGAGGTGCCCGTTGACTGGTACACCACAAAGGTGCTCGATGCCGCGGTGGGCGACTATGTTGTCGTAGCACGCCGCGATAAGCACTCTGATAGCTGGTATGTTGGTGGCATCACAGATGGCACAGCACGCGAGGTGAGCCTGTCGCTCGACTTCTTGGACAAGGACTGTAACTACAAGGCTACGATATACCGCGACTCGGAGCGTGCGGCATGGAACACCTATCCTACGGACTACGTCGTTGAGAGCAAGAGTGTTACGGCTAACGACACGCTCACGCTGCGCATGGGTGCTGGTGGTGGCTTTGCGATTGCAATCTCGAAGCAGTAGCAACATAAGCGCAAAAATGGAGGTGACTAAAAAGTTAATTAGCCACCTCCATTTTGTTATGCCCGACTACTTCGTGGTCTTGACAACAATCTTTGCCGACTTGAGACCCTTGGCGGTCGCCGTTAGGGTTATCGCACCCTCCTCCTCGGTGCTCTGCACGATGGCTGTCATCATACCATTAAAGACCTTCATCTTAGGCTCGTGGAAGGGCTCCAACGATATAGGGTTACCACTCGCACCCGCGCGATACCAACCCTCGCCCTTAACGTTATACTTTATCTGATGCTGGGCATCGGGGCATAGGTTGCCATCCTTATCTACAACCCTAACCGTTACGAACGCGAGGTCACGGCCATCGGCAGCAATCGTCGCCCTATCGGCAACAAGCTCGATATGGTGTGGAGCACCCGCCGTGCGCATCTCGCTCTCGGCAACAGCCTCGCCCTTATCGTTGTAGGCGACAACCTTAACGACACCTGGCTCATACTTCGTATCCATCCACATCAGGCGGTAGCGCTGCTGGCGCTTGAAGCTCGAGGCGCTCTCCTCCTCGTGCATGGTGTTCTCCGCTGTGACGCTCATATCCTTGGTGCGCACACCCTGACTCACGCCATTGATGAAGAGCTCGGCACTTGGGTAGTTAGTATATACGAATATAGGGGTTGTCTCGCCCTCACGCCCCGGCCATGTCCAGTGTGGGAGGATGTGTAGTGTCTCTTCCTCCTTGTTCCAGTGGCTACGATAGAGGTAGTAGCGGTCCTTGGGTAGTCCCGCGAGGTCGACAATACCGAAGAGCGACGAGTGACTTGGCCAGTCGGTATAGTATGGCGTAGGCTCACCGAGGTAGTCGAAGCCTGTCCATACGAACTCGCCAATACACCACTCCATGTCGTCGTGCCAAATCCAGTCGTCCTCGGGGAGGTTCGACCACGAGCAATGCTCCACGTCGTACGATGATGACTGGTGGTCATCGTAGGTAGCCATCGAGCGACGCTCAACAGGGAACTTATATACGCCACGGCTACTTACCGTCGAGGCGGTCTCCGAGCCGAGGATAATCTGCTGTGGCAGACGTAGGTAGTTGTCAGGATAGCGATGAGGGCGGTAGTTGAAGCCTGCGACATCCATCGTCGCCGCCATGTTGTTATATACCACGTTGTGTGGTTGGTCCATGCCTTGCGTTACGGGGCGTGTAGGATCCTCGCGGTGGCATATATTCTGAAGCATAAGCGAGAGCTTGGGGCCCCAGATAAGGTCTCCCTGGTCGGGCACCTCGTTGCCTATGCACCACATGACGACACTCGGATTGTTACGATAGTGGTGCATGAGGTTCACGATATCGCGCTCCACCCACTCGTCGAAGTGCTTGTGGTAGCCATTCGAGAGCTTTGGCGTACGCCACTCGTCGAAGGTCTCGAGCATGAGCATCATGCCCATCTCGTCGCACGCCTCAACAAGCTCGGGGGCGGGCATGTTGTGCGATGTGCGTATGGCATTACAGCCCATATCCTTCATTATGCGTATCTGGCGACGTATGGCAGCATCGTTCACGGCAGCACCCAAGGGACCGAGGTCGTGGTGGTTGCATACGCCGCGGAACTTCTCGAGCTCACCATTGATGTACATGCCCTCGCCAGGGACAATCTCTATACTGCGAATACCGAAGCGTGTGGTGTACTCATCCACAAGCTCATCGTCGAGGTATAGTTGCGACTGCGCAGTGTATAGCGTTGGGGCATCCACGCTCCATAGCTTGGGGCTCGCAACGTCGAACGACTGCTCGAAGAGCGAGTTCTCGTAAGGGCTCACCCTATCCGTTGCAGAGGCTACGACGACACCCTTATCATCAATAATATTGGTCTTGATACTTATACGCTCAAGGTCATGACCAGCCGCCTCAACCTTTGTGCGCAGCTCTACGCGTGCCAAGGCATCGGTGATGCGTGGCGTTGTAACCTGCGTGCCCCATACAGGGATGTGGACGTCGTTGGTGACGACAAGGTGTACATTGCGGTAGAGGCCAGCACCTGGATACCAGCGTGACGACTCATTCTCGTTCTCGAGACGCACGGCAAGGGTGTTCTTCTCGCCCTGCTTGAGGTAGTCGGTGATGTCGAAGTGGAACGAGTTATAGCCGTATGGCCAGTAGCCCACCTCGTGACCATTTACATATACGCGCGCGTGACTCATGGCGCCATCGAAGATGAGCGTAGCACGCTTGCCCTCGGCGAAGTCATCGGCCTCAAACTCAAGACGATACCAACCCACGCCAACAAAGGGAAGACCTCCCGTGCGGCCAGCGTGCTCCATAGCCTCCTTCTGGCCATCCTGCGTGATGGCTACGTTCTGTCTGTCGTTGTTGATGCTGAAGGGGCCGTATATCGCCCAGTCGTGAGGGATGGTCACCTGCTGCCACTTGGCATCGTTGTAGTCGACGGTGCTAAAGGCGGCATTATCATCGCGCGTAAAGCGCCATCCCTTCTCCAATAGTTGCTTGCTACGCATCTGTGCCTCAGCCACTACGCATATACCTAATAGGGCTACGGCTAATAAAAGAAGTCGTCTCATATATCTATATTTTAGTTGCTTCATGCCACACAAAGGTAGCAAAATTATTTGAAGGATGAAAGATATACGCACAACACTCGACAAAGAGACAACAGAGACAGCAGGGGAAATGATACCCGACTTCGCTATTGTCTCCATTATCTCTGTTATCTCTCCCTACCTTCTCGCAACGCCCCTATACTATAAACATGTAGTGGCAACTACGCGAAAGCCTAATGTGCTATATCGGTCAGATGGGTCTGTATTATTGCGATAGGTGACACGGCATGCCGAAGCCTCGTTGTTCCACGCGCCACCACGAATTACGCGAACCTTGCCGTCGCGAGGTCCCGTAGGATTTGTCTGTGCCGATGAAGAGTAGTCGCCATACCAATCGTAGCACCACTCCCACACATTGCCGCTCATATCGTATATGCCAAGGCTATTGGGAGCCAACGACATAACACTGTTTGCTCCACCATTGCTATTTGCCATATATCTTGCCACCCTACTGACACGACGACTGCCACTATACTCATAATCATCATCTTGACGTCCACGGGCTGCATACTCCCACTGAGCCTCGGTAGGGAGCTGGAAGTTATACTTATGACCAGTCATGGCATTTAGCTCTTTGCAGAAGTTGATGGCATCATCATAACCCACGTTGTACATTGGGTAGTCACGGCCAACGCCATTTACCTCTGTGTCACCACCACGCCCATCGTGTACGATGCTCTCAACGGTTGTGCCCATAACGGCTCTCCATAGCTCCTGGGTAACCTCCGTTTGGGCTATCCAATAGCCACTCAGCGTAACGTCGTGCTGCATAGCGTCGCTACTATCCGAATCCTCTGGGTCGCCCATCTTAAATGTACCACCCTCGACCCATATCATCCTGAACTCAACGCCTGCGATGCTCACGGTGAAGTCCTCCCCCTTGGAGAGCTGAGTAACGGTGTATGATGCGCACATCGTACCATCGCAACTCAATGTAATCACGCCATAGCGGTTATAGGGAAGCGTATTGGCAGTGACGCTATAATAGACCTTGTTCTCTTCGCACTTCACAATGGTAATCCAGTCCTTATCATCTTCAGCGACATCAACCTGTACACTCCTCTTTGGAGAGTCAACATCGAATAAGAACTCGTAGCTGTCGGCCTCTAATGGTATCACCACCTCATATTCGTCGAGACTCAACGAGGGCGCATTGCCACCTGTTGCCCCATCATGCTGAATAGAACCTCCGCTCTTGGAGGTCTGCATGCTGTTATTTAGCACGAGGAATGTGACAGCACCAGATACGATGGTCGCGACAATCATCCACAGCCACCAACGGCCTGCTTTGGCTCGCTTCGACTTAGGTTTTTGCGCTGCTGGCTGACGGTGTCGCTCAGCACCCTTATCTGCCTGCTTGGGCTTGTCAGCACCCTTATCCGCCTGCCTGGGTTTGTCGGCACCCTTATCTGCCTGCTTGGGCTTGTCGGCACCCTTATCCGCCTGCTTGGGCTTGGGTGTTGCTACGTTAACGGCGATGTCGATATGCGTTATCTCATCGTCGCCGTCATCGTCGCTGATAGGGTTATTGGCCGAACCATTTAGTAGCGCTACGAACGCCGCTACGCTATGGGGTCTATTCTTGCGCTTATCTGTCATGGCGCTCTTAATAGCCATACGCACGCTACTCGACAGATGTGGTGGCAACTCGGGAAGTCCTGTGTCGGCGACATCTACCGCATGTGGTGGTATAGTGCCCGTAACAAGGTAGAATAGTGTCGCACCGAGCGAATATATGTCGGTCTCGGGCGAGAAGTTTTTAACACCTCCTTGCTGGTATTGCTCCACGGGAGCATAGCCGTGGCTCATTCCTGTAATAGTGGTCGATGTAGCCTCACCACTCGTTGCATCGTAGTGCTTCGATAGGCCAAAGTCAATAAGTATGGCGCGGTCATCCTTCGCGCGCACCATGATATTTCCTGGCTTTATATCGAGATGCATTATGTTGTGAGCGTGTATGTGTTCGAGAGCCTTGGCTATCTGCTGAATATATGCGACGGCTCTGCTCTCCGGAAGCGCTCCCATGCGTTTTACTGTAACACTCAACGACTCTCCCTCGATGTACTCCATGACATAGTACGCCGTATTATTCTCCTCGAAGACATCGTAGATGGGGATGATGTTAGGGTGATCCACGGCGGCAATGGTCTGAGCCTCCTTAACGAACTTGTCACGACATCTATTCATCGCCTCGGCAAAGCCATTTGACGAGAGGGTCAAGGCTCCAGTGTCGCTATTGCGCTTATAATAATCCTTCGGAAAAAACTCCTTGATGCACACCTTGCGCTTGGCCATAACCTGCTCGGCGAGATAGTTCACGCCAAAACCTCCACGACCAAGGGTCTCTATAATTCGATATCTGCCGTCTTGTAGCAGCGCGCCATTTGTCAACATCTCTTCGATAGGTGTAGTTAGTTTTTTGCAAAGCAAAGATATTGATTATTGCCCTATTGACCAAACTTTTGGCACAATAATGTACGAAGCTGCGGGATTAAAGTGTGAAATATATTGATTACGCACCTCCTTTTTTGACATGATTATTGCGGTGAGCAAAAAAATTTTTACCTTTGTAGGTTGTAAAAGTCTTTTTTAGCTATGAGTAATAGAAAAGTTCTTGTCACAGGTGGCGCAGGATACATAGGCTCACACACCGCCGTGGAGCTCATAAATGCTGGCTACGAGGTTATCATCGTTGACAACCTATCGAACAGCGACCGCTCGTCACTCGCGGGCATCGCCGCGATAACGGGTGTGGAGCCCACATTCATCGAGGCAGACTGTTGCGACATGGAGGCTATGGAGCGTCTCTTTGCCGAGCACGACTTCCAGTCGGTGATTCACTTTGCCGCCTATAAGGCTGTAGGCGAGTCCGTTGCCGAGCCACTAAAATACTACCACAACAACATCACATCGCTCGTCAACATCCTCGACCTTATGCGAAGATACGAGCGTCGTAATATCGTATTCTCATCATCCGCAACGGTATATGGCGATGCCGACGTGCTCCCCGTGACGGAGCGCACGCCACGCAAGAGTGCAACATCGCCCTACGGCAATACCAAGCAGATGGCCGAGGATATCCTACGCGACAGCGTAGCCGCTGTGGAGCACCTCAACGGCATAGCACTACGTTACTTCAACCCCATAGGTGCCCACCCTTCGGCACTCATAGGTGAGTTGCCACGTGGCGTGCCCAACAACCTCGTGCCATACATCACGCAGACAGCAGCGGGCGTGCGCGAGTGCTTGAGCATCTTTGGCGACGACTACCCTACGCCCGACGGCTCATGCTTGCGCGACTACATAGATATCGTCGACCTTGCACGCGCTCATGTCGTAGCCATCGACCGCATGGTCGGAGGTCGCAACAAAGAGGCGTTCGAGATATTCAATGTCGGCACAGGTCGTCCTGTGTCGGTACTCGAGTTGGTGCATGGCTTCGAGGAGGCTAATAGCCTGAAGCTCAACTATAAGGTTGCACCACGACGCGCAGGCGATGTCACCGCCGTATGGGCAGACACAACCCTCGCCAACGAGGAGCTCGGCTGGCGTGCCGAGCGTGAGCTCACCGACACCCTACGCTCGGCATGGGCGTGGGAGTGCCATGTTCGCAACATCAAGCAATAAAGGGTGTTGTTGAGACGTTAATAACTGAAAATTAAACTACCTATGAAGAGATTTATACTTCTGCTGCTCGCCATGGCGATGATCGCACCATCTGCCGAGGCAAAGAGGCGCGAGACACCCGAGGAGATTGAGCGTAAGACACGCCATTATAATGGTTGGGAGTGGGGCGCTCATGGCCGCTTCAACCTTGTCTTCTACGATATGAACTACACGAAGATTAAGGGTGAGACTGGCGTTCAGGACTATCGTGCGCAGGCCAAGTTTGGCGGCAACGTGATGGTTGGCGGTGGATACTTCTTCGATAACCACTGGCGTTTGGGTGTCGAGATGGGTGCGCAGATACAGTATGACCACACCGTAGTGCCCATCGTGGCAACTCTACGCTACTACTATGGCACGCGTAAGACCTGCCTCTTCAACTTTGTCGACCTCGGCACCAATGTCCTCTTTAATAAGGGCGCTCGCTTTGGTGCTACGGGTGCAGGCGGTTTAGGTGTTCGTATACAGTCGCCCGACAATAGTAATAAGTTTGAGATTACGCTGGGCTATCAGGCGCTGATGATGAGTCCGCGTCCCAAGCTCAACGGTCAGTTCTCATACAAGCCAAGCGATGTGACACGCATCAAGTTAGACCAGTCAGTATTCATAGGCGTAGGAATCTACTTCTAAAATTTGTTGTGATAAGCCGCAATCTGCGGCACATCCCCAAAAGTAGACTACCACGGGCTGTACATTTGTGTACTATCCCGTGGTAGTCTCTTTTGCAATGTGTCACATCTCACGACTTCTGACAACATATTGGGGTTGTCAGAGTAGCGCTAAAATACCTCGCGCAGGATGCGCAACGACTCCACATTATGTATCGAGTCGAGGTGGTAGGCATAGTAGCGTAGCATGGCGTCGAGGAACTCGACACGCTCCGTGCGGTTCAGTCCTATCTCACCCAAGTAGCGCACATCGCACTCCAACATATCGTGCAGTATGCGGGCATTCTCGGGTGTCAGCGCATAGCTCGGCACAAGGGCGTATGGCGTGAAATGGCCATCTCTAATATCTAACCATGCGCCCTCGACATACTCATTATCGGGCGAGAAGCCTAAAGGGCGGCTGAGGTTGGCGAGGAACCATAGGTGGAAGTTGGCGATACCCTCCTCCAGGGCATCCAAGGCTGCCACCGAGCCCCACACAAAGTCGAAGAGCCTATCCGTAGGCTCGCTCTCCTTGATAAGGCGATAGAGCACCTCGGCCATAAAGAGTGCCATGGTCGACTTGCGCACATCAAACGGTGTCGACTGAAGCACTATGCCAGGCACCAAGTCCTTCATGCGGTGCAGGCTCATCTTTGTCGATGTAAGACCCTCGAACTCAACAGCAAACATGGGTTGCAGCAGTGCCATCTTTGACCCCTTGGCCGTAGGTCGCACGCCCTGTATCATATAGCTTTGGCGACCCATCGTGTCGGTGAGTATATGCACAATGACACCCTTCTCGCCATACTTGAGTGTGCCGAGAACAACACCACGCGCCTTATAACTCTTCATCGACATCTTTTCTACTCTGTTAGCAGTTAGTAGACCACATCTGTTAATTGCTAATTTCTCATTTTGTAGTTTAGTCGTGCCAGCGGCCGTCGCGCTTTATAATCTCGATAAGGTGGTCGAGAGCCTCCGTCTGGTGGATATTACGCTCGACAATCTCGCGGCCACGATAGAGGGTGATATGCTCGGGTGACGAGCCTACATAGCCATAGTCGGCATCCGCCATCTCACCAGGGCCATTGACGATGCACCCCATAACGCCTATCTTGAGGTCTTTGAGGTGTGAGGTGCGTGCCTTGATTGCCGCCAAGGTTGTCTGTATGTCGTAGAGCGTGCGACCACAGCTCGGGCAGGCTATATACTCGGTGCGCGTGAAGCGTAGGCGCGATGCCTGCAACAGCATGAGCTCCATGTCGTTAACCTCCTCCGCCGTAAGGTATGGTGCATCAATCCACACGCCCTCGGCAAGGCCATCTATGAGGAGCTGTCCCATGTCGGCAGCAGCCGATAGTGCCACCACCTCCTTATCGGCGCTCTCGTAGCGGCGCTTGATGACTATGCCCTCGGTGGTTGGGTTGTTCAGAATCGCCGCGCGCCACTCGTGCGTTGGGTTGTCCGTCGTCGCCTCAATGACCCTATATTCCGATGATATCTCGCTGTGTGTTATCGGCTTATGATTTGTGCGGGGCGTAAATGATGTGGGCGTGTAGTGGGTTGTGTCGTCAACCTCAAATTGTGCTGTGCGCCCCTCGAAGTAGTTGGCGAGAAACCTACCCACAGGCACCTCATTCTCGGGTGCCTCGGTGAGCGATACACGCAGCGTGTCACCTATACCATCTGCCATGAGTGCCCCAATGCCCACAGCGCTCTTTATGCGACCCTCGATGCCATCGCCCGCCTCCGTGACGCCGAGGTGCAGAGGGTATGTCATCCCCTCGCGCTCCATAGCCTCGACAAGAAGTCGGTAGGCGTGTACCATGACACGTGTGTTGCTCGACTTCATCGATACCACAACATCGTGGAAGTCCGCCTTGCGGCACATGGTTAAGAACTCCATCGCCGAGGCCACCATGCCCTCGGGGGTGTCGCCCCACTCGTCGAATATGCGCTTCGCCAACGAGCCGTGGTTTACGCCTATGCGCAGTGCCACGCCGCGACGACGGCATATCTCGATAAGACGCTCAAGCTCGCCATTCGAGGTGCGGAAGTTACCCGGGTTTATGCGCACCTTATCCACCGCCTCGGCAGCTATCATCGCTATCTCGGGTGTGAAGTGTATGTCCGCCACTATCGCTGCACGACACCCCTTCGCGCGTAGCTCCGCCATGATGGGCGAGAGTGCCTCACCCTCGCGACGCCCCTGCGCCGTGAGACGCACTATCTCGGCACCTGCATCGGCGATGCGTATGGTCTGCGCAACAGATAACTCGACATCGGCAGTTGGGGTGTTGGTCATCGACTGTACGGCAATGGGGTGCTGACCTCCTATTGTCACCCCTCCGAAGCTCACCTCGTGGGTGGCGCGACGGCTGTATTTTAGTGTTGTTGACATAACAGGTTGTTTCTTTTTGCAAAGTTAACCTTTTTTATCGGTTTATCTATTAAAATCCGCGATTACTTACTAACATGCTGTATTTCAGTGTGTTGAATTATATGCGTGTAACTCATTGATTTTCAACGGGTTGAAAAATTGGCGTTTTGACATATTTATAATATACTGCAAATCAGCATGTTGCAAAATGGCAAACGGAAAAAATAGAACCCCAAAAATTTGGTGATTGCCGCTATATAGCCTAACTTTGCACTAACGAAACCAACATCATACAACTATGAGACGATTAATTTCTTTCCTGCTTTGCCTTTTGGGATTTTCGGCAGTTAGTTGCGACAAGAGTAATCCTGGAAACCTTGACGCCTACGGAACTCCCCATGTAGTATTTAGTCTTAAGGCTCGCGTTATCGACGAGCAGGGTAAACCTATTAAGGGTATAGAGGTGGATGCTAATGAGCACTACTGGGCAAATGATAACCGTTTCTCGGACGATGAGGGCAACATTGATACATTTGGAAGTGTCTCTCCGGGCAATCAATATAGGGTGAGATTTATAGATGTCGATGGCGAGGAGAATGGTGGCGAGTTTGAGACTCTCGAGCTGGATATCAGAGATAAGGTTGTTAAGGTCGCCGATAATCCTCATGGCTGGTGCGAGGGCGAGTACAAGGCGGAGTTAGGCGATGTGACGCTTAAGCGCAAGCAGAGTACTACGGATAGCCCCGAGGAGTAGTTTAATCTATGAAAGATAGCAAGCTATGCGACGCAGTATATTATATATGGTGTTGGCTGTTGCGGTGTTTGGCATGACATCGTGTTTCAAGGACTTCGGCTATATCATAGGTCTCGATGCCGATGCACCTATGGAGGCCACGCTCTATGGCTCACGATATGATTGGGATGGCGAGAAGTTCTCGAGTGAGGGTGGCATCTTCACCTACCGCAACCACCCCGAGATTATAGTAAATAGAGATGGTGGTTTCGAGTTCGACCTCTATCGAGGCCTTAAGTCCAACACGGGTAAGGGTGCTACGCTATACTTCTACCTCGATAACTTCCACTCCGACTTCGAGGTGGGCAAGGTATATAGCCTTGCGCTCTTGGGCGAAAACCAAGCATGTATCGACTTTCAGGAGCGCGGAGCAACCACAACGCTGCCAAGTGGCGCGACAGTGACAGATATCATCACCTACTGCTATAAGGCTACTGATGGCTATATCATCTTCACCAAGCGTGAGGAGTATATGAATGACTATGTGATGAGTGGCGAGTTTGAGTTTACGGGGCGCACGAAGGATGGTGATGAGATAGAGGTGCGCAAAGGTAAATTCTCGAACTGCCGTGTATGCTTCAGGCAGGATGAGGGGTGTAACTAACAGCCCGATAGATTATAATGGTGCAAAAACAAAGGATATGAGATTATGAAAAAGTTTATCTACTTATTAATGACCCTCTTGGGCTTTGGCGCTGTGTCGTGCGAGCAGATTACGGAGGAGGTTTCTGGAGAGTATGGTGTCCCTCATGTGAACTTTAGCCTCAAGGCGCGCGTTGTCGATGAGGCGGGCGAGCCTATCGAGGGCATTAAGGTGCGCGTGGATTGGGTTGAGGAGTATACCAACCAAGATGGTGAAATCAGCATTAACGATTCGGTCTACACGGGGAGCATAACTCGGGTTAGATTCGAGGATGTCGATGGCGAGGAGAATGGTGGTGAATTTGAGACCTTGACGCTTGATATTACTGACAAGGTTGAGAAGACAGAGGATGGCTATGGCGGTTGGTACGATGGCGCCTATAAGGCTGAGTTGGGCGATGTCACTCTAACGCTCAAGACAGAAGCAACAGAGGTGGAGAACCAATAAAGATATAACATTATGCTTGGCAAGATATTAACTCGATTGTTTGCCCTATTTGGCATGACGCTAACATGCGTAGCGTGCTATGGTGTCCCCGAGGCGGATTATAACCCGCAGTGGAGGGCGAGCGGTCGTGTTGTCGACCCCGAGGGCGAGCCTATCAAGGGCATAAAGGTCTCGATGAGCAGCTCGGAGGTTCATACAGACGATGATGGTCGCTTCTATGTTACGGGTGGTAGCCACAGCGTTCAGTTCGAGGATGTCGATGGCGAGGATAATGGTGGCAAGTATCTCTCCCGAAGGATAGAGTTATACTCGAGTGGCGGAGAGCATCTTGGCGAGGAGTTGGGCGATGTGACACTCGAGCGCGAGGAGTAACGCCCGAGAATATAACTAACTACTAATTGTTTAGGATTATGAAACGAACATTTGCAATAATAGGTTTAGCCGTTCTCGGCGTTGCCTTTGTTGTGGCATCGTTGTGGGTGATGTTTAGTGGCGGCCACAGTGCGCGTGCCGTGCGCACCAAGTTTCGCATTGGTGGCGCCATGCTGACGCTCTCGGCAATGGTCTCGCTCACTTCGTGCGGCCCTGGCGACGAGTATGGTGTGTCGTGCTACGACCCAGCACCACCCCCAGAGAATGAGCATCGTTGGACACAGGGTGTTGCCAACAGCGAGCTTCGCAATGGCGATAAGGTTGTGCTTAACTACGAATGCAGATTTGGCAACAACGATGTGAAGATTTCGCTCATCACCGACGACAACAACGAAGATAGAGTGCTTTGCAGCCAGACATACAAGGTCACGAAGGGCGACAATCAGCTTGAGTTCACAATCGAGGCTGGCGACTATCGTGGTCGTGCCGAGCTATGCGTCGAGTACGATAAGTACGAGGATGGCGACGAGAGCTTATGGCCATTTGCGGGTATCTTTGTAGCCATTGTAGACTAACCTATGCTCTTCGCGCGACGTGATAAGCTGAAGCTTGGCGTGGTGGTATTCGAGATTACGGATGCCTGCAACCAGGCGTGTAAGTTCTGCTACAACCACTTCAAGGGTGATGCGGGCTACTGCGCCCCTGCTGCACCCGACTACGATATGGCACGCAGAACGCTCAAACGACTCCTCGACGAGGCATCCATCGCAAGCCTCTCTCTGTCGGGAGGCGAGCCTATGCTGATGCCCAAGATTCACGACTTGGTGCTCAAGGCGCGATTTACGGGAGCTAATGTCAATATTCTAACCAACGGCACGATACTCTCGGACGACGACGTCAAGATATTTGACGACCTCGGCGTTGGGCTGATACAGATACCCATCCTCTCGTCGGATGCCAAGGTGCACGATGCACTAACGACGATTGGTGGAACATGGGAGCGTGCTATGAGGGGTGCTCGTAGGGTGGCAGAGAGGCGCAAGGGGTGGTTGGCACCTGTGCTTATCATCACACACCAAAACCTCGACACCATAGAGTCCACCTTGGAGCTATACGCCGAGCTTGGGGCGACAAACATCCTTATCAACCGCTTCAATATCGGAGGTCTCGGCATTGGCAATGCCAAGGAACTCAGCATGAGCCACAGCGAGTTACGCACAGCCTTCAAGCGTGCCGACAACAAACTTAGGGAGCTTGGATTGAGGGCGCACAGTGGTGTCTGCACGCCTATGTGTGTACTCAACCCCAAGGAGTATTCGAACATAACATTCACCCACTGCACAACGGAGCTACGCTCGCGCCCGCTGACGATAAACTATCGTGGCGAGGTGCGCTTCTGCAACCACTCGCCTCGCGTGTTGGGCAATATCCACGACGAGCCATTGGCGGCAATATTGGAGCAATCGCAGGCTGATGGCTACTTCGACAAGCACCCTGCGGAGTGCGCGTCGTGCAAGTTATGGGAGCAGTGTCGCGGAGGGTGTCGCGCCGCCTCGGAGCAGCTATATGGCACGTTCGACCGTGTAGACCCGATACTAAGTATTGAAAACCACAAATAACTAACCATGGGAAAACGACTCGGAGTGCGTCAGTGGATAGCGCTCAAACTATTTAAGAAGCTACGTCAGATACGTCGCGATGAGCATATTCTAAACACCCTCTTCTGGGAGTGTACCTTGCGCTGTAACCTGCAATGTCGCCACTGCGGTAGCGACTGCAAGGTGGATACCACGCTTAAGGATATGCCCGCAAAGGATTTCTTCCGCGTGCTCGACAACGACATAACACCCCATGTCGACCCCAACAAGGTACTTATCATCCTATCGGGTGGTGAGGTGCTCGTGCGTAAGGACCTCGAGGATATAGGCATCAACCTCTATCGTCGTGGCTATCCCTGGGGCATGGTGACCAATGGCATGGGACTCACACGTCAGCGTCTCGACTCGCTCATCCGCGCAGGCCTGCACTCGATTACCGTATCGCTCGATGGCTTCGAGGAGCACCACTACCATATACGCCAAAACAAGGATAGCTTCAAGCGTGCTGTGGAGGCAGTAAAGATGGTATCGGCAGATAAGGAGCTTGCCTCGGATGTGGTTACATGCGTAACGCCCGCCCTGCTACCACACCTCGATGAGTTCAAGGAGTTTCTATACTCGCTCGGCGTGCGTCGCTGGCGACTATTTACGATATTCCCTGTGGGTCGTGCCGCCACAGACCCCACACTGCAACTCAGCGACGAGGAGTTCACGACGCTCATGCAGTTTATCGAACGCACACGCAAGGAGGGTCGCATCATGGCGGCATACGGTTGTGAGGGCTTCCTCGCGGGCTACGAGATGCGTGTAAGAACAAACCCCTTTGAGTGCTACGCTGGCGTGGGCACAGCTTCGATACGCGTGAATGGCGATATCTCGGGCTGCACCTCGGTACGCGCCAACTTCACGCAGGGAAATATCTACAAGGATAACTTCTGGGATGTGTGGCAAAACCGCTTCGAGAAGTTCCGCAACCGCGCATGGGCGAAGAAGGGCAAGTGCGCCGACTGCAAGATGTGGCAGTACTGCGAGGGTAACGGCATGCACCTCTACGACGATGACGAAAACCTACTACTCTGCCACTACCAGCGACTTAAGAGGTGAAAGATACAAGAATGGCAAGCTCTCTGCCTGCGCCCCAAAAGGTCGTTAGCACGCCCTATCTTGCGTCTCCCTATTGTTGTTACGGCAAAAAATTACTATATTTGCGAAATTGTATGCCCCGACAGGCATCAAGCACCGCAAACCTATTGTAGACCATGAAGATTCTTGCCGTATACTTTCGTGCCGGTAGTGGCGTCTCGGTAATCTACGAGCGCGTTATTGAGCACCTCGCAAAGCATGCCGAGGTGGATATCCTTAGCGACCAAGCCCCCATATCCACTATGGAGAGCCTTCGCAATATCTACACCCATCCATTCTCGAAGTCGCGCAACAAGTGGTACCGTAAGTTTGTGAGGTGGTTTGGCACAACCCCCTTCTCTACGCGCTGGAGCCGCGAGGCCATGGCGCAACTCACCGAGAGCTACGACCTTGTGATAGCCTTTGTCACCTCGGCACAGCTCACACCCGTAGTCTTTGGTCGCCTCTATGCCGAGCAACACAACACCAAATTTGCCATCTACTCGGTAGATGCCATACCCGCACCAGGAGGGTGGACAAAGCCCCGCGAGTACCGCGGCAAGATGCGTGTCGTAGCGCGTAACTTTGCCGCCGCCGACTATGTGGCATCGTCGAATGCCCACATGCTCGCCTTCCAGCTCACAACATTCAAGCATAAGGAGGGTTTGCGCTCAAATGTGCTACTCACACCATCGCCCGCCAAGGAGTATAACCTACCCGAGGGCGAGCGTGCCACACTCCTATACACAGGCTCGCTATATGGCCTGCGCAACCCCAACTACTTCTTCAAGGCCTTCAAACAACTCCTTCGCGACTACCCCAATGCCGAGGCTATATTCGTGGGCATGGGCATGAAGTTCCGCAATATGCGCTCTATACTCAGCGCCGAGGAGCTTAAGCGCGTGACCGTACTCGGCCATACCGACAACCTCGAGCCACTATTTAGGCGTGCCACGGTGCTTGTCGACATTAACGCCGACAGAGAGGAGGACCCATTCCTATCCAGCAAGATTATCACCTACCTTAAGACTAACCGCATGATTATATGCGAGACAGGTAGCAACACCCCCTCGCGCGAGGTCTTCGCAGGACTCGACACCATCATCCTTGTCGACCATAGCGTCGATAGCATGTACGACGCCATGAGGCTCGCCATAGAGCGTGCACACAGCAACCCCGATTACTCGGAGCGCGAGGCGGTCATTCGTCGCTTCTCCATCGAGGAGGTGGGCGAGATATTCTGGCACGATATCACAGATATGTGTAAGTAAATCAATAATATACAACCTAAAACCATGAAACGTAGAATACTTATTACAGGAGCCACCTCGGGCATTGGCCGAGCTACGGCTCTACGATTGGCAGCTGCCGACACCGAGATTATCATCACCGGCCGCCGCAAGGAGCGTCTCGAGGCCCTCAAGGCGGAGGTCGAGGCCAAGGGCGCCGAGTGTGTAGTGCTCCACTTCGACGTGCGCTCGGAGCAGGAGTGTATCGACAACCTCAAGCCACTGGGTCGTGTCGACATCCTTATCAACAACGCTGGTCTTGCCGCTGGTCTTGAGCATATCGACAAGGGCGACTCGGCAGATTGGGATGCTATGATAGATACAAACGTCAAAGGCTTGCTCTATGTCACCAAGATTATCAGTGGCGCCATGGTCGAGGCCGGCAAGGGTGGACACATCATCAACATAGGCTCTATCGCTGGTACCGAGCCTTATGAGAATGGCGCTGTATACTGCGCCTCGAAGCACGCTGTACACGCCATATCGCAGGCCATGCGTGCCGACCTACTCTCGGCAGGTATCAAGGTGGGCGAGGTGCGCCCAGGTATGGTAGAGACAGAGTTCTCGGAGGTACGCTTCCATGGCGACAAGGAGCGTGCCGCAGGCGTATACAAGGGCGTTGAGGCTCTCCAGGGCGAGGATATCGCCGAGGCTATACACTGGATGCTATCACTCCCCGCACACATGAACGTAAACGACATCGTGCTGATGCCTACATGCCAGGCAGGCGCATATTACACATACCGTAAATAACAACCAACATTATGCGTAGATTAACCATACTCTTTGTTGCTATGCTTGGCATATCAACACTCGCATCTGGCTGCAGCAAGCCTGATGCCCCAGCTGGCGAGAACAAAAAGCCCGAGCCACAGCCTACTGTTGAGCGTACCGACCTCTTTGCCGTTAAGACACCCGAGGATATAGCATATCGTATTCCCGCGATTGCCGTAACACCAACAGGACGCCTTATCACTGTTGTCGACTACCGTATCGTTCGCTCCGACATTGGCGTTGTAAACAATGGCCGTATCGACCTACACTACCGCACATCGGATGATAACGGCCACACATGGAGCGATACGAAGGTACTTATCGAGGGTAAGGGTGACAAGGCTACCGACTTTATGAGCGTAGGCTATGGCGACCCCTGCATCGTTGCTGATAGAGAGTCTAACAAGGTGCTCGTTATGAGTTGCGCAGGTAACGTATCGTTCCAGAATGGTACTCGTCAGCGCCACCAGAACATTGCTCGCTTCTATTCGGAGGATGGCGGCATTACCTGGAGCGAGCCTGAGGATATCGCCGAATCTATCTACTCGCAATTCGACGCCTCGTCATACGGCCCCGTACGCTCGATGTTCGTAGCCTCGGGACGTATCATGCAGAGTAGCACCGTGAAGGTGGGTAGCCACTATCGTCTATACTGCGCTGTACTCGTGCGTGATAAATCGGCTACACACATGAACTATGTCCTCTTCTCGGATGACTTCGGTGGTAGCTGGAAGGTACTTGGCGACATCAACCAGCCAGCCGTATACCGTACTGCCGATGAGCCAAAGGTCGAGGAGCTGCCTAATGGCACTATCCTTATCAGCTCGCGCTACAACGAAGGTCGCTACTACAACATCTTTACCTTCGACGATGTAGCTGCGGGTACTGGCTCGTGGGAGGAGGCTCAGTTCTCGGGTGCTACTAATCGCGGTGTTGCCGCCATTCAAAACTCTACGAATGGCGAGGTAGTGGTTGTCCCAGTAGTTCGTAACGAGGATAATGAGCCTATGTACCTATTGTTGCAGTCGGTGCCAATGGGCCCACAGCGTGCGAATGTTGGCATATACTATAAGGAGCTTGCTAATGAGACTGACGACTACCTCTCTCCATACGAGATTGCTCGTGATTGGGATGGCTCGTTGCAGCTCTCAACGCTCAACTCGGCATACTCGACAATGATATGGCAGAAGGATAACAACCTCGGCTTCTTCTACGAGGAGGAGACCTACGGCGTTAGCGCACACTCATATGGTGGCTACAACATGGTATACGAGAGCCTAACACTGGAGGAGATTACCGAGGGTAAGTATAGCTATCGTCAGGAGTAGGATAGCAATATATTGTTGATACACGACTAAAGAGATTATAGGTGAGTGGGGGATCCCCGTAAGCCTATAATCTCTTATTTTTTGCATAAGTTATTGAAATAGAGCGATGTATGTGTAAGTAGCTGAAAATCAACACTATGAAAAATTAACCGTTTCTTGTTTTATAACACACTGATTGTCAATGCGTTTTGGTGTAGCAAAACGAATTTTTAGTTGTCTTAAAATTTTGTCACATCTTGTTTTCCAACTAATTTTGTAACTAACAACGAAGCAATTAAACAGTTAGCATCTATGAGACAACTATTATCTATCTTTATCGTATTACTATGTACGGTTGCGTGTAGCAAAGAGGAGTATGTATCAGAGGGCTTCACCTTTGACCATCGAGAGTATGTGGTATCGAGCGACGGTGGTACTGTAACCATCAACTTCTCAATCGAGGGTAAGCTACATCAGCCACAGGTAAGGTGCGAGGACCACTGGCTCGACATCGAGACTCTCTCGAAAACCTCACTAAAGCTAAAGGCGCAGAGGAACTTTGGTGGCGAGCGCGAGGCTGTTATCTACTTTACAAATAGGCATAATGGCAATAGTGCCACGGTTATCGTTAGGCAGAAGGCATTTGATGGGAAGAGCGGTATTGACCTAACGGTGAGTGACATAACAACGCGTTCATGTACCCTACAAGCAAAAGCGAAGGCGCAGCGCAACGATATGCTGATTGTTACACATCTAAACAACTATATCGAGTATGAGGATAACGCAGCCAACCCCGACTTCACGGTTTCGGAGGTATTGTACGCGTACTCGAATAATGCTAAAGCCGAAGGTTTAACACTCGTCGAGTACCTCGAGGAGCGAAAAATAGGTGGCTACGGGACGGTACAGTATAGTGTCGACAACCTCATCCCGGGTGATACATTTAACTTCTGTGCATTCGGCATTCTGTATGACGAGAATAGTCGTAGTTATGAGCTTATCACGCCAATATGCTACAAGACATTTGACGTTCCCACGCCCGCGAAGCAAGAGATAGCGCTACATGGCGAGTTGCAGGTTAATGGTGCTGATATCAAGCTAAGCTTTGCCCCCGAGTCGTGGGAGGGCTACTACCGCTACGAGATATTATCTCATGATGAGCTCCTATCACCCTACTTCCCGCCATCGGAAAGCCTCACCGAGGAGACTCATCGAGAGTTCTCATGTGAGCTGTATAGCCTCTATCATCGAAGTGTTGAGATGGGTGGCATGAGTGTAGATGACTTCTTGTCACAATATTGCCTTCGAGGTAGCCAAGAGATTGACCTCACGCTCGTTGCCGAGGATGATTACCTCATGGTTGCATACGCCGTAGATATGGTTGAGGGCATTCCACAAATTGTATCAAGGATTGAATATCAACACTTTAGAACAGGCTTTGTTGAGCCAGTAGACCTCACCGTAGAGCTTAACATCACGGAGCTATATGGTCGTCTTGTACGCTACGAGCTCATCCCCTCGAACGACCATGATAGCTATGTAGCAGCTCTTGTTCGTAAGGTTGATTTCGATGTAATCAACGAAACAACACTTATAGGAATGCTTACACAATATGTAGACCCCATTAATGGCGTTTCGTATGGTAAGACTACTGGTGAGAAGTATCTGCTTGAGCCAGAGACTGAGTATGTGATGTGCATTGTTGGCACTCACGGAGGTATGATAACAACGGGGCTTATGCACTACACATTCAAGACGGGCGCTGCCGAGGCATGTAGCGTTGAGGTTACGGGCATTACAGTTGGCGGCCCATATTCGCACCGCGACCTTTACGATTACGGTAGCTCATACGCAGCAGCAGACTGGCAGATGCTTGAAGCGCAGGGTTACGCACTAATGTGGTATAAGATAGAGACATCTGATACGCCCTACAAGATATTTAGTCATATATACGACACCCAAGATCTTAAAGATTACCCAATCGAGAACGCCGAACAATACCTGATGACGATGGAGTCATCGAGCGAGATGATATATAACGTAAAGTACAACGAGGAGGATGTTGTTTGGTGCGTGCTTATGGATGATAAGGGCAATCTAACGGAGATCTATGAGTCTGAACCATTCTTCGTGCGACGTGAGGATAATAGGGATATAGAGGAGCTTGTCGCGATATACGATCGTCTATTCGGCTCAACACGCGCCAACAATCGAGAGATTGGCTATGGCACGATGTTAGACGACGAGCTATCCACCAATAAGCCACTCGTTAGGATACTATAATCTAATAAGGGGATGACTAAAAATCAAATTAGCCATCCCCGTTTTTATCTGTTGGCGCTAAGCACGTTGAACGACTCCTCCTTCTCCTTTGAGCTTGGTGCCTGGTATATCACAAGGTCAAACTTGGGAGCAAGAGCAATGACATGCGATATCACCTCCGACTGCAACCACTCGTATGGCACCCAATTGACATTTGCCGAGAAGCAGTAGAACTCGATAGGCAGACCCCACTGCGTAGGCTGAAGCTGGCGCACCATGACCATCATATTGTGGTTTATGCGTGGATGATTATCAAGATAGGCGTTAACAGCACGCATGAAGAGGTCGAGGTTGGTGATTGTCTCACCCTCGGCTGTCTCCGAGGTAATAGACTTAACCATCTTACCCGTAACCTCGTCAGCCACGATACGCTCCATAAAGGCGCTATCGGCAAACTTAATGCTACGCGTATCTATGTTTATCGAGCGCTTAATACGTCGGCCGCCACGCTCAAACATTGGCTGCCAGTTATCGAAGGTCTCGTTAACAAGAAGGTTAGGTGGTATGGTCTGCACCGTATTATCCCACGCCCTAATCTTAACTGTTGTGAGCGATATCTCTGTTACCACACCATCAATATTGTGCTTGGGCATCGAGATCCAATCGCCCACCTTGAGCATGTTGTTTGCCGAGAGTTGAACGCCCGCAACAAGGCCAAGGATACTATTCTGGAATATCAACATCAGCACCGCTGCCGAGGCACCAAGACCCGTAAGAAGTATTACTGGCGACTTATCCAAAAGTATTGATACGACGAGGATGATACCAACACATATCAAAAGCACCTGCGCCATCTGCAACAGACCTTTAATAGGCTTGCCCTCCCAGCTGGGTCGCTGCGCCGCAAGGCTGAAGAGCGCCTTCATCAACGAGTTGACAAAGAGCAGGCAGTTGATAACGAGATATATGTCGAGTAGCTTGACAATAATCGTGTAGATTATCTCTGGATCATCAGTCTGCGTGCCAAATGCCATGGGGAGCATTGCAGCTATCATCACTGGGGTCACGATGTTGCATAGGCACTTCATCACATCATTGTCGAATAGCACATCGTCCCACTTAACCTTCGTCTTGCGCACAAGGTTTTTCACTACGCGCAACACAAAGAGTCGAAGTATAATGTTGATTGTTAATGCTATAACTATAATACCTGCAAAAATAATCCACTTGTCTATATCTTGAGCCTGCTCCTGCGACATGCCCAAATTGACAAGCACCCTGTCAATCCATAATTGAACATCTGTTGTATGCTCCATAGCCTATAATTTTTCTGATGTTATGCTATTATTAATTACTTATATGTCACAAAGGTAGTGATTTTATTTGCTTTTCAACATCGCTACGCCATTTCTTCTTGTTCGTTCATTACAATATTTCCCTTCTCTGCTCTGTCGCTGATTGTTCCACCTATGGCGTTGAGCGAGTTTATTAGCGTCTCGTAGTAGCTCTTCGACACGGGTATTCGCTTTATTGAGTCATCATCCATCGTTATGTAGTGCATTCGGTGCTCCTCGCCTATAAAGCCTATCTTCGCTATATTTACAATATAGGAGCGGTGACATCTGACCATGCTCGTCCCCTTAAGCATCTCCTCTACCATTTTCGTGCGACAACGTAGGAGGTATGAGGCAATTTTGTCGTTATGCTTGTAGTGCACTTTGATGTAGTTGTCCTCAGATTCAAGGTAGTATAGCGAGTCTATATTTATCGTAAGTCTCACTGTACCACCATTATCCTTAAGGTTTACCATTCGTGGAGCGCGGTCATTTGTACGCTGCGTAATCTCGGCTGCAACCATCAGTCGTGAGTCGCTCTCGTTTATTGCCGCAAGGCGCACGTTCTCTTCGCGTAAGCGTTGTAGTTGATATTGTGTTGCCTCCAACTCCTCGCACTTCGTTCGGTATGCCGCATAAAGCGATATCATGCCGTTAGGTATCGAGAGAATGGCTATGACACAAAGAAGTGAGCGAATGGCAACCATGGGTATTGTTACTCCGTCGGCTGGAAATAGCGTGACGGTTAGTATGGTGTAGAAGAGGGAGATGGCTACACACTCGAATAGTAGCCACCACAGATATCGTGTGACGGTCATCTCCACCCGATCCTGCATGGCATACATAACATATCTACTCACTATAAGCATCACGATGGCTCCCACATAGAAGAGAATGGTCATGCAGAAGCGCAGCATATCGCTGGTACTAAACCATACGGCAACGGAGTATTGGTCGTACTGCACCATAAAGGGTATGGAGAATAGTACGATGAATGCTATAAGCGCCGAAATATAGCCTCGTGAGACGAGGAATTTGGGTATCTCTCTTGCTGCCATGGCAACGATATTTCATATTAATATGCAGCAAAGATATTAAAATTTTTTTATATCACATATTTTTCACCACATATAATGTAATTTTACCACATAATACGCAAAAACACCACAATTTGCGCGTGCGTATAGATGTGGAAAGTATCTTTGCACAGCTTTGTCAGAGCGATATGCACTTTTTATGCAATTTTGACAAAGTTTACGAATAGGGATATAATGTCAAATTAACCGAATATTATGAAGATTATTGGAACAGGATCAGCTCATCCCAAATGTGCAGTCAGCAACGAGATGCTCGAGAAGTTTCTCGACACGAGCGATGAGTGGATCACTGAACGTACAGGCATCAAGGAGCGCTGTGTGATATCTTCCGAGAAGTTGGAGGATATGGCTGTTCTTGCAGCCAACCATGCACTCGAGAACGCAGGCCTTACGGCTGCCGACATCGACTTTATCATCTGCTCGAATGTTGTTAACGAGTATGTAACGCCAGCGCTCAGCTGTATCATTCAGGGTATG
This sequence comes from Alistipes sp., assembly GCA_017503575.1. GTDB lineage: Bacteria > Bacteroidota > Bacteroidia > Bacteroidales > Rikenellaceae > Alistipes. The sequence continues at coordinate 5,014 of JAFVSV010000040.1, read as the reverse complement.
ATTGGCGCGACCTGCCCAACAGTAGATATCAACGCAGCGTGCGCAGGCTTCATTTACGCTATGGATATAGCCGAAGATAAGCTCAAGTGCAACAAGGCAAAGAACATCCTTATCGTCTGCGCCGAGGAGCCCTCGCGCATGGTCGGTTGGGAGAACCGCAGTACATGTGTCCTCTTTGGTGATGGCGCAGGCGCCGCAGTTGTCACACAGGGTGATGACCTTAAGGCCATCCGCCTCACCACATCGTCGCTTACCGACGTTCTCTACTACCAGCGTCGTCTCGAGCCTACGCCATATATCGACAAGCCCGAGGAGTTTGAGCCTTTGGTAATGAAGGGCCGTGAGGTGTTTAAGCACGCTGTGACAAACTCTTGCCGCGACATCCGCAAGCTCCTTAACGAGACTGGTCTCGAGGCTAACGACATCAAGTACTATGTACTTCACCAGGCTAACAGACGTATCATCGACTCGATACGCAACTTCCTCGGTGTTGACGAGGAGCGTGTGCCACACAACGTTGAGCGTTATGGTAACATCTCATCGGCAGCGCTACCAGCACTTCTCGATGAGCTTAACCGCGATGGTAAGCTCCAGAAGGGCGATAAGCTTGTGTTCAGCGCATTCGGTGCAGGCTTCACCACGGGCGCTTGTGTAATAGAGTGGGGCATTTAATTGGTAATCAACATTGCGACCTCTGTGTCGCACTAAAACGGAATATAATGGAACAGAGAGTAGTTATCACCGGTATCGGTGCAATTACCCCGGTCGGCAACCACGTTGAGCAGACCTGGCAGAACCTCGTTGAGGGCAACTGCGGTATCGACTTCATCAAGGGTTACGACGAATTTAACCTCCCCGTGAAGGTGGCAGGTCAGGTTAAGAACTTCGATCAGTCGGAGTACGAGCTCAACGCAGGTCTCGCACGCCGCAGCGATAAGTTCTGCGTATACGCCATGGCGGCAGCATCAGATGCTATGAAGGATGCAGGCCTCAAGAGTGGCGAGAATATCGAGCCAGAGCGCTTGGGCGTATATATCGGCTCGGGTATTGGCGGTATGGAGACCTTCGTGAACCAGACAAAGGTACTCCTCGAGGAGGGCGTAGGTCGTATCTCACCATTCTTCGTGCCTATGATGATCTCGAACATCGCATCGGGCAACGTAGCTATATCGCACAACGCACAGGGCGTATGCTTGCCCGTGGTTACTGCTTGTGCAACAGGTACTCACGCCGCAGGTGAGGCATACCGCGCCATCAAGCATGGCTATGCTGATGCCATCATCACTGGTGGTGCCGAGGCTTCGGTACACCCCTTGGCTATCGGCGGCTTCGCCAATAGCAAGGCACTATCACGCTCGGAGGATCCTCTCCAGGCATCACTCCCATTCTCGGCCGACCGTCACGGCTTCGTTATCGCCGAGGGTGCTGGAATGATGATCTTCGAGTCGTTGGAGAACGCTCTCAAGCGTGGCGCCAAGATATATGCCGAGGTTGTGGGCTACGGCAACAGCTGCGACGCTCACCACTTCACAGCACCTCGTCCCGATGGTGTGCCCGCATCACGCGCCATCAAGCAGGCTCTCGACGAGGCACAGTTCGACGCCGACAAGGACCTCCTATACATCAACGCACACGGCACAGGCACGCCTCTTAACGACGCTGCCGAGACCAAGGCTATCAAGCTCGCCATGGGCGAGGAGGCTGCCAAGAAGGCGAAGATTACCTCTACAAAGTCTATCACAGGCCACATGCTCGGTGCTACGGGCGCTGTTGAGCTCATCGCCTCGGCGCTATCGCTACACCATGGCGTGGTGACACCTACCATAGGTCTCACCAACCCCGACCCCGAGTGCGACCTCGACTACACCCCATTGAAGGCTGTGGAGGCACCACTCACCGTGGCAATATCTAACTCACTCGGCTTCGGTGGTCACAACGCATGTGTGGCACTCCGCAAGTGGGAGGAGAAATAGTTGAAACTTATTAACTCGAAGAATATGAAACTTTTAGAAGGTAAGGTGGCACTTGTAACAGGTGCTGGTCGTGGCATTGGTAAGGCTATCGCCTTGCGCTTTGCTGAGGAGGGTGCTAACGTGGCATTCACCGATTTGGTTATCAACGAGGCTGTCGAGGAGACCGTACAGCAGCTCGAGGCATTGGGCGTTAAGGCTAAGGCTTACGCCTCAAACGCAGCGTTGTTCGACGAGACCCACGACGTTGTTAAGCAGATTGTAGAGGACTTCGGCCGTATCGACGTCCTTGTAAACAACGCAGGTATCACCAAGGATGGCCTTATGATGCGTATGTCGGAGGCACAGTGGGATGCTGTAATCAACGTTAACCTCAAGTCGGCATTCAACTTTATCCACGCTGTAACACCTATCATGGCAAAGCAGCGCGGTGGCTCTATCATCAACATGTCATCAGTTGTTGGCGTCAGCGGCAACGCTGGCCAGTGCAACTACTCGGCATCAAAGGCAGGTATGATTGGTCTCGCAAAGTCTATCGCCAAGGAGATGGGTCCTCGTGGCATCCGCGCTAACTGCATCGCCCCAGGCTTCATCATCACCGAGATGACAAACCAGCTATCACAGGAGATTAAGGATCAGTGGGCACAGCAGATACCTATGCGTCGTGGCGGCACACCAGAGGATGTTGCCAACGTGGCATTGTTCCTTGCTTCGGATCTTTCGTCATACGTTAGTGGTCAGGTTATCCACTGTTGTGGTGCCATGAACTGCTAATTTGTTATCAGAAGGGGGCATCTGCGACCTCGCAATCATTGGGCTGGTTAGGAAATACAACAAGTATATCCTATCCAGCTCTATTTCATATCAAGGCCACATCTAACCACTTCCTACAAAAAGTTGTGGTTATGGTGCTAATTAAGGTTGCGATAACGTTGCATCTACTAAATTAGCAATCAGAAATGGAGGTGGGTGCAGCGCCTGAAAGGGCGTCAGCCCTCCTATTATAAGCTACCCTGATAGCTGCATAAAAATTTTTAGCTTGCACATATCGCGGTTTTGCCCTATATTTGCACAGACAATAATTGATAACCGATAAAAACAGATATATTATGGCAACAAAATTTTTCAAGTGCAACCAATGTGGTAATGTAGCAATCAAGGTCGTTGACTCGGGTGTACCTCTCGTATGCTGTGGAGAGAAGATGGTGGAGCTTATCCCCAATACTGTAGATGCAAGTGGTGAGAAGCATGTCCCTGTGGTGACACTCCTCGGTGAGGGTCGCATCAAGGTGCAGGTGGGCAGCGTGCCACACCCCATGCTCGAGGAGCACCACATAGCATTTATCTATGTCGAGACTACGCATGGCGGCATTCGTGTAGACCTCAAGGATAAGCCCGAGGCGGAGATATATGTTGGCGATGCCAATGTTACGGCCGTCTACGAGTACTGCAACTTACACGGTCTCTGGAAGGCTGAGATGTAGCACATGTTTATTGCGTAGAGCGGCAGGCTATGACTGTCGTGTAATAAAAAATGGGGCGCTGTCACAGACAACGCCCTATTTCATCTTTTATGTCAACTCTCTTCTCTCCTCATTCTCTCCTCATTCTCGCCTCAATCTCGCCCCACTTGTCTCGCACCCTCTTGTCTCGCACCCTCTATTTGCGTGACTCCTTGGCTTCGATGCACTCGGTGGCGTGAGGTACGCGTAGCAGACGTTCGCGAGGGATGAGCTTTCCTGTGGTCTTGCAGATGCCGTATGTTTTGTTGTTGATACGCACCAATGCCATCTCGAGGTTGCGTATGAACTTAACTTGACGTGCTGCCAAGCGGCCATACTCCTCCTTCGAGAGTGTTGTGGCACCCTCCTCCATAACCTTGAATGTTGGGGACGAGTCCTCGGTGTCATTCTCGTTGCTTGTTGCCGAGCGCAACATATCGTAGTCGGCGCGTGCCGATTCCAACTTCTGCTCTATCAACTGACGGAACTCCTCGAGTTCAGCATCGTTGTAACGTGTCTTCTCCTCAGCCATAATCGTATCGTTTTAGTACGGTTATTCAGTTATAATAAGCGAAATTAAGCAAAAAATATGAAATACGCAAATATAATCAAAAAAAAGTGAGAGGAGACGTTTCGAAGAGTTGATATTATGGCGATGCTTATGGGGACAACTATCCACGCAGATGCTCATAGATAGACATTATACTAATTAGCTACGGGCTACGCCTGCAATGCGTAGCCCGCCCATGTATCGTTATTGAAGCGTAGTGATGAACTCTACTATTTACGCTTTGGGGGTGTTCGGTAGTATGTATGACCAGGCTCCAAACATAGTGGCACTACGCCATATTCGTTATACACTTTATTCTTGGTTAATGCTGCTATCTCCCACCATGCCACAAGGGGGATAAAGTCTTCGTAGGCATAGTAGTCGAAGGTCATCTCTCCGAGCCCAAGTTGCCACATTATGTGCTGCGGGATATAATCCAATAGGCGCTCGAAGTCATCACGAACCTTTGGTGGTGAGTGGTGGTAATATTTTACGCCAGGCTCGACAACAAGAGGTACAATGCCTGCCTCGTTATATACGACACCATCGCTCAACGACTCCATCTCATCGGGTGATACGAGGGGTATAAATGTGCCTCTATTGCTATTATTGTTGTTACCACCACGGTCGCTGCCACTGCCGCCGCTCAACGACTCAGTCTCATCGGGTGATACGAGGGGTATAAATGTGCTTCTATTGCTATTATTGTTGTTACCACCACGGTTGTTACCACCACCGCTGCCGCCGCCACCGCTGCCGCTACTGCCACTACCACCGCCGCTGCCACCACCACCGCTGCCGCCGCTGCCGCCGCCACCGCTGCTGCCACTGCCGATGCCACCACTACCGCTACTGTAGCCGCTGCTGCCACTGCCACTACTACCGCTGCCGCCACTACCACTACCACCGCTGCCGCCGCTACCACTGCTACCTCCGATGCCGAAACCATAATGCTTTTGGTCATCAGCTTCACCATCGTCGTTGTCGTCGTC
>JAFVSV010000039.1 GCA_017503575.1 Alistipes sp. | reverse complement strand
GGTTTCTATGGGTTAAAAAGAGTTTCTATGAGTTATATGAGTCGCTATGGGGTGTGTTGTCGCTATCATAGAAACCCATCGGGACCCATAGAAACCCATCGGAGCCATCGTAGCCATCGTAGCCATCGTGGTCCATTAAAGAGCTCTGGACACCTCACAAAAAAACGGCCCCCGAAGGAGCCGTTAGTAGTAATATCAGGCGATAGACTACAAAGCACCAGTGTATGATCCCTTCCAAGCTGTGCCGTTTGAGTCAACAACATTGAAAGTAACAGTGTAACCGCCAGCAGCCTCCTCGATTACGACCTCACCTTCGCTCTTGAGGTAGATACCGTTAACCTTTGAACCACCATTTGTACCCTCGCAGTAGTTCTCAGAAGTGCTGTACATCCAGTTAAGCACAGGATATGTGCCAGCCGAAGGAGAAGTGCCCTGGTTGTTCTTGTTTACGCCCATCTCGTGGATGTAGAACTCAACGGTAAAGCCCTCAGCGATACCCGTAAGAATATAGCAGTCATCGAACGCATAACGGCTTGAGAATGATGTCCAGTTGGTTACACCATCCTCACCAAGCTCCTCGTACATAAATCCTGGAACAGCACCCTCGAATACGAAGCCATATACATCGTTGCCAATCTGGAACCTACCCTCGATATAAGAGGTGTGAGCCTCGAGGTCGTTCTCTACATAGAGCTCGCAGATGGTGATATCAGCGCCTGCTGAAGTATAGCGCCATGTGCTATAGCTGTTGTTTGTAGAGGTGTTTACAATGATAGAGCCATCCTCTGTGCTGTACTCGCCAGTAGGAATAAGACCTGTGTTATCCTCTGCAAGCTGTACGGTGATACGAGAGAACACCTCGCCAAGATCGGGATGCTTCTCGCTCATAATGATATCCCATACGTTTGCAGTACGAGCCTTAGCCTCGAACGACATCATATTGTACTCGTAGTAGTTGAGGTCGGGATTCTGACCCTCAGCACCCTGCTTAACCTCGATGCTATCTGAAGCCTCGCCATAGGTAACGGTGATAGTAGCCGAGCGTACAAAGCCATCGTTAACGCTTGTAGTGAACGATACTGTACCATCAGCTGCTACGAGGTTAGAGATCCACTCAGCATCGGTAGTAGCCTCAGCAACAACACCCTCAACAGGATTCTCTACAGTGTATGTAAATGAGCCCTCAGTAGCGTCGTAAGCCAAATCTACGCTCTGCTCGTTGATGTTTACCACTGGAGCTGGAGCAACATAAGCGCCCTGCTTAACAGTAAACTCGATAGCTGGCAACATACCATACTCAGCGGTAATCTTACCCTCGCGAGCCTCGCCAGAGTTCTCAGCCAAGGCGAAGATGATCTTGCCATCCTTTGCCTGAAGCTGGCTAATCCACATAACATTGCTCTTAGCCTTAACCTCAACACCCTCGATTGGGTTCTCGAGCTTGTACTCAACCTCGCCCATAGTAGTGTTCCAATCGTACTCAACCACGGTGTTTACAGCCTCGAATACGGGAGTATTAGGCTTTGGCTGCTCGCCCTGCTCCTTAGCCGCCTGCTTAACAGTAACACTCTTTGAAAGCTCGCCATAAGCTACAGTGATAGTAGCCTCGCGTGCCTCCTCTGCCTCGTTAGCTGCTACGGTGAATGTGATAGTCTCAGCCACAGCAAGATCAGTTACCCAATCAGCCTCGCAAGTAGCCTCAACCTCTGTGCCCTCTACGGCGTTCTCTACAGAGTAGTTGATAACGCCAGCACCGCCCTTAGCCTCGAAGTTGAGAGTAGTCTCTGTTACGTTCAATACTGGATCCTTAACTGGATCATCTACACCCTGCTCGGGCTCCTCACATGCTACAAATGCCAATGGCAATGCGAGCAATAGATAGAATAGTTTTTTCATAATGCTTTTTTATTTGGTTGGTTTAGATAATAATCAAATCTCGCTACTCGCGCTCATCTACAACGGTTACAGTGCCCGATACCGAGCCAGTGATATCGTTACCCCAATCATCCTTGCAACCATACTCTATGGTGAGTGTGTTGCCCGATGTTGAGAGGCGTATAGCACCCTCGTTCATAGGTGCCCACGCGTCGCCCGAAATCTTACCGTTTGAAACCGTTGCATACCAAGTACCGATAAGGCCTTCGTTTACCATACCTGGGATATAGGTATTTGCATAGTTCGTACTATCGGGATTAAGCATCTGGTAGAGACCATCGCACTTCTCTGTGCTCGAATTGAACACCTCGATCATAAACACCTCGTTACCCTTCTTAGCCTCGACAAACCAGTTCTGCTGACCCACCTCGTAGCTATCACCATAGAGGCTTGCGGTGATGGTAGCACCCTCGACAGCAAACTTAACATCCTCGTAGAATGTCGAACGGTAGTAATCTATAAACGCCACAAGCTCGCCCTCGAATGTCACACGATGTAGCTCGCCCGACGTAAGCTCGATGATAGCCTCGAACTTACCGTTATTTACGGTAGCTGTCACCTCCTTGAAGTTCTTTGCCACGTCGTACTCTCCAGCACTATCCATCAAGCCATACCAGCTACCTTCCTCGCTGATAGTAAGGCTTGAGTGGCTGTTGCTGGTATCGTATCTATACTCGCCATTTGGAAGTACGGGATACTCGCTGTTACCAGCTACACTGCCATACATATCCAAGAAGTAGTATGTACCATTGGGTCTTGGTGCGCCACCAGACTTAGCACCACAATTCGATAGGATGATGAAGTAGTTGTTTGCCCCATCGTAGACACCCTCGAAACGGTTAGCCACGAACTCTACGTCGAAGTCGCGGCTATCTGCTGACTTCTGCTTAACGGTGATAGGTACTGACTTAGCGTGCTCGTAGTTAAGCATCACCACATCCTCGCGCTCAGCGCCTGAGTTAGCTGCGACGGTGATGATAAGATCCTGGTTGAGATCAACTACAGCCTCGATCCAGTCGGCGTT
>JAFVSV010000038.1 GCA_017503575.1 Alistipes sp. | reverse complement strand
GATGGTTTCGGTATTCGCATAGCAGGCAAATCTGTATTTACTCGTGAGGGTGAGAGTATCCGTTTAGGCAGTATCGGCGGGGATTTACTTTTGGGTAGCGATGATACTCCGAAGATCCGTCTATTCTCCGGCATCTCGGATATCGATGGAGATTGTCTGATGCTCTCGCCATACGGTAAGGCTTGCTTTCCTGGTTCACTCACCGTAAGGCATAACTATGGAGCAGACCTTCTTTCGTCATATCGTGTAGATAGCAATGATGAAGGAATCATCATCCATAAGAACCTACGCTTTGGCACGGCTGATGGTATACTCATCACGGGCAATAAGGAGCATATCTCTCTATCTTCTGATGTAGTCTACGAGAAAGATGGCGTACAGACTATCGTCCCTCATAAGACATCATTCAAGCATCGGATTTCCACCAGCAAGTATGCTCCGCAGAACAGATACAGCGAAACATTCTTTGTCAGCACCGATGCCGACTTTGTGGCTGCGAATGTTCCTATTGAAGCAGTTGGGCACATAGGAATTGATGGATCTTACACCCGTTTGACTGATGGTGTCCTATACTTAACAGAGGCTCTACGCTTGCAGGCTGTGAGCGATGGCATCAAGCACTATGGCAATAGCTACTTTGGAGGGACACTCTCTTCGGAGTTCTTCTCGGCAGGCTTCGCCGGCAGTGGCTGGGCGATACAGGCAAACCGTACCACAGGTAATGTAACAGCCACCTTTGATGAGGTTGTGGCCCGCAAGAAGTTTAGAGCCTACGAGTTTGAGGTAAAGAAACTCTCGGCAACCAATGGCTCGCTCTGGATTAGCGATAGTTGTTCGGGCGACAGTGTAGAGAAAATAGCATAACAATGGCGGTATATAACTACTCGAAATATAAGATTCGCATAGACTCCGACTCGCAGAAGACGCAAGGTTTGCAGGTCGGAGATGTTGTGCGTCGTCAGTATGCCGAGCGAAACCAAAGCATCTACTCGCTGATGGTTGTTGTGGAGACGGGTATAGATGCCATTGATGGTAAGGAGTCGCCATACTTTATCGGTGCTCTGCTCGATGGCGATGAGCCTAAGAGTGGCGAACTGCTCGACTTTGTACGCATCACAAGCCTTACGAACACAGACCGCTGCGGAGCGATGTGCCTCACCGCCTCGGATAGTGATGCTCCCTATATGGATATCATTGACGGTATGGCAACAGAACGCTCTCTGTGCTATCCGACAATGGCGGGAGGCACTATAGATATTCCCAACAAGGCGAAGTATGCCGTCTATGGAGAAGCCGCCACAGAGTACCGCAGTGAGGACAACGAGGCAAACCGCATAGTCCGCATTACAGGCAACGGTTCCTACGGTATAAAGCAGACTTTGGAGGAGTCTGTTGCTCATCCGGAGAGGTTGTTGGTGTCGTTCAAGGCTCGCGCTTCACAAAATGCAGAGGCAGCAATATCATTTGGCTATACCAATGGTGAGAAGATAGATGCCGAGGATACCATCTCACTATCTACCGAATGGGAGTACAAACTATGGATGTTCACAGTTGAGTACCCCAAGCAATACAGCCGCAGTCTGACGATAGACCTTACCAATGCCGGGGAATATTGCGAGGTGGCTGACCTCAATATCATTCGACTATCATCAGTGGCAGTCTTTACAGATGCAACAAAGGCGCGTGTTGGTAAAGTATCGGGCGTTATTGACCCTGTGTTCGGAGTATTGGAGGGCTATGGAGCATACTTTCAGAACCTATATGCCACACGCAATGTCAATATCGCAGGAACACTTACCGCAGGCGATGAGAATGGCTTCGGAGCAACTTTCTATGTGGGTAAGATCCACAAAAATGTACTTCTGGATAGCCTCTCTTGTGGCTTTGCCAGGGCTAATGAGGTTACAGCATCTTCACCGGTTGGTATTGGTAAGTGTGTACGCCTAACAGCCGATAGTTACATCCACGCCCAGAGCGCAGATTGGAGAAAAGAGCGTGTCGGTAATTACTACTGCTTCTCTGTTTGGATTTATGCCGAGGAGGTTGGCACTATACGCTTATATCAAGATGAGCACCTAATTGGCGATATTGTCATAGACCAGGCGGAGCGATGGCTGCGACATAAGGTATCATTCCCGATACGCCAATCCGATGCTCCGAATATGAGCCTTGGCATATCGTCAGAAGTGTCACTTATCGTTACCGCTCCACAACTGGAAGCAGGCAAGCAGCCGACCCCATATCAGGCAACCGATGGTACACTCCACTACACGGAGGAGTATGGTGCCTGGTTTAATCGAGGTGGCGTGGGT
>JAFVSV010000007.1 GCA_017503575.1 Alistipes sp. | reverse complement strand
GTGGTTGTGGTGGTCGTCATCGTCATCGGAATCGCCCTCACCATCACGTTCTCCGTCACCCTCGGTGTCGTCGGTGTCGTCGTCGTCATCACTGGCATTACCACAGTTGCATCTACCATCATCGTTGCCGTGATTACAGCTTGACCCATTGCAATCAACATCGCCCGGGATATGGCCTACTTCGTACCACGCATTATCAATAAAATCTATGTTAAAGCCACAGGCCAGCTCCGCCATAAGCGATTCTATAATATCTTTAGAGCTATTGAATTGCTGTTGGGTGACAATGCTTATACCGTTTTTGGCATCCTTGTTGGCATCAGCTGTGTCACCGCTATGGTTATTCCCACGCTTGTTGGAATACACCCATGACGGGAAGTTTCCGCCATTTGCCCTGCCATCATCAGCCTGATTGCTGGTGCTGCTCTGGCGTGTTGCCATAAAGTTTGACAGGTTTGAGCCACTATTTTGAGAAAAACATGGCAACGCGATAGTGACAAATATCGCGAAAAGCACAATGCTCCTAATATGTCTACTCATAATGGATAGTGTTATTAATATAACGTCATGTGGTCTTCGATGTGAAAGCACACAAGTCTACGTCAAAGATAGATATTTTTTTTCATATATAAAAATTTATCCTCTTTTTTAGCATGTGTGCCAAGAGTTTATGTTTCAGTTACCTTACAGCATCTTTGGGGACATCAATTAAACTCGTGCGAATCTATCGAACAGCTCATAACAAAATAGGTGTGACCCCGAAAGATCACACCTACTCTGATATATGGGATGTTCAGCTACTTATTTTGGTTGATAAAGTCGGTAATTAGGCTACCCTCGATTTCGACCTTTGCCTCCTCGTTTACGGCCATTGTCTCGCTGCGTACCGAGCTGAAGCCCGCCTTGAACTCCTCGATAGTAAACTCCGTAACACCCTTTGTAGCACCCTCGGCGAGTGTTGTGAGCATCGCCTTTCGTATCTCGCGGCCACTGAAACCATCGCTAATCTCGGCCAAGGTGTCGAGCTCCTCGTCACTAAGGCGCTGCTTCATGGGCAGTCTCTTTGGAATCATTATCTCTATAAGACGCTTGCGTGTGTCGTGGTCGGGCTCTGCAAACTCGATGAATGCCAATATGCGTTAATAATTGTTTGTCGCTATTGGTTGCGTTTGTATGTATAGAGGGGTGTGTGATAGGCAATCTATCATTTAGAGATAAAAAAGATAAAAGATGAGCAGGCGGAACCCTTGCTTCGTAATTAGCAAAGGCTCCGCCTGCCTATCTTCTGTCTATATCCTTATCTTATATTAGAAATCGTAGCCTACGATATCGTTGGTATACTCCATCCAACCATCCGCCGCCTTATATGCCTCGACCGAGCCACGCGGAACATAGATCTTGTGATCGGGAGCTGTGTCAGAGAATATATCCGTTCCTGCTGTTGGTGGCGTCGTTGCCCTGCAATAGAGATCCACAAGCCTGCTACACCCAGTGAACGCATTGTTGCTAATCGTCGTCACACCCTCGGGGATGGTAACGCTGGTAAGCGCAATACACCAAGAGAATGCCTGGTCACCAATCGCTGCTACACTATCGGGAAGAGTAAGGCTTGCTAACTTGGAGCAATCATAGAACGCCTGGCTTCCAATCTTCGTCAAGCCACTATCAATGGTGAGACTTGCAAGCCCGCTACACCCAGAGAATGCCTTGCTGCCAATCTCCGTAACACTACCAGGAATAGTTATAGCCGCAAGTCCTGTGCACCCCCAAAACGCGCTCTCACCAATCGTCGTCACGCTATCGGGGATAGCTATACTTGTAATATTGGTGCAATGCTCAAATGCCCTCTTACCTATCACCAACACCCCTTGGTCAATAGTGACACTCGTGAGGCGGTCGCAATAGCTGAAGGCACCCTCGCCTATCGACTCAACACTACCTCCAACCGTGACACTCGCAAGGTTATCGCAATCATAGAAAGCCCTATTGCCAATCGACGTTACACCATCGGGGATAATGATATTTTCGAGGCTATCGCACTCATAGAACGCATGCCCTCCAATGCTCGTCACACTATTAGAGATGGCGACACCTGTAAGGTTATTGCAACCCTCGAATGCACCATCACCTATCGTCGTTACGCTGTCGGGGATGGTTATAGTTGTTAGCTTATCACAATCATAAAAGGCCTTGCCGCCAATCTCCACCACGCCACTACCGATAGTAATGCTCGAGAGGTTGCTGCATGAACAGAATGCTTCGTCGCCTATCACCTCGACACTGTCAGGGATTGTTACACTTGTAAGGCCTGAACAATTCTTGAATGCCTCGCTTCCGATCTTCGTAACGCTATCGGGGAGTGTGACGCTTGAGAACGCAACGCACCAAAAGAATGCACGATCGCCAATCTCCGTCACAGCGCCCTTGAAGGTTATAACGCCCTCCTTGGTCTCATCATTCCATTCGTTGGATACAATAGGGACATTGAAATTGGAGGGGTGCACACTAATTACCGTCGAGGCAACATAGTATATCTTGTTGCCATTACTCTTTGCACTTGTCTTGGGGAGATTATTGGCATCTACATTTTGAGCCTTGCTATCCTGAACATTAGTTGCCAGAAGGGTAAATATAAGTAGTGTTAAGGTTAGTAGTGTTCTTCTCATGGTATAGGATTGCTGTTTGTATGCTAAACTGTTACACAAAGTTAAACATTATTTTAGAAACAGACAAATGATAGATAGAAAAGGGCCATTAACAATGGAGAGTCTGTCTGCATGTGGGGCGCTTCGCTTGGGAGGGTGCAGGCGGAGCGAGAAGACAGGGAGAGAGTAGGGAGAGGTTTTTATGCCTCCATGAAAACTCTCTGAATCTGCGCCATGCGGGCATCGCAAAAGAGACTACCACGGGATAGTACACGAAGTACAACCCGTGGTAGTCTACTTTGGGGATGTGCCGCAGATTGCGGCTTTTCACAACAAATTACTTGAGGACGCCAAGCTTACGACCCACCTTCACAAAGGCCTCAACGCAACGATCAAGCTGCTCGGTAGTGTGACCTGCTGATACCTGAACGCGGATACGAGCCTGTCCCTTTGGTACTACTGGGTAGTAGAAGCCAGTGACGAATACGCCCTCCTGCTGGAGCTCTGCAGCGAAGTCCTGTGAGAGCTTTGCATCGTAGAGCATAACAGCGCAGATAGCTGACTGTGTAGGCTTGATGTCGAAGCCTGCAGCAATCATCTTTGTGCGGAAGTGCTCAACGTTAGCTACGAGCTGATCGTGAAGCTTATCGCTCTCCTCGAGCATCTTGAACATCTCGATAGATGCACCAACAACGGCTGGTGGGAGTGAGTTAGAGAAGAGGTAAGGACGTGAGCGCTGACGGAGCATATCGATAATCTCCTTGCGACCTGTTGTGAAGCCACCCACAGCACCACCAAATGCCTTACCGAGGGTACCGGTGAGGATATCCACCTTGCCACGAAGGTCGTAGAGCTCGGTGATACCGCGACCTGTCTTACCAAGAACACCTGCCGAGTGGCACTCGTCAACCATCACAAGAGCGTCATACTTCTCTGCCAACTCGCAAATCTTGTCGAGTGGAGCAGCGTTACCATCCATAGAGAATACACCGTCGGTGACGATGATGCGGAAGCGCTGTGCCTGAGCCTGCTTGAGGCACTCCTCGAGCTCTGCCATGTCGGCATTAGCATAGCGATAGCGCTGTGCCTTGCAGAGGCGCACGCCGTCGATGATAGATGCGTGGTTCAAAGCATCAGAGATGATAGCATCCTCGGCTGTGAACAGAGGCTCGAATACACCGCCATTAGCATCGAAGCAAGCAGCGTAGAGGATGGTATCCTCGGTGCCGAAGTAGTCGGCGATAGCCTTCTCAAGCTCCTTGTGCATATCCTGGCAGCCGCAGATAAAGCGTACTGATGACATACCGAAGCCACGCTCGTCCATAGCCCTCTTTGCAGCGTCGATAAGGCGCTGGTTGTCCGAAAGGCCAAGGTAGTTGTTAGCGCAGAAGTTCAACACGGGGCGGTTAGCCACATCGATCTCGGCACGCTGTGGTGACTCGATGATACGCTCTGTCTTGTACAAGCCGGCAGCCTTAATCTCTGCCAGCTCATTCTGCAAATGCTGCTGAAATTTTCCGTACATAGTAGTAAAGTTTTAGTTATTGTTGTTGAATAAGTATCGTTTGCGTAGATGGCCTATGGCCACAATCAACTACAAAGATACAAAACAATCTCTAATATTGTACACTCATTAACGATTATTTTACAGCACGACGAATAAAAATGTGGGGTGGCATCGCCAAACATTACTCCATAAAAAAACAATAGAGTCGGCAATAACGTAGTGTCACAGCCGACTCTATTATGTTATAACATAGGGTTACTCGGTCTTGATATCCTTGTTCACGTTCTTTGAACCTACGAGTGCGTAGAAGAGCAAGAACGCAAGGCCTGCGATAATCACCCAGTAGCTTACGAGGTAGTCACCATCGGTCTGATCGACGATGAAGTTCTGCAACAATGGAAGGATACCACCACCGCAAACCATCGCCATAAAGATACCTGATGCACGCTCAGTATACTTACCAAGGCCCTCAACAGCAAGGTTGAAGATACCGCCCCACATTACCGATGTACAGAGGCCACACAATACCAACAATGCTGCGTTGATAGGCACCTCGGCAATACCAAAGCCCTCGGTCTTCATGAATACTGGGAGGTTAACTGATGTCGATGGATCGAGGAAGATAGCACCAAGAACGAGGCAGATACCGATGGTTGATACGGCTGTAAGCATCGTCTTTGCCGACACCTTTGCACCGAGTGCTGCGCCTGCCAAACGACCAAAGAACATGAGCAACCAATATGTTGCAGCTACGGTCGATGCAATAGACTCAGCATCGGGGTTAGCACCCAAACCACCATTCTGCAACCACTTCTGCAATACATTAGGAATACCCACCTCAACACCCACATAGATGAAGATGGCAACAGCGCCCAATACGAAGTGGCGGAACGACATAGGACCAATCTTCGAGTCATCCTTCTTAACTTTACCAACATTCTCATTCTCAGGAATATTAGTAAAGAGAATCACGATAAACGCAATAGCGAAGATTGCGAGTGCGATGTACATCAATGGGAATACCTGGCTGATCTTAGCCTTCATAACATCCGGTACAAAGATACCCGAAAGGAAGATTACGGCAGTACCCATGAATGAGTTGAACGAGCCACCCACCTGCAAGAGCTGGTTACCGCGGTTACCACCACCCGCAAGCTTGTTAAGCATAGGGTTAACCACAATGTTAAGCATACACATTGAGAAACCTGCGATAAATGCACCAAGCAGATATACTCCGAAGGCGGTATTACCATCCAAGAGACCTGCGATAGTCTGCACGCCAACGCCAGCAAAGCCGACAATAACAGCAGCCAAGGCTGTAAACTTATAGCCACGCTTCTGGAGGAGGTTACCTGCGGGGATACCCATACAAGCATAGGCGATGAAGTTTGCAAATACACCAAGTGTACCCATCCAGTTAGCCACGCTAAACTGGTTCTTTAGTACATCACCCATAGGCGATGCGAGGTTGGTCACGAATGAGATCATACCGAAAAGCAAGATCATCACGATGATAGCCAACACGTTACTCTTTTTTTGTGTGCTCATAAGCTATTTGTTTTTAAGTTATTAATTGTCGATTGTTATCTATCGCGCTCGGCAATAAAGGCACATAGCTCCATTAGCGATGCGCGGTATGGCGAGTCGGGATACTTCGACAATAGGTGCAAGGCACGTTGCAGGTATGCCTGCATGGTTTGGGCGGCATACTTTGCACCCTCGCCCTCGTCGACGATACGCTGCAACTCATCTACAGCACTCTCCTCCTTATCGCAACGCTTGACAAGCTCGATTATTGCCTTGCGCTCATCATCCGTCTTGCGCTCCATGACCTCGATAAGCGGAAGTGTTATCTTGCGCTCGCGCAGGTCGTTGTTGGCAGGCTTACCCGTATTGTTCTGACGGTTGTAGTCAAGAATGTCGTCCTGTATTTGGAACGCCATGCCTATCGCCTCGCCAAACTTGCGTATGCGGTCAACCTCCTCACGCGAAGCACCCACAGATATTGCTCCAAGGGCTGCACTCACACCGAGTAGGCTTGCCGTCTTCTGATATATGATATGGTAGTAGTCCTCGCGCGTGGTGTCAAAACTCATGGCGTGCTGACTCTGAAGCACCTCACCCTCGCACAGCGTAGCCATGGCGTTGCCGATGTACGATAGGAGGTCGTACTGCGCCGAGGCCATACCCAAGGACATGGTACGGGCAAGGATGTAGTCGCCAAGGATGATGGCCATATCGCTCTGCCACTTGGCATTCACCGAGGGTCGTCCGCGACGCTCGTCTGCTGAGTCAAGCACGTCGTCGTGAATAAGCGAGGCGGTGTGTATCATCTCGACGAGCATGGCTGCGAGATATGTTCTCTTTGTTGCATGACGCTCCTCGCCACAACTCTCGGTAGCCTCTGCGGCATTGGCACAATGTAGCGATGCCGAGAGTAGGGTTAGTATCGGTCTGATGCCCTTGCCGCGTGACGATAGGGCGTAGGTGAGCATCTCCTGCATAAGGTCGCCCTCAGCCGAAAAATTCTCTGCCACGAAGCTATCGAAGGCCGTGAGGTCAGCAGCTATGGGTTTGCGTATAGTCTCGATTGTTGCCATACTAAATGTTTAATAAGGCAAAGATAACGAAAAATTTATAATTAGCTGTTACTGATGATGATTTTTTACGCATATATGACACAACATCGGCACAATTAGTTCGTTGTGATATATCATTGATATATCTTTTTAACATCGACATCGATATTTCGATAATTTTTTATAACTTTGTACGATAATTTTTTATTTGATAAATATGGCTCACGATAGCAACACAAATATGTTCACCACAGAGTGGTGTGTTGGCTGGCTTGTAAGGCTACTACCTTGGATAGCTGCACCCCTCATCTTCTTCCTGGTGTGCAACCACTTCTTCGCACCGCAGTTTGAGGATAAGACCCGCAACCCAGACGATATCGTTCAGTACGAGGGCATGTCACGCGACATCAAGGAGCACCGCCAGGCTACGGGTGAGGACCCACAGTGGACAGGTAGCATGTTCTCGGGCATGCCCGCATACCTTATCGACATGGAGCACCCCACGCAGGATGTGAAGCAGACCATAGGTAAGAGCGTCAAGATTTTTGACGAGCCTATGAACATCATCTTCTTTGCCATGGTGCTGATGATGGTGGCTGTTGTGTTGATGGGCATAAACCCCTGGATAGGCATTATCGCGGGCTTGGCGTATGGTCTTTCGACCTACTTCTTCCTAATCATCGACGCAGGACATATCACCAAGGCGTGGGCTATGGTATATGCTCCACCATTGGTGGGTGCCGTGTGGTACACGCTACGCAAGAACATGTGGGCAGGAGGTGTTCTGGCTGCCCTCTTTGGCTCATTAGAGCTTGGCGCTAACCACCCACAGGTGACCTACTACTTCCTGCTTGTATGCGCGACGTTGTGGCTCAGCGAGATGTGGTTTACATACCGCGGTAATGCATGGCGTAGTTTCGGCAAGCGCACCGCAATACTCGTTGTAGCAGCCCTATTGGCCGGAGCATCTAACTTCTCGCCACTGTGGTATGCCGCAAGTCACCAGAAACATACGGTGCGTGGCGCGAGCGCCGATGGCAAGAGCGCCGAGGAGGCTCGCCAAGATAAGATAGATTGGAATACGCAGTGGAGCTACGGCAAGGCTGAGAGCTTCAACATGTTAGTGCCAAACTATATGGGTGCCATGCCATTTGAGGAACTCAACATTGAGGCTTCCGAAAATCTCCTTTATAGCGACGATGCCCAGCGTTTCTTTGGTGATAGGGCTCTCGACTATGCCAACAAGAGAATTGAGAGCGTCCCTGTCGAGCAGATTCACGCCATGGCAATAGCAAATATGGTGGAGCTGTTCGAAGATGAGCTTAAGCATCCATTCACCGCCGAGGATATCGAGTACATGATTCAGAGCAATGAGGATATACACGAGTTCTACACCGAGGAGTGCAACGCCATATACAACAAGATGTATGAGGAGCTATATTCGGAGGGCTACAATAGACTCAACATCCCCATCTACACGGTTGGCAGCTCGGTATACTGGGGTGATCAGCCCTTCACCGCAGGTCCTACATACCTTGGTGCTGTTGTCGTCTTTCTCGCCATCTTGGGCATCATCCTCACCACGGGGCGCAACCGCTGGTGGCTATTGGCAATCACCATCTTCGCAATCTTCCTTGCGTGGGGCAAGAATATGATGTGGTTCTACGAGCTGATGTTCGACTTCTTGCCAGGCTACAGCGCCTACCGAACGGTATCTATGGCATTGGTAGTTGTCGAGTGGAGTGCTGTGGTGCTTGCCGCATACGCCCTTATGGCGCTGTGGCGTAGCCAACTGACACTACGCCGACTGGTGATAAGCATCCTCTCAGCATTTGGCGTAGTACTTCTTATGACCATCATCATGGGCGCCATTACGGACTATGGAGCAGCCAAGATGGGTGCTGCCGCAGATACATGGTGGGGAGCACAAATCATAGATATCAACAACGAGATACGCCACGATATATTCATGGATGATGCCATGCGTACACTCCTATATGTGGCACTCACAGCGGCACTTCTCATGGCATATTTATGGTTCGAGAAGCGCAACTTTCAGGATGTTATAATAGCCAAGGCGTTACCATACGTCATGCTCTTTGGCGTGGGACTACTCATGACACACGACCTTGTTAAGGTCAACGAGCGCTACTTCAAGGAGGAGAAGTGGAAGGAGAAGCAGGATGTCGCGATTACTCCTACGGCAGCAGATAGAGCTATCCTCAACGATAAGGAGCTTGGATTCCGTGTGTTCGATTACACCGCACCCAAAACATCACACGCCTCGTACTTCCACCGCTCGGTAGATGGCTACCATGGCGCCAAGCTCGGCCGCTATGACGATATCCTCAACACCTACATCTACAAAGGTAACCCCAATGTGTTAGCGATGCTCAACGTTAAATACTTAATCAAGGGCAGTAATGCTACGGACGCCGAACTAAACACCGCATACGGTGCCGCGTGGTTTGCTGAGGGTGCCAAGCGTATGAAATCGTCAAGGGAGGCGTTTGAGGCTATCGGTTATGAGGACCTCGGTCGTTACGCCATTGTTGAGCCCTCGGCACCGACACTCGACGAGAGCTACGACACATCGGGTAGCATCAACCTTGTGGAGTATGCACCCAACTACCTGAAGTATGAGTACAACACAACCGCCGAGGCATTAGCCATATTCTCGGAGGTATACTACAAAGATGGCTGGACAGCATATATCGACGGCACGGAGGCCAACTACTTCACCGTCGACTATATCCTCCGCGGCATGGAGCTACCCGCAGGCAAGCACACCGTGGAGTGGAGGTTCCGTGCACCTAACTGGGGTGTGGCAACGGCGATTACGGGCATTGGCTCATGGCTGATACTTATCGCCCTGCTACTGCTCATCACCGCACCCCTCAGCCGTCGCTACGTTCTCCCCCATATCAAGGAGTGGTACAACAACCGAAAAGTAAAGAGATAAAACAATAACCCATGGCAAGCAATAGAGATAAACGCCTCAGACGCAAGGTACGCCACTCGTATATCATCTCCACGGTGAGCATATCGCTGGTGCTATTTTTGCTCGGTATAGTGAGCTACATCACCTTCACCGCTATCGACCGCTTCCTCGACCCAGCCCTAAAGGCAACAATCTCGGTGGAGCTTAATGACAACCTATACGAGAACGAGAAGCAGGCCATACGCGACATGATACAGGGTCGCAAGGATGTCGAGAGCATCGGCTTCCTCAGCGAGGAGGATAAGTTCGAGAACCTACACATGGATGTAGATGTAGACATGGAGCTTCTGGGTGGCGACAATCCGCTTCATGATAGCTTCGAGGTGACACTCAAGAGAGAGTATGCCGAGGCCCACCACATAAATGCCTTTGCCGATGAGATGAAGCAGATTGAGGGTGTTGTGTATGTCGACAAGCCTGACCCACGATATTTCGAGGAGTCGCGTAGCAACATCTCAGCGGTAGTACTATCGCTCGTAATCTTCTCGGTGGTGTTGCTCTTTATCTCGTTGTTGCTGCTTAACAATACGTTGCGTTTGGCGATATACTCAAAGCGCTACCTTATAAACACCATGAAACTCGTAGGAGCAACCAAGTGGTACATCATGCGCCCACTGCTCCGAAGCGCTCTAACGCAGGGTTTAGTATCGGGCATCATCGCCGCAGGACTAATGTGCGGAACGATATTTGGCATTGCCTCGCTACTCCCCGAGGGTATCGACGTCATAAGCCTCAACAGCATCATAGTTGTTGTAGCCACGGTGCTCGTTGTAGGCATCCTTATCACCATAGGCTTCAGCGCCATGGCGATAAACAAGTTTGTCAACATGAAGTCTAATAAGATACATCTATACTAATGAATACGGAGATGAATGGCGGCAAGAATAAGCGCATGCCACTATCAATGAAAAACTATATCATGATGCTCATAGGCGCGGGCATCATCGTCATCGGCTTTTTGCTTATGGCGGGCGGTGGTGACCATACGGCAACCCACTTCGATGAGTCGATATACTCCTTTAGACGCATCACCTTGGCACCCATCGTGGTTATCATAGGCTTTGCCTTCGAGATATACGCAATCATGAAACGCTTCCCCGAGAAGGAGGATAACAAATAGCTGAGCTGTGGAGATATTTGAGTCGATAATCTTGGGTGGTGTGCAGGGACTTACCGAGTTTTTACCCGTATCGAGCAGTGGTCATCTACAGTTGGCCAAGGAGCTAATGGGCGTAGAGTTAGAAGAGAACCTCGCCTTTGACGTCACACTACACGCCGCCACGGTGTTGAGTACCATCGTGGTGCTATGGAGCGAGATATGGTGGCTTCTGCGCGGCATCTTCACGCGTGGCATGAACGACGAGAAGAGCTACTTCCTGAAGCTCGTAATCTCGATGATACCCATTGGCATTGTGGGCCTACTACTTAAGGATGATATAAATGCCCTACTCGCTTCGAGCTACATTATGGCAGTTGTGGGAGGTATGCTACTGCTCACCTCGCTACTGCTCACCTTCGCCTACTACGCGCGTCCGCGACAGAAGAGCGCTATATCGTATCGCGACTCCTTTATCATAGGCCTCTCGCAGGCTGTGGCCTCGATGCCGGGACTATCGCGCTCGGGCACGACCATCGCCACAGGCCTTATCCTCGGCAACGAGAAGGCTGCGGTTGCTACATTCTCGTTTCTGATGGTGCTCGCGCCCATCATGGGTGAGACTCTCTTGGAGGTGGCCGACGGAGGATTGTCGTTCGCTGGCGTCTCTACCGCGGCACTCGTCGCCGGCTTCATATCGGCATTTGTCGTGGGGTGCTTGGCGTGCCGCTTCATGATAAACATTGTTAAACGCGGCAAGCTCATCTGGTTTGCCATCTACTGCGCTATTGTCGGCATGCTGGCAATAGGCTCATACCTTATATAATATATGGAGGAATTTTCACTTAAAGATGTCAACTTCCCCGAGGGCTATGTTGCCGTTATCGACAAGCCCTATGAGTGGACCTCGGCGGATGTGGTACGCAAGATAAAGTTTCAGCTTCGCAAGTGCGGTCACCCAAAGATTAAGATAGGCCATGCTGGCACCCTCGACCCCTTGGCTACGGGCATATTGCTTGTCTGTATAGGTCGCGCCACGAAGATGGTCGAGCAGTTGCAGAGCGAGCGCAAGGAGTATGTTGCCGAACTACAACTCGGTGCTACGACACCCTCGGGAGATATGGAGCACGAGGTAGACTGCACCTATCCTACGGAGCATATCACCCGCGAGATGGTCGAGGCGGCACTACAATCGCTTACGGGCGAGCGCGACCAGCTACCTCCGCTCTACTCGGCAAAGAAGATTCAGGGCGTTCGCGCCTATGAGTTCGCACGCGCTGGCGAGGAGGTCGAGCTCAAGAGGGCACATATCACCATCTACAATATGGAGCTCCTCGAGTGGGATATGCCACGCATCAAGATACGCGTCGAGTGCAGCAAGGGCACCTATATTCGCTCTCTTGCGTTCGAGATTGGCGAGGCACTAAATAGTGGTGCATATCTAAGCTCATTACGCCGTACGCGCAGTGGTGCTTTCGCTGTGGAGCAGGCCCATACGCTCGATGAATTTATGGAAAAGTTACGCGAGTGTGAAACAAAATAGCGACTTTTGCGTATATTACTTGATTGTTACACGCTTTTTTTGAGAAAAATATGAAGTTATCGCAGTATGGTTACGACTTCACGCAGGATATGATTGCCAAGTATCCTACGACAAATCGTGACGATGCACGCCTTATGGTGTTGCACCGCTCGACAGGCGAGATCGAGCACCGAGTGTTCAAAGATATTATCGAGTACTTCGACGAGAAGGATATGTTTGTCTTCAACGACACCAAGGTCTTCCCAGCACGCCTTCAGGGTTGCAAGGAGAAGACAGGTGCCGACATCGAGATTTTCCTACTCAGAGAGCTTAACCGTGAGCTACGCCTATGGGACGTGTTGGTAGACCCAGCGCGTAAGATTCGTATAGGCAATAAGTTATACTTCGGTAACGACGAGCTTATGGGTGCCGAGGTTATCGACAATACCACGTCGCGCGGCCGTACACTACGCTTCCTCTTCGATGGCTCGTACGAGGAGTTCAAGGAGGCACTATACAACCTCGGTGAGACCCCACTACCACGCTGGGTACGCGAGAAGGTGGAGCCCGAGGACGAGGAGTGGTACCAGACGATATATGCCAAGAACGAGGGTGCTGTGGCAGCGCCTACGGCAGGTCTTCACTTCTCGAAGCACCTCATGAAGCGCATGGAGATCAAGGGTATAGATAGCACCTTCATCACTCTGCATGTTGGTCTTGGTAACTTCCGCACCGTGGATGTCGAGGATTTGTCGAAGCACAAGATGGACTCTGAGCAGTTTATCATCACCCCCGAGGCTGTTGAGAGCATCAACGGCGCCAAGAGAGATGGCCACAAGGTTGTAGCCATCGGTACCACCGTGATGCGAGCCATGGAGACAGCCGTATCTGTTGGAGGCATGCTCAAGCCTATGGAGGGCTGGACCAACAAGTTTATCTTCCACCCCTACCAGTTTACCTCGGCAGATGCCTTTGTATCGAACTTCCACCTACCCTACTCAACACAGTTGATGATGGTTGCTGCCTTTGGTGGTTACGACATGGTCATGAATGCGTATGACGTTGCTCGCGAGGAGGGCTATCGTTTTGGCACCTACGGCGATGCCATGTTGATTTTGTAGAAAAAATTTACTATATTTGCAGTTGTAAATTGCGATATTATGGCAAAAAATAAAATATTGTACGTCTGTCAGGAGATAGCCCCCTATCTACCTGAGAACGAGCTCTCGAAGCTGAGCCTTGAGATGGCACGACAGATGCAGGAGCGCAGCGCAGAGGTACGCACCTTTATGCCACGTTTTGGCTGTATCAACGAGCGTCGAAACCAGCTACACGAGGTTATCCGCCTGTCGGGTATGAACCTTATCATCAACGATAATGACCACCAGCTCATTATCAAGGTTGCCTCTATTCCTGCTGCTCGCATACAGATCTACTTCATAGATAACGACGACTACTTCTCACGTCGCGCCATCCTCCACGACGAGAATGGTACACCTTTTGAGGATAACGACGACCGCGCCATCTTCTTTGCTCGCGGTATGCTCGAGACGGTGAAGAAGCTACGCTGGACACCCACCGTCGTACACTGCCACGGCTGGTTCTCGGCTATTGTGCCCATGTACCTCAAAAAGGTCTTCTACGACGACCCTCTCTTCCGCGATGTGAAGATAGTATTGTCGTTGGGCGACGATAAGTTCGACGGCAATCTTGCCGACAACTTCAAGCAGAAGCTCGAGGGCGAGGGTATTATGGATAGTGCGATGAAGATTTTGGAGGAGCCCTCATACGAAAATCTATATCGCTTCGTTATAGAGTATGCCGATGGTATCGTTGTAACGTCGGCAAATGCTGATAAGGAGCTTGTTGAGTATGCTCGTAGCCGCGGCAAGCGTGTTCTTGAGTATGCGGAGTGTGACACCAAGGAGCTCTTTGATAACTATTATAAATTCTATGATGAGTTATAGAGGTCTTGTGGCTTATATTGCTACGCTTATGGTTGTAGCTCAGGCTCTTGTGGGTTGTACCACCGAGGCTGACTATACCTTAGGCTCGGAGTTTGTGCCCACCGACCAAAAGATGGAGCTACACCATCGTTTATACAAGGGTGGTAAGATGTATACCGAGAGCGGCACCACCGCCATGGCCATGACCACCACACAACTATACCAAACCGACTCTATCAAGTCGTCGAACCTCGACTATGTATACTTTGGTCACGAGACGGACAAGACCTATGGCAGACGCCGTGCAGGCTTCATGTCACAGATGCTCTTCGGCTCGAAGCTCGACGAGGAGTATGGCTGGGGTTATCGTCCCATCTTCGACTCTATGCAGTTAGCATTGTATGTCACTGACTTCCACGGTGATACAACAAAGACTCAGCGCTTTAATGTGTACGAGATTCGATCTAACGACTACATTAAGCATAGCGAGGATAGCACATTCTATATCGACTTCGACCCCACGAACTATATCTCAAAGGAGCCTATATTCACCTTTGACTTCCCCAATCAGGAAAAGGGTGTCTATGTAGGAGACATGGAGAGCCCCTCGGCACAGTTTGTAACACTTCAGCCCACAGTGACAACGGCAGAGTATGTGTCACGCCTGATGTTCACCACCGAGGAGGAGCTTAAGACAAACGATGGCTACGGTCTTGACAAGGAGGAGATTTATGAGCAGGGCAACGAGGAGAAGTTCGTAGAGGAGATTCGTGGTATCTATGTAGAGCCTGCCGATGACAATATTGATGGTGAGGGTGCTATGTTTTCGACCGATGTTGAAAATTCTGCCCTTGTGCTATATGCTCGTAGCCGTTACAAGGAGGACCCAACGATTATCAAGGATACCACTATCATGTCGTATAACTTCTACATCAACCCTATCCAGTATGATGTAAAGGCTGGCAACGTATCCCTCTCGATGGTCGAGCACGACTTCGAAGGCGCTACGGTAAGTGAGAACATAAATAGCGGTAGCGATGTTATGGTCGGCTATGTCGATGGCATGGGCGGTGTTGTCACCGAGCTACGCTTCACCGATGAGTTTATTCAGTCGCTTGCCGACATTGCACTATCTGAGCCTAACGCCGTGGTATCCGTAAACCAGGCACGCATGTCGATATACCTCGAGGGCTCGAAGTACGACTACAATGAGATAAACAACCCTCTGGAGTTTGCCAAGATTATGGATGCTGCGATGCCACGCTTGGGACTATATACCCGTTACGGAGGCAGCGATGCAAATGGTAATAACATCATAGCAATATCGGACTACGCCTACACAAAGGAGGGTAGCCTATCACTCGACTACGATGGTAATTTGAACCGCTCGCTCGGCTGCTACACGATGGATATCTCGACACATATCCAGTCACTGATGATGGCTGCCGCGGATAACCTTAAGGAGGATGGAAAGAGTGTTGATTTTGAAGAGTTCAACACCAATACCGACCTATTGAGCTACCGCAGAGTATATATCGCTCCTGCCGCCAACCAGCTATTTGGCTTTAATCGTCAAGCAATCTTTGGTGGCGAGGATAATAGTGGGGATGAGAGTGTCGATTTAACCGATGCGCCGATAACCCTTGAGCTAACATATACCATTGTATATTAGCGGCATAGAATAGAGATAAGATATTTTTAGCGAACCTAAGTCTCGATGCTTAGGTTTTGCTGTGAAGATAAGAAAGAATATAGATGCAGGAGAATTTAGTTATTGTTGAGTCCCCCGCCAAGGCGAAGACTATTGAGCGCTTCTTGGGTAAGGAGTATATGGTTAAGTCGAGTTTTGGCCACATACGCGATTTGGCGAAGAGAGGACTTGGTATAGACCTCGACAATCAGTTTGAACCACTATACGAGATTCCCGATGATAAGCGCAAGCTTGTCGATGAGCTCGCGCGTCTTTCGCGTAGTGCCAAGACCGTATGGTTGGCATCCGATGAGGACCGCGAGGGAGAGGCTATCGCTTGGCACCTCGCCAAGGTGTTGGATTTGCCTATCGACCGCACCAAGCGTATCGTCTTCCATGAGATTACGCAGCGCGCCATCATCAATGCTATCGAGAACCCTCGTACCATAGATATGAACCTTGTCAATGCCCAGCAGGCCCGCCGTGTCCTCGACCGCCTTGTAGGCTTCGAGCTCTCGCCCGTACTCTGGAAGAAGGTTCGTCCCGCACTCTCGGCAGGCCGTGTGCAGAGTGTTGCTGTGCGCCTTATCGTTGAGCGCGAGCGCGAGATAATATCGTTCAAGCCCGTTGCCGTATACCGCGTCGTAGGCCAGTTCTACAACACGGCTGATGCCTCGAAGACCCTCTTCAAGGCCACCCTATCGCGTGCCTTCGAGAAGAGAGAGGATGCCGAGCAGTTCCTCAGCGACTGCATAGGCGAGGAGTTCGCTGTGGGTAAGATTGAGGAGAAGCCCGTGCAGCGTTTCGCCGCAGCACCCTTCACCACATCGACACTCCAGCAGGAGGCAGGCCGTAAGCTCGGCATGAGCGTGTCGCAGACGATGTCCGTAGCACAGCGCCTCTACGAGCAGGGTCTTATCACCTATATGCGTACCGACTCGGTGAACCTCTCGCAGATGGCTATCACGCAGTGTAAGAACGAGATTACGCGCCTCTTTGGTGCCAAGTATTCATACCCTCACAACTACAAGACAAAGTCGAAGGGGGCACAGGAGGCACACGAGGCTATCCGCCCATCGTATATCGAGCGTCACGAGATTGAGGGTACGGCTGCCGAGAAGCGTCTATACGACCTTATATGGAAGCGTACCGTAGCATCACAGATGGTACCTGCGGAGTTGGACCGTACGCAGATTGTCGTCGACATGAAGCGTCGCTCGGAGCAGTTTGTAGCTACGGGTGAGATTGTCCGCTTCGATGGCTTCATGCGCCTATACTCGGAGGCTACCGACGAGGATACTGTTCAGGAGGGCGATGGAGGCATCCTACCAAAGATGGGTGTTGGCGACATGCTCACCGCAACGACCATCACCGCCTCGGAGCGCTACACACAGGCACCGCCACGCTATAATGAGGCAGCCCTCGTAAAGCGCCTTGAGGAGCTCGGTATCGGCCGTCCTTCGACATACGCACCTACCATCACGACGATTATCAACCGCGGATATGTCGAGAAGCAGAACCGCGATGGCCAGAAGCGCCAGACCGAGCAGCTTACGTTGAGCAACAGCAAGATAAGTAGCAAGATTGTTACGGAGAGCTACGGCAAGGAGAAGAGCCGCCTTGCACCTACCGATATAGGTATGGTTGTCAACGACTACCTCGAGTCGCAGTTCTCAACAATCATGGACTACCACTTCACGGCAAACGTGGAGAAGGAGTTCGACCGCATCGCCGAGGGTGAGATCACATGGCATAATATGATTGATGAGTTCTACGCCCCCTTCCACCAGCTTGTCGATGCTGCCATCGGCACACAGAACGACAGCTCACAGAATGCCACACGCGTGCTTGGCATAGACCCCAAGACAGGTCTTACGGTCAAGGCCCGCATAGGCCGCTATGGCCCTATGGTTGAGCTTGAGGGTAAGGATGGCGAGAAGGGTCAGTTTGCATCACTTAAGAAGGGTCAGCTTATCGAGTCCATAACCCTCGAGGAGGCTCTCGAGCTCTTTGCACTGCCCCGTAACCTCGGAGATATGGATGGCGAGGCGTTGATGGTTGGCGTTGGCAAGTTTGGCCCATACGTTCGCCACGGTAAGACCTTTGCATCGTTGGGCAAGGGCGATGACCCATATACCATCACCCGCGAGCGTGCCGAGGCTCTGTTGCGCGAGAGTAGCGAGAAGCAGCGTGCCGCAACCACACCACTACGCACCTTCAGCGAGGATGCCAACATGGTGGTTAAGAGCGGAGTATATGGTCCATATATCGCCTATAACGGCAAGAACTACCGCCTGCCCAAGGGCGCCAAGGTGGAGAACTTAACCTATACCGACTGCCAGCGTATCGTGGCAAAGACGAGCAAGAAATAGGAATTAGATACATTATTATATAAACTTAAAACTAACAAACCATGAAGAAAATCTTTGTTTTAGCACTCGGTATTATGTTTGCTACCGGCGCTATGGCACAGGAGTCTCCAGAGTTCACCGTGGTGAAGGAGAACCCCATCACAAGCATCAAGAACCAGAACCAGGCAGGTACATGCTGGTGCTACTCATCGTTGGCATTCATCGAGTCAGAGCTTTTGCGTATGGGCAAGGGCGAGTATGACCTCTCTGAGATGTACCTCGTTCACAACACCTACCTCGATCGTGCAGATAAGGTAGTTCGCACACATGGCGATGTATCATTCTCACAGGGTGGCTCATTCTACGATGTTATCTATGGTATGGAGGCATTCGGTCTTGTTCCCGAGGCAGAGATGCGTCCAGGTGTTATGTACGGCAAGGAGCTCAGCAACCACAACGAGTTATCGGCTGTTAGCGACGCTGTTGTAGCAGCTATCGCCGAGGGTAACCACCGTAGCTTGCAGGTAGGTCCTGATGGTCAGCCACTTTGGAAGAAGGCTATCGAGGCTATCCACGACATCTACCTTGGCGTACGTCCCGAGAAGTTCACCTACAATGGCAAGGAGTACACTCCTAAGTCATTCTACGAGTCATTGGGCTTGAATGCTGACGACTATGTATCGTTGACATCATACACACACCACCCATTCTACGAGCCATTCATCCTTGAGATTCAAGATAACTGGCGTTGGGCACAGTCATACAACCTCCCTATCGACGAGCTTATGGAGGTATTCGACAACGCTATCATGGAGGGCTACACCATCGCATGGGGTAGCGACGTCAGCGAGCAGGGCTTCACACGTCAGGGTACAGCGGTACTTCCAGACACCTCAAAGGGTACAGACCTTCAGGGTTCAGATATGGCAAAGTGGCTCAACCTAAGCGAGGAGAAGAAGAACACTCCACGTCCATCAACAGAGAAGTGGTGTACACAGGAGGAGCGCCAGATTGCATACGACAACTGGGAGACTACCGATGACCACGGCATGCAGATCTACGGTATCGCAAAGGATCATAACGGCACAGAGTACTACATGGTTAAGAACTCATGGGGCGAGGCTGGTACATATAAGGGTATCTGGTACGCATCAAAGGCATTCGTTCGCTATAAGACTATGAACATCATCGTTCATAAGGATGCTCTTCCAAAGGATATCCGCAAGAAGCTCGGCTTGAAATAAGCCTACATAGCGATAAAGAAAATAGGGCCATGCGCCCTATTTTTTTTGCATATATGTATGCTGACTGACAATTTTTTAGCTTCAAAACATGGCGAATGTAATATTTTTACTATCTTTGCAGTCCCAAAGCAGATGTCTATGGGGGTGTGACTGACTATCGCACCTGAGTGACATCGAAGTTAAACAATTAATACTTAAACAATTATGAAGTCAATTCAGATTAATGGTACTGCTCGTAAGGATTTCGGTAAGAAGTTCGCAAAGGCAGCACGTCGCGAGGGTATGGTACCTTGCATCGTTTATGGTGGCGGCGAGGAGAAGGCATTTTGCATCGACGCTAAGGAGCTCAAGCAGCTTATCTACACACCTAACTCATACATCGTAGAGCTCAACATCGACGGTGTTGTTGAGAAGGCCGTTATGCGCGAGGTTCAGTACCACCCAGTTCGCGAGCAGGTATTGCATGTAGATTTCTACCGTGTTCAGGAGGGTAAGCCAGTAGCAGTTAACGTTCCCGTACGCCTTACAGGTAACGCTGAGGGTGTTAAGATTGGTGGTAAGCTCCAGCTTTCAGCTCGTAAGCTCACTGTTAAGGCTCTCGTTGATTACATTCCAGATGAGATCGTTGTTGACGTTACACCATTGCAGGTTGGTCAGACTATCTTCGTAGGCGACCTCAAGATGGAGAACCTCACCTTCGTTACTCCAGCGACCACTGCTGTTTGCGCCGTTCGCGTAACTCGTGCATCACGCGCTGCACAGTAGTAGTTATCACTGGTAGTAAACCGAATAACGATGAAATATCTTGTTGTAGGGTTGGGTAATATTGGTGCCGAGTACGACGCTACCCGCCACAACATAGGATTTAGA
Source organism: Alistipes sp. (assembly GCA_017503575.1). Classification (GTDB taxonomy): domain Bacteria; phylum Bacteroidota; class Bacteroidia; order Bacteroidales; family Rikenellaceae; genus Alistipes. Next base: position 6,161 of record JAFVSV010000007.1, on the reverse strand, counting down.
GTGTTGGATGCCTTGGCTGAGGCATCCAATATCTCTTTTACCACGGTGCGTTATGGTGCCATGGCGACGCTCAAGCATCGTGGTCGCACGATACTACTGCTCAAGCCATCGACATATATGAACCTCTCAGGTAAGGCCGTCCGCTACTGGATGGAGCAGGAGCGCATACCGCGCGAGAACCTACTCGTCATCTCGGACGATATAGCCTTGCCGTTTGGCACGTTCCGTATGCGTAAGAATGGCTCGGAGGGTGGCCATAACGGCTTGAAGAGCATCACCGAGTTGCTTGGTGATAACCAGTATGCGCGCCTACGCTTTGGCGTTGGTGGCGACTTCCCTCGTGGTCATCAGGTGGACTATGTTTTGGGCGACTTCACGGATGATGAGCTTAAGGCCATGCCCGAGCGCTTGAAGTTGTTTGGCGATGCTGTGTTGTCGTTTGCCTCAATTGGCGTTGATAGGACGATGAATAGCTACAACGGCAAGTAACGGGCAGATGCTTATATTAGAGATTGCTCAAAAGGTAGTAGATGCAACGCTCGGCAAAAAAGATGCGGATGGGCTGTACTTGGCGTACTGCTCATTCGCATCTATTTTTGTTAGCGGCAGCAGATGATGACTTGTCACAACTAATTTGTTGTCAGAAGGTAGTAGATGCAACGCTCGGCAAAAAAGATGCGGATGGGCTGTACTTGGCGTACTGCCCATTCGCATCTATTTTTGTTAGCGGCAGCAGATGCTGCCTTATCACAACAAATTAACGTTCGGGTTTGATATCCTTTACCCGCAACTGCTTCGACACCGTACCACGATAGTGGTTCTCAACAATCTGGTAGCATACAGATATAGGCTTGCCTGCGCGTACCCACTCGTAGTGTGTGGGCTGCTGGAAGGCTATCGCAGGGATTGTTGTGTGGGGCTTCTGTCGCTGCATAAGGTCCATGCGCAAGTGGTCACACTCAACACCTACGAGCTTGGCATCACCACGGTTGCTCGCCCCGCGTGTCATGAATACGGGTGCCGTATTACCAGGGCCGAAGGGTTGGAACGAGTTGAGCTGACGATGGAAGTCGTCGGTAATCTCCGAGAAGAGTAGCTCGCTGTCGATATCCACCTGAGGCACAAGTATCTGTGGGTCGATATTCTTCTCCACATAGTCGTTGAAGCGCTTGGTGAATGCCTCGACATTCTCCTCCTTCATCGTGAGGCCTGCGGCGTACATGTGGCCACCGAAGTTCTCCAAAAGGTCGGAGCACGACTCCACAGCCTGGTAGAGGTCAAAGCCTGCCACCGAGCGTGCCGAGCCTGTCACAAAGCCATTCGACTTGGTGAGCACCACTGTTGGGCGATAATATGTCTCGATAAGGCGCGACGCCACGATACCGACGATACCCTTCATCCACTTGGGATTGTATATCACGGTACTCTTGCGTGCCTTGAGCTCAGGGTGCGACTCTACATAGTCGTGCGCCTCCTGTGTGACGTTACGATCTATGCTCTTACGATCCTGGTTGTATGAGTCGATGACCTCACCGAACTTGGCAGCCTCCTGCTCGTTACCCTCGATAAGGAGGCTCACAGCAGCATGACCACCCGATGGTGCGGCATTCTCATCATCCTCATCCATGCGCATACGACCTGCGGCATTTATGCGCGGTCCAATCTTAAATACGATGTCGTCGATGGTTATGTTGTGCCCATCAAGACCACATATCTTGATTATCGAGAGCAAACCTTTCGACGGCTCAGCATTGAGCTTACGCAATCCGTAGTATGCCAAGATGCGATTCTCATCGACAAGAGGCACAATGTCCGAGGCGATGCTCACAACCAACAAGTCGAGCAGGTGCTCAATCTCCGCGAAGGGGATATTGTTGCGTCGTGCATAGGCCTCGACGAGCTTAAAACCAACGCCACAGCCTGACAACTCATCGAAAGGATAGTTGCAGTCGTTGCGTTTGGGGTCCAATACAGCCACTGCCTGAGGTATCTCCTCGGCAGGTAAGTGGTGGTCGCAGATGATGAAATCTACGCCCTTCTCCTTAGCATAGGCCACCTTCTCTACGGCTTTGATGCCGCAGTCGAGTGCAATGACCAGCGTTACGCCTTTACGTACAGCATGGTCGATACTGCGAATAGATATGCCATAACCATCGACATATCTGTCGGGGATGTAGAACGACAAGTTCTTGTGTCCTATCTGGCTGAGGAACTTGTAGACGAGGGCTACGGCGGTTGTTCCATCGACATCGTAGTCGCCATAGATCATTACCTTTTCGCCACTCTTCACCGCCTTCTCAATACGAGCTACAGCCCTCTCCATATCCTTCATTAGGAATGGATCGTGCAAGTCGCGTAGCGCGGGCGAGAAGAACTTCCTTGCCTTCTCCGTGGTGTCTATGCCTCTCTGAACTAATAGGTTTGTCAGCACTGTCGACATACCGAGGCGCGAGGCTAATGCCTCCACCACGGCGCGGTCGCCCTGTGGCTTGACAACCCATCTCTTTTCTATGGGCATAACGTTTACTTTTTATATATTTTAACATTCAAATTTTTCGTTAGGTGGTTGATAAACTTGGGCTTCACCTCCGCCATTGTCACCTCGCGTCCTGTGAGCGACGTGAGCGAGCATACACCTCTGTCGGTAAAACCGCAGGGGTTGATGAGGTGGAACCAGTTGAGGTCTGTCGAGACGTTCATCGCCAGACCGTGCATCGTCACGCCATGTGAGGCACGCACGCCTATGGCACATAGCTTGACAAGACGATTGCGCTCGGTCACCCATACGCCCGAGGCGCCCTCCGAGCGGTGACACTCTATGCCATACTCTGCGGCGAGGTCTATGACACTCTGCTCGAGAGCCTCGATATATGCCCTCACGCCGAGGCCTATGGCATCGAGGTCGACTATGGGGTAGCATACGAGCTGCCCTGGGCCGTGGAAGGTGATGTCGCCACCACGGTCTATATGGTAAAACTCGGCGCCAAGGCTCTTCAAATACTCCTCGGTGACAAGCATATTCTCGGCATGGCCGCTCTTACCTAATGTATATACTGCTGGGTGCTCGACAATGAGGATTGTGCCACGCGGCTCATCCTCCGCAAAGCTCTTGTCGAGTTTCTTACGACACAACGCGTCGAAGAGCGAACGCTGATACTCCCAGCACTCGCCATACGCCATTGTCTGTAAATCTATGATCTCTACTTTTTGCATACCCCTCTCACAGCTTCAAGTGCGGCATCCGCTAAATATGACGAACGCACCAGCGGTGCACTCGCGCAGTAGCTGAAACCCATCTCGAGAGCCTTGAGTCGGTACTCTTCGAACTTTTCGGGAGTGATATACGCCTTGACGGGATAGTGCTCCTTTGTAGGTCGAAGATATTGACCGAGAGTGACGATAGAGACACCCACGTCGCGCAGGTCGCGCAACGTCTGGAGTATCTCCTCCTCGCTCTCACCCAATCCGACCATCAGGCCGCTCTTCGCCACCGCCCCACTATCGGCAATATGCTTCAAGGTTTGTAGTGACGTGCGATACTTCGCACGCGAACGCACCTCTGGGGTCAGTCGCTCGACGGTTTCGATGTTGTGTCCCACGATGTCGGGACGCGATGCCAACACCACGTCGATAAGCTCAGTGCGGGCATCCATGTCGGAAATAAGGAGCTCTATTGTTGAGTCGGGGTTTTCGCGGCGTACTGCCTCCACGGTGCGTGCCCAGATGGCAGCTCCATGATCTTCGAGGTCGTCGCGTGTCACCGACGTGATAACAACATGCTTCAGGCCCATCTGCTTGACGCTCTCGGCAACCTTGTCGGGTTCCTGCTCATCGGGTGGCAGGGGACGACCTGTTGTCGTGGCGCAGAAGCGACAGTTGCGAGTGCATATATCACCCAGTATCATAAATGTTGCAGTACGACGGCTCCAGCACTCCGCCTTATTTGGACACATACCACTACTGCATATCGTATGCAGGCAGCGTCCTTCGACGATTTGCTCCACCTCCGCCGTATTTGCCGTACTTCTGAGGCTGATTTTCAGCCATTCGGGCTTACGCAGATACTCGCTTTGTTTTTGCGCCTTCAGCATTTCTAAGTTCACTTTTTTCCAATTGATGCAAAAGTATAAAAAATTTCAATGAAAACAAAATTTTAGAGATATTTTTAACACTACGCCGAATAAGGGCGACAATATGACCCTTAAGTTTTAGGGAATTTCAGAGACGAGTGAGACGATAGTGACAACAACAAAGTCGGGTATCATTTTCTTTCTATTCCCTGCTGTCGCTGTTATCTCTCCCTATGGGCAACGCCCGCATTATAACGTAATCGCGAAGAATCGCATAAAACGAATGCGATATCAGTAAAGCCTGCAGATGCAATTCTTCGCGATTACGGTCTAATGCAGGTAGAGCCTGCAACCATTTCTCATTGCTAATTCCTCACTGCTCACTGCTAATTATGGTAAAAATCGGGGGTGTAATGAAAAATTTTTTAGCACATTGTGATTTTTTTGTGGTTTTATCATTGCGGCACTATCACCGTTTAATATAATATATTGATTATCCGCGTATTAGGTGTATCGTAAAGAGCTACACCTGGAAAAACCGTTCAAATAATATATTCTTATTCTGACGATATATCATACAATCTACATTGTTATTGGGCTAACTATAAGTGTTGCCTATACAGAGATAAGTATTTTTGATTTGCAACATTGATTTTATCGTCTTATATTTGCACCAGAAACAAATAAAAAAGGTTAATAAACTAATGCGTTTAGTGACCTAACAAAGGCTCCGCGAGGAGCGGCAACAGAGAAGAATAGTATATAGTTAATAGTAAATATAAAGGGTTAAATTAAAAGCTAAAAGTTTGTGTAGAAAATAGAATTAGTAGTGTAAAAAGTTAATAATTGTTTGTGTCCGTGAGACTGTCGGTTTCGGCCGGCAGTCTTGTTTTTTAAGGGGAAAGATGGGCATGCTCACCTGTAATGAGCAATGAGTAATTGTTGCGGGCAGTGCCGGCAACAATTACTCACTGAACAAAAAAATCCTCGCGCCCGAAAGCGCGAGGAGAAAGAATAAACTGCGGCCGCTACCGACAAGCCTAAATCTTAAAAAGCGGAGACAGCGCGCACATACTCGAGGTAGTCCTTATCGCCGTAGAAGGCGCAGCCAACGTCCATATAGACAGACAACGCTTCAGCTGTTGACGACCAATACCAACCATCATATTCTAGTTCAGTGCCATATTGGGCCAATGTGGAATTAATCTTTGACTTATTATTTGATATAGCCTTTAACTCATCTCGGTCGGGTAGATCCCAATCATCACCCTTATTACAACACCATTTTAATGCGTTATTCCAGGTCGCTCTGGTTTCATCCAAACTAACAATCTTACCATGGCGACCACCATCCCATACCTCAAAGACAACACCCTGCTTATCATTCTCGTTGTAGTAGTCGCCAATCTTATATGTGGTCGAGATTTCTGACGCTTCAGTTGCTGGGACTTCCGCTTCAGTCGACACAGGCTCTTCCACTGGGTCATCCATTGTGACTACTTCTTCATCCTCTACTTGCTCTCCGATAACATCTGGTTCTGACTCTATAGGAGTAGCAACAACCTCCTCAGCGGGCATTTCAACTCTTTTTTCCTCCTTTGCTACCTCTTTAGCATTATCGCCACTTCGGAATAAATCCTTGAGTGAGATACACAACACAACAATAAATAGTAGCAAAAGGCACCACAACCACCAACGGTTTCTCTTCTGCTTGGGCTTATCTTCGTTGCTTTCACGTTTGGATGAGGGCTTATGAGGGACAATCTCTGTCTTCTCCGACTCATCGGCAAGCACCGCAACAATCGGCTCGTCGTTATCCAACAATGTCAAGAACTCCTTGATAGTGTGAGGCCTATCCTTGCGCAAGTAGGACATCGACTTTGCAATAGTCTCGCGGATGTTTGAAGAAAGGCCCTCAAGCTTGGGCAGTCCCTGCTCGGCAACAACCGTAGCCTGAGGTGGCACGTTGCCAGTAACAAGGTAGTAGAGCGTAGCACCTAATGAATAGATATCTGTTTCGGGTGAGAAGGTGCTAACGCCACCATCCTGGTACTGCTCCATAGGGGCAAAGCCGTGGCTCACGCCGACAGG
>JAFVSV010000037.1 GCA_017503575.1 Alistipes sp. | reverse complement strand
TGATTTTCAATTTTCAAAATTTCAAAGACATAGGGTTTTTGAAAATTTGAAATTTGAAAAAGCGAAGCGCCCAACCCCATTGCTCTTTCAACTTTTTTCCCCGATGTGTGAAACATTTACGCCATCGCGTGCGTATATGTGGCGTAAATATTTGGAATAGTAATTGTAAGAAGAGATAGATTTTTATGCGTCAATTAAAGATTACCAAGTCGATCACCAACCGCGAGAGCGCGTCGTTGGATAAGTATTTGCAGGAGATCGGCAAGGAGGAGCTTATCTCCGTAGAGGAGGAGGTAGAACTCGCCCAAAGAATTAAGAAGGGTGACCAGGAGGCACTCGAGAAGCTCACAAAGGCAAACCTTCGTTTCGTGGTATCTGTGGCAAAACAGTATCAGAATCAGGGTCTTAGCCTCCCCGACCTTATCAACGAAGGTAACCTCGGCCTTATCAAGGCTGCCGAGAAGTTCGACGAGACACGAGGCTTCAAGTTCATATCGTACGCCGTATGGTGGATACGTCAGTCTATATTGCAGGCCCTCGCCGAGCAGTCGCGTATCGTGCGTCTGCCGCTCAACCAGGTGGGCTCACTAAATAAGATTAACAAGGCCTTCGCGCGCTTCGAGCAGGAGCATGAGCGTACCCCATCTGCCGAGGAGCTCGCCAACGAGCTCGAGCTACCCAAGGAGAAGGTTACCGATACACTGCGCGTAGCGGGTCGCCACATCTCGGTAGATGCTCCATTTGCCGATGGCGAGGATAACTCACTCTTGGACGTGCTTGTTAACACCGACTCACCAAATGCCGACCGCGGTCTTATTAACGAGTCATTGGCAACGGAGGTGGAGCGCGCACTGGAGATACTCACCGAGCGCGAGCGCGACATCATACGCTACTTCTTTGGCATTGGCTGCTCGGAGATGACACTCGAGGAGATTGGCGAGAAGTTCGACCTCACACGCGAGCGCGTACGCCAGATTAAGGAGAAGGCTATACGCAAGCTCCGCCAGTCATCACGCAGCAAGTTCCTCAAATCATACCTCGGATAAGAGGGGGGGGAAGAGCCGAGCGCAGAACACATAGTACAGATAGAGAGGGGAGCGTTGTCGCGAACAACGCCCCCTTCTTTTTTTGCCCCGCATCGTAAAAAAATTGCGATTTTTACGCCACCACCTATTGCACAATAGAAATTTTTACTACCTTTGCACAAGCATTGGTTCTCAACGGAGCATTTCCGCACGAGATTAAAAGGGAATCGGGTGCAAATCCCGAACAGTTCCCGCTGCTGTGAGTCTCACAGCGCTCTGCGACATCAAATTGTCACTGGGGGGGCAGCCATCTGCCACACAACACCCTGGGAAGGCATCGTAGAGCGAGACAAGTCAGAAGACCTGCCAAGCGTTTATAACGAGATTATGCCTGCGGCGAATGGGCGGTCTGCGACTTGATGTTATCAAGATAGATATATCGGCGTATACACGGTACGACTCGCAAAGGGTCTACTCGTTGGCATCGTATAGTAGTATCAGCGTCAACAGCGTGCGTAGGTAGCATAGTCTCGTTTGTTAAAGTTTACGGAGAATGACCTTTTAACAACAAGATTATGAGAAAGCTTATGCAGTTGGCTTTAGGCGTAGTAGCTACGCTCTTGGCCGTTACAGGTTGCTCGTATGACGACGAGGCAGTCTGGGAGAAGATTGACGAAATGGAGAGTGACATTGACCAAAATCGCTCCGACATCGAGACACTCACCGCCCTCATGGATGCTCTTAGTGGCGGCAAGGTTATCGTCGCAACGGAGACCACCGACGATGGTGTAATCCTCACATTCAGCGATGGCTCGCAGGTAACAATCCACAATGGTGCAGATGGTAAGGATGGTGAGGATGGTAAAGATGGCGAGGACGGTAAAGATGGTAAAGATGGTGAGAACGGCAAAGATGGCGCCGATGGCAAGGATGGCAAGGATGGCGACTCGCTATTCGAGTCAGTCGTGGAGAGCGACACCGAGGTAATCATCACCCTTACGGATGGCCGCGTGATACGCCTTCCAAAGGGTGGTAGCGAGAGTGGAGGCAACGAAGGCGAGGGCGAAGGCGAGACATACACCCTACTCACACTATCGTTCGAGGATGTGGACGCCCAGTTTGCAGGCTACACGCTGTATGGTGGTGCCGAGATTAACACATGGAGCGACCTTATCGACGATATGCAGTATGGCGGCTCGCTAACATACACCGACTACGCAACCGATATATACTACTGGTACGACGAGGGTAACACCGAGCTATATCACTCATTTGAAACACCTTACTGGGGTGGTGGGCATGTTATCTCGAACTATGTTATCGAGGATTATTCTACCCTACCCGAGGGTCACTACGGCTGGTATGAGCTTCAGATGGCAAACCCCATTGGTGGCAACAACGGCTCGGCTAACTTTGCGGTGCATAATGGATATAGCGACTTCTTCAACTCGCAGATTTACGATAGCTCGTTGCAGACGATAGAGTTTGCCGATGGTGTGGAGCGCGTGATTGACCACATGTACATTACGAACACCTGCTATGTGCTTAACTCGCTAACGTATGGCGACGGTTTTAATAGCCCTGCGTCGGAGAGTACATATATTAAGGTAGTGGCATACGGCTACAACGCTAACGACGAGGAGACAGGCTCGGTAGAGTTTGCGCTATGCGAGAACGGCGTGCCGGTTACGGAGTGGACAAAGTGGGATTTGTCGTCGTTAGGCAAGGTCGTGAAGATTGCCTTTAACTTCAGCGCTTCCGAAGACCAGATTGGCTCGTATGGCATGAACTGCCCCGCCTACTTCGCCTACGACGATGTAGCAGTGCGCTGGGAATAGTATAACAACAAGATATGAGGAGTTTTAGATTTTTGATTTTAAGTGTAGTGATGGTCATTGCCTCGTCGTGTAACCGCGACGAGGTAATAACCACCCAGCCCGCCCCCGAGATTATCGTCGAGGGCGATGGTGTATATAGCGTTATGGTTGGCGAGGAGGTGCGCCTTGCCCCCGACTACCGCAATGCCGAGGGTGCAGCATTTGAATGGGTTATCGACGATGAGGTTGTCGGCACCGAGCGTGCATACATCTTTATGTCCGAGGAGATTGGCGAGTACTACATCACCCTGACGGTGACTACCGAGGCGGGTAGCGCGAGTGAGGAGATGCGCGTCGATGTCACAGCACACGACACCCCAGCCGTAGATATTGCGATGAATGATATCACCGTGGCGGTGGGCTACAAGCAGAGAATCACAGCCACGCTTCGCAAGACCGAGGAGGAGTGCGAGGTGACATGGACGATAAACGACGAGGAGGTTGCCAAGGATGTCACAAGCTACGACTTTGAGGCTACCGAAGTAGGCACATACCGCATCGTTGCTACGGCAGCGAACCACCATGGCAAGGCGAGCGACAGCGTGACAATCACAGTGGTAAATGCCGAGGACCTCAACCTCATCTACGAGTTTGATACCACTGAGTACCATACCGTTGCAGGCCGCACGCTGCTTATCCGCCCATCGCACGTCAACAAGAGCGAGGGTGTCACCTACAACTGGACCTTGGATGGCGAGGAGCAGGGGGCAGAGACCAACAGAGCCCACTACCTGTTCAACTCCTCGGAGGTAGGCACACACACCCTTGAGGTGAAGGCCACAACATATATAAATGAGCCAATAGAGGTCAGCCACACCTTCACAATCGAGGTTATCGAGGAGGGCAAGTATCGTCGTGAGCGCACCGCAGCGTCGGCAAGCGTCTTTAGTGAGGTCGTGGAGTATATGCCAGCACCTGGTCAGTTTATCGGTGATATGAAGACCGCCGGCTTTACAGGCGAGGAGCTCACATCAGATGATGCAGCAACATACGCCGAGGGGCGCCTACGCCAGAATAACTGGGTGTCGCTCGGAGCATTCGGCGGCTACATAGTCGTAGCGTTCGACCACAGCGTAGAGAACAACAACGGTGCCGATATAGCCATTACGGGCAACTCGTTCGAGGGCTCATCAGAGCCTGGCGTGGTGTGGGTGATGCAGGATGAGAATGGCAACGGCATGGCCGATGATACATGGTACGAGCTTGCAGGCTCGGAGACAGGCAAGGGTACGACAATTCAGGAGTACGAGGTGACATACTATCGCCCCACATCGTCGGGCATGCCCGTAGGCTGGACAGACAACAATGGTGGTAGTGGCACGGTAGACTACCTCGCCTCGTTCCACAACCAGCCATCGTACTACCCAACATGGGTTACAAACAGCAGCTATACCCTGCGAGGCACTCGTCTCGAAGCACGCAACTACGACCGTTCGGGCAACGGCTCACTGTGGGTACAACCCGCCTACGACTGGGGTTATGTCGACAACGCATCTAATAGAGATTGCGCAGAGGGCGTCAACAGCCTCGACATCGACAACGCCATAGACATCCTCGGCAAGCCCATCAAGTTGGAGTATATCGACTTTGTGAAGATACAGTCTGCCGTGCAGTCGAAGAGCGGCTGGGTAGGCGAGCTCTCGACGGAGGTGTGCAACATTTGCGAGATAGTACAATAGGTAGACCATGAAGAGAGCGTTGCTGATATTGACACTATTTGCCACCGCCTGCATGAAGTGGGAGTACGGCCTAACGGAAGATATAGATATCTCCACCTCGGGCCGAGGACTCTTCATCTGCAACGAGGGTAACTTCCAGTATGGCAACGCCTCACTATCGTACTACAACCCCGAGACCCGAGCGGTGGAGAACGAGATGTTCTATCGAGCCAACGCCATGAAGCTCGGCGATGTGGCGCAGTCGATGACCATATACGATGGCTACGGGTGGATTGTCGTGAATAACTCGCATGTCATCTTCAAGATAGACCTCGACACATGCCGAGAGGTGGGGCGCATAACAGGGTTTACCTCACCACGCTACATACACTTTCTCTCCGACACCAAGGCCTATGACACGCAGATATGGGACAACCGCATAGCAATCGTCGACCCCAAGCGATTAGAGGTTACGGGATATATCGAGGTGCCCAACATGACTATGGAGCAGGGCTCTACGGAGCAGATGGTACAACTCGGCGACTACCTCTATGTCAACTGCTGGTCGTACCAAAACCGAATACTCAAGATAGATACACGCACCGATGAGATTGTAGCAGAACTTACCGTAGGCATACAGCCCACCTCGCTTGCAATGGATTGCAATGGCAAGCTATGGACAGTTACGGATGGTGGCTACGACGGCTCGCCATACGGCTATGAGGCGCCAGCCCTCTACCGCATAGACCCCACGACGATGAGCGTCGAGCATAAGTTCGACTTCAAGCGTGGCGATGCCCCCTCGGAGGTGCAACTCAACGGTGCAAGGGACACCATCTATTGGATTAACGACGACATCTGGGCGATGAGCGTCGATGCCGACAGAGTCCCCGTACGCCCCGCCATAGATAGCCGCGGCACGATATACTACGGTTTAACCATCGACCCCGTTAACGAGGATATATACATCGCCGATGCCATAGACTACACGCAGCAGGGCAAGATATACCGCTACACGAAGCAGGGCGAGCTTATCGACGAGTTCTATGTCGGCATAATACCAGGAGCGTTCTGTTGGAGATAATAGTACAACAATGAGGCAGTTATCAGTCATATTAATCTTGCTACTATCGAGTGTGGCGGCATGGGCACAGGAGGATATCATCGACATTGAGGAGATCACCGTCCTCGGCACACGCCCCATACGCGACATAGGTGTGCAGCAGACCAAGATAGACTCGGTAGCCCTCAAGGAGAACATATCGCTCTCGATGGCCGATGTCCTCACGTTCAACTCGTCGATATTCGTTAAGAGCTATGGTCGTGCAACGCTCTCTACGGTATCGTTCCGCGGCACATCGCCATCACATACGCAGGTGACATGGAACGGCATGCGCATAAACAACCCCATGCTCGGCTCCACCGACTTCTCGACCATACCCTCGTTCTTCATCGACGACGCCACACTGCTACACGGCACCTCGTCCGTCAACGAGACGGGTGGTGGCCTTGGAGGTGCAGTTAAGCTCTCGACAACCCCAACAGACAGCGAGGGCTTCACACTTCAATATGTTCAGGGCGTAGGCTCATATATGACCTTCGACGAGTATCTGCGATTAGGGTGGGGCAACCACCGCTGGCACACCTCGACACGCGTAGCCTTGAGCACATCGCGTAATGACTTCCGATACACAAACCGCGACAAGAAGCTCAACATATACGACGACGAGATGAACATCATCTCGCAGTACTACCCCACGGAGCGTAACCGCAGTGGCTCATGGCGCGACCTACACATACTGCAAGAGGCATACTGCGACATACGCCAAGGCGACCGTATCGCCCTGCGTGCATGGTACACCAACTCGAACCGCGAGTTGGCGATGCTCACCACCGACTATGCCGACGACAGCGACTACGACAACCGCCAACGCGAGGATACCTTCCGCGGCGTGCTATCGTGGGACCACCTACGCTCCACATGGAAGATGGACGCCAACGCCGGCTACATATACACATGGCTCGGCTACGACTATCTACGCGACCCAGGCAACGGCACGATGAGCGTCATGACACGTTCACGCAGCCGTATAAACACCATCTATGGCGACGTCAAGGGCGAGTACTACATAGGCAATAAGTGGCTCTTTACGGCCGACATAGCGCTATACCAGCACTTCGTCGAGAGCCGCGACAAGAGTATCATACTGCAAGATGGCGACCGTGGCATCGTGGGCTACAGCCAAGCCCGCGTAGAGCTCTCGGGAGCAGTATCGGCAAAGTGGAGCCCTACGGATAACATTGGACTATCGTTAGTGCTACGCGAGGAGCTACACGGCACGCGCATCTCGCCCATCATCCCTGCGCTCTTCGTCGATGCCCTTATCTCGAAGCGCGGCAACATCACCGCCAAGGCCTCCGTATCGCGTAACTACCGCACACCCTCGCTCAACGACCTCTACTTCCTACCTGGTGGCAACCCCAACCTACGCAGCGAACGCGGCTGGAGCTACGATGCAGGTATCTCGTTTGCGGTCAACAACATTGAGCGCGTCAAGATTAACGGCTCGGCAACATGGTTCGACTCATATATCAGCGACTGGATACTATGGCTACCAACGCCCAAGGGTTTCTTCTCGCCACGCAACGTCAAGGATGTGCACGCATACGGCGTGGAGCTAAAGGCTGGCCTATGGTGCGATATGGGCAAGGGGTGGACAATGGATGTAGCAGCAAACTACTCGTGGACGCCCTCGATAAATTGTGGCGAGCCTATGACTCCCGCCGACAGGTCGGTGGGTAAGCAGCTACCCTACGTCCCGAAGCATACAGCGACCATCAACGGCACGCTCGCATGGCGTGGCTGGTCGTTCCAGTATAAGTGGTGCTACTACTCGAAGCGATACACCATGTCGTCGAACGACAACACCCTAACAGGCCAGCTCCCCGACTACTACATGTCGAATATCGCCCTCGCCAAGCAGCTACACTTCAGCTGGGCAGACCTCTCGATAAAGGGGTGCATCAACAACCTCTTCGACGAGGAGTACCTCTCGGTACTCGCCCGCCCCATGCCTGGCATCAACTTCCAGCTCTTTGTTGGCATCACACCGAAGTGGTAGAGGGCGAATGAAGGAGAAGCAGGCGCCGTCTGCACCCGACCAAGCATAGCACCTATCGTACCTCGCTCCATGGTTGTGAAAAAAATAACGACTCCTATTGCATTATAGGATTATTTTTTGTAATTTTGTGCGCAACATAAAATATATAAACCTGACAAACCTGACCGCTATGTCTTTTATTGATGAAAGGGTGCAGACAACAGGTCTCACATTTGATGATGTGTTGCTCGTACCAGCCTATTCTGAGGTGTTGCCTCGTGAGGTCTCGACCGAGGGTCGTTTCTCTCGCAATATCAAACTAAACATTCCTATCGTCTCTGCTGCCATGGATACCGTCACCGAGGCTACATTGGCTATAGCCCTTGCACGCGAGGGTGGCATTGGCGTAATACACAAGAACATGTCGATAGCGGCACAGGCGGCTCATGTACGTCGTGTGAAGCGTGCCGAGAGCGGCATGATCTACGACCCCGTTACCATCCGTAAGGATAATACCGTGGGTGACGCCCTCCAGCTTATGCAGGAGAATAAGATTGGCGGCATCCCCGTAGTCGACGACAAGGGCATGCTTATAGGCATTGTCACCAACCGCGACCTACGCTTCCAGAGCGACATGGCGCGTAAGATCGATGAGGTGATGACCAAGGATAACATCGTCACAACACACGAGACTGACCTCAAGTCGGCTGCCGAGGTGCTCTTGGCAAATAAAATTGAGAAGCTCCCCGTCGTTGATGACCATGGCAAGCTCGTAGGTCTTATCACCTATCGCGATATCACCAAGCTCAAGGATAACCCTAACGCATGTAAGGACTCAAAGGGTCGTCTTCGCGTAGCGGCAGGCATCGGCATCACACCCGACGCTATGGACCGCGTGGCAGCACTCGTTGCCGAGGAGGTAGATGCCGTAGTCCTCGACTCGGCACATGGCCACACCAAGGGTGTTGTGGGTCTACTACGCCAGATTAAGGAGACATACCCCAACCTCGACGTCGTTGTGGGCAACATTGCTACTGCCGAGGCTGCCAAGTACCTCATCGAGAATGGCGCTGATGGCATCAAGGTGGGTATCGGCCCGGGCTCTATATGTACAACACGCATCATCGCAGGTGTGGGCGTACCACAGCTATCAGCAATATACGACGCATCGACCGAGGCCAAGAAGGCAGGCGTGCCTATCATCGCCGATGGTGGTCTTCGCTACTCGGGCGATATCGTCAAGGCGTTAGCAGCTGGTGGCAACTGCGTGATGGTAGGCTCGATGTTCGCAGGAACGGAGGAGTCACCCGGCGAGACCATCATCTACAACGGTCGTAAGTTCAAGGCATACCGCGGCATGGGTTCTATCGACGCCATGAAGGCTGGCTCTGCCGACCGCTACTTCCAGAAGGGCTCGGAGGGCAACATCATGAAGCTCGTCCCCGAAGGCATCGTGGGTCGCGTGCCATTCAAGGGCAAGCTTGCCGAGACAGTATATCAGCTCGTGGGCGGCATTCGTGCAGGTATGGGTTACTGTGGTGCCAAGGATATCGAGACGTTGCAGACAGCACGCTTCATTCGCATCACCTCGAGTGGCGTAACCGAGAACCACCCTCACGATATCACTATCACCAGCGAGACACCTAACTACTCTCGTGGCGAATAAGCAAGGCTGATTTGGCATATGCAGGTGCTTTGATGAGTTACGATGAGTTACTACTATTATATTAACACATAGGGAGCTCATCACAACCCACACAAAAGAAAGAAACAACAAACACTATATGACAGAGAAGATTTTAATTATTGACTTCGGGTCGCAATACACCCAGCTCATCGCGCGACGCATACGCGAGATGCAGGTATACTGCGAGATACACCCCTTCAACAATGTCCCCGCTCTCGACGAGTCTATCAAGGGCGTTGTGTTATCGGGCTCACCACGCTCGGTACGCGATGAGGGTGCTCCCCGCATCGACCTCGATGCCATAAAGGGTAAGCTACCACTACTTGGCGTATGCTACGGTGCACAGTACCTCGCACACTTCTATGGTGGCAAGGTAGAGGCGTCGCCCAGCCGCGAGTATGGTCGCGCACGCATGCAGGTAGTAGATAAGGATGACGCCTTGATGCAGGGTCTCAGCGCCGAGTCACAGGTGTGGATGTCGCATGGCGACACCATCACAACAATCCCCGATAGCTACCGTATCATCGCCTCTACGGAGGATGTTGCCGTAGCCGCCTACCACATCACCGGTGAGCAGACATGGGGCATTCAGTTCCACCCCGAGGTGTACCACTCGGAGGAGGGCTTCACGATGATTGAGAACTTCGTGAAGGGCATCTGCGGCTGCGCAGGCACATGGACCCCCGCGGGCTTCGTGGAGAGTACCGTCAAGGAGCTTCGCGAGAAGCTCGGCGACGACAAGGTTGTCCTTGGCTTGTCGGGTGGCGTGGACTCGTCGGTGGCAGCGCTGCTACTACACAAGGCTATTGGCGAGAACCTATACTGCATCTTCGTAGACTCGGGTCTACTGCGCAAGGATGAGTTCTCGGAGGTTATGGAGTCATACCGTGGCATGGGCCTCAATGTTAAGGGTGTCGACGCATCGGAGAAGTTCCTTGGCGACCTTGCAGGTGTCACCGACCCCGAGACGAAGCGTAAGATTATCGGCCGTGACTTTGTCGAGGTCTTCGACGCAGGGGCACAGAAGCTCAATGGCGTGAAGTGGCTTGGTCAGGGCACCATATATCCCGATGTCGTGGAGTCGGCACAGGTGAACGGCACCGCCGTAGTCATCAAGTCGCACCACAACGTGGGTGGTCTGCCCGAGAAGATGGGTTTGAAGGTTGTTGAGCCCTTGCGCCTACTGTTCAAGGATGAGGTACGCCGCGTAGGTCGCTCTATGGGCATGCCCGAGCGCCTTATCAGCCGCCACCCCTTCCCAGGTCCAGGCTTGGCAATACGCATCCTCGGCGAGATAACACGCGAGAAGGTGGAGATACTTCAGAACGTAGATAAGATATACCTCGACATCCTCCGCGAGACAGGCTGGTACGATAAGATATGGCAGGCTGGCGCAATACTGCTTCCCGTGCAGTCGGTAGGTGTCATGGGTGACGAGCGTACCTACGAGCGCTGCGTGGCACTGCGTGCTGTGCAGTCTACGGATGGCATGACCGCCGACTGGGTGCATATCCCCTACGAGATATTGGCGCGTCTGTCGAACGAGATTATCAACAAGGTGCGTGGCGTCAACCGCGTAGTCTACGATATATCGTCGAAGCCACCTGCCACAATTGAGTGGGAATAGTCGTTTGATGTGATAAGGGGTCATTCTCGACCTCTCAATCATTAGCCCGAATGGGAAATACGTCAAGTATGTCCCATCCGGGCTAATTTCATGTCGAGGCCAAGCCTAACCCCTTCTGACATCAAACGTACCCTCACACTACCCATCGTCGGGATTTTTGCCGAGCGTTGTATCTGCAACCTTCTGACACGAAATCCCCTCACGCTAATCACCCTGATTTCATGTCAGCGCCACAGCTACGCCACTATGACGACAAATTCCGCTTTACGGTGATAAGGTGGTGATTACTCTCCCTACAACAAGTCGATGTAGCCATTCGCAATATCCTCTATCTCCTGCAGTGCTCGAGTGTACTCATCCTCTGGAAGTGTTGTGATACTCAGCAGACGAGAATAACCATCCTCCAACGCCCGCAGACGTCTTGCGAAATAGCGCTCTACACTATCCCTGTACGGGGCATCATATACGCGAGCCCCATCCATAATTCGCTGCGCCTCAATCCTATAATAGGCATTTCTCGCAACCACAAACTCAATATACTGCTCACCTCTCACAATACTATCCATACTATCGAACAGCGTCTCGAGCTGCTCAATCTCCGCGATAGGCATCTGTTGCTCATCTTTAACGCCACCATCATCATCGCGGTCGCCCACAACGAGGAGGAGGAGTATCGCAATAGCCACAAGAGCAGTTATAGGAACAACACGAAGCAGTTTGCGCTTTGTATTATCCCTACGCATAGCCGTTCGCAGCTCATCCACCGAGCTGTATCGTTGCTCGGGGGCTATGTTCATAGCGCAACGCGCGATGCTATTATATCGCTTATTATCATAGATATAGGCTACGAGTGCACCCAAAGAGTAGATATCCGAGCTGTTACCCTCGACAGTGCCATCACGAAGCACCTCGGGGGCAGTGAACTCTGGTGTTCCACCGACACAGCCACTGTAGGCGCTATCGTCGCTCAGCGATAGACCGAAGTCGATGATGTGCACCGACGACCCGCGACCGATGATGATATTCTCGGGCTTAAGGTCGTTATGGCTTATCCCACGACGATGCAGGTAGGCAACAGCATCGAGCATGTCATGCACGATGGCATCGCGCTCCTTAATTGTGGGCCCACGCTCGAGGTAGTCGGCAAGGGTGACACCCTCGACATACTCGCGTATGATAGCCGTGCCACAGGGCGTGGCATCGCTAAAGGCGAGTGTGGTGACGATGGCTGGATGCGAGAGGGTGTTGCTTAACTCATACTCGCGGAGAAGCATATCGTGTAACATAGCATCCGGATGTCGCGGTGTCTTGAGTGTCACATACTTGCTATTCATGCGAGCCTTATAGACGCAGAACATCGACCCCTCGTGCATAAGTTCAAGGAGGTGAATGCCGCCATTATGATGTGGCACCCCGCGACCCGTTATCTCGGAGCTGCTACTCATAAGTGCAAAGATATGTAAAAAATCGGGATGTTACAACCTCTCGAGTGTCGTAAGGCCATTATTGAGACCTATGGAGTAGCGCTGGCAGTGCTCACCGCCATGAAAGAGGTTGTCGACAAATAAGGGATAGCCCTTGAGAAAGAGGCTACACTCGAAGGTGTCACCCACCTGAAGTGTCGAGTTCTCGGTGCTTATAGCGCGGAAGGCACGGCCACCCACATACTCGATGATGCACATTCTATCGGGCAACCACCCAATGCGCACCCTATCGCCAGGGGATAAATCCTCAACCTTAATAGCCTTGACACCCGTAACCACATCGCTCTCGCTCAGATGCTCCGCAGCCACACACTCCACAAAGTGGTTCCAATGGTTGTAGCCGACATAGCGACAGATAACATCAAGTGTTCGCGTAAAGACCGTATCGTAGCCCGATATACGACCCCACAATCGACGTAGTGTATTCTCTGAGATATGCTCTCTGACGGTAGCCTCTATCTCCGTAGCAAGACGCGCAAAGTCACTTCGCGTCTCAACTGAAGCGCCAAAACACTCTTCAACCCTCTTTTTAAGCAGGGCAATTTGGGGAGTATTAGTCTTAACCGCCATGTCCTAATGAATCGTATATAGTGGTTATCATCTATTATCTCACAAAAATAGCAAAAATATTGAACCCATACTAATTTATCGCAAATTAGAGCCTAAAAGAGCCGACGTCACGCATCTCATCAAATCGCACACCATAAGCCAAGCAATACGACCCCTCAAGGTGATACCTTAAGGGGTCGTCATATATAAGCACTTGGCAACAAAATGTCTTCGTCTAATTCTTGTTTGTGTCGCTATTATCTTTAACTAATATTAGGTAGCCGTCCACCGCCCTATCTTTGTCTTCTTCAGGTTCACTGACCTTCAGGTTCTCTATAATTCTAACATACTGAATTCTATCCTTATTCTTTTCCACCTTTTCCACCCAAAAACACTTATCAATTTCAAATGGGTTTGAAGAAAAAATCCCGTCTTTAATTAATTCTTCTATATCTTCTTCAATTAATTTTTCTATATCTTCTTTCTTTGCCAATCTCCAATCTGAATATTCATTCATTATGGATTCTACTTTAGTGTAATATTCAATACCAATGGGCTTATATTCATTCTTAGAATCCTTGGTCTCTACAGTTTCAACCGAATCCTTATTAGCTTCGATAATATCATCACACTCATTGTTAGCCTCACCAAACTCATTACTGCCATCCAGATTTTCCCCAGTCTTGCATGGGTCAGATGGTTTTATCTCTTCTGGTTCCTTACCTCTGGCAGAAGCGTCTGAGTTCGGCATATTCCCATCAGCAGCTTGGTCTTGGACAACAACAACCTCCACATTATCTTTGCATGTTGCCTTTGCGGCATTCATGTAGTAAAACTCTTCCTCACGCAGATTCGCCTCATTCTCTTGCTGATTATTCTGAGATGTGGTGTTTAGCTGAGTAGCCTTAATAGGCTTTTCTTTCTCGAGAACATTAGAGATCATTGACTGTGCAACCTCACCCTTGTCCTCGGTCGTGGTATTCCCAATGTTATCCGCAACACACTGAACACCATCACCCAACGTTGGGCCAGCCGTATAAGCAGTTCCACTACCACCCTTCCCAACGGGAGCCGAGAGGAAGAGATAGAGAGGTATACCCACAACAAGCAAGGCGCACACGGCAAGCGTAGGCACGAGGTATTGGCGGGATTTCGACCGTAGCGACTCACCTCTCTTGCCATCTGTGGCAACATCGCGAAGAGCTCTCTTCGCAGTAGCCTCGGCACCATCGCCCTTGGCGCTACTTGCGCCAGCCACAGCAGCGGGCTTGGCAACACCTGTCGCCGTAGCCACAACATCGGTAATATGCACAAGGATTGCCGTGTGGTTATCGTGGTTAGCGGCCGTAACCTTAATAAGCATATCTATCTTGCTACGAGCATCGCCACCCTTATCCGAGAATATAAACTTAAGGTTATCGTCCTCCATCTGCTCGAGGATGCCATCGGAGCAGAGCATAAAGTAGTCACCTGGGCGTATATCGCTAATATGGGCGATATCAGCACGCGAGCGACGACCCATATTGGGCTGAATGGCACGCGTGATGACATTACGTTGATTTGAGGTTTTAGCCTGCTCGGGCGTAAGCTCTCCAATACGCACAAGGTCATTGACAAGCGAGTGGTCCTGTGTCTGGAAGAGTATCTCGGTAGAGTCAGCATCGGCACCCGGACGTATATGGTATACCCTACTATCGCCAATATGGGCGATAGTACAGCCGCCATCGTGCAACTTAACGAGCGTCATGGTAGTACCCATCTTCTTGGGCGAGCCATCGTCCTTCCTATCCAAAGCGTCATAGGCAGCAGACAACGCAGTCTCGAAGTACTCATCCTTGAATGTGCCCTCGGCATCTGGGCACATCTCCTTAATCGAGCTACCCAGAACAGCACACACCGTACTACTTGCGACATCACCCGCCGAGTGACCACCCATACCGTCACAGACGATAAAGAGACGATCATCAGCCGTAGCGCCATTATGCGGTGGAAACATTGAGTCCTCCTGACGTGGGCGTGGACCTTGCTCCCATATTGTATATGCCGATAGCTTGAATTTCATAGCTGTAATATTTACGTTTTAACTTATAACATTTTGAACTCGCACCTGATGGTAATGCCCGGCAGCTTGATAATATCGCCATTACCAAGAACAAGCTGATCACCAGCCTCAATCTGGACATTGTTCAAAAATGTAGCATTCACATCGCTCTTGCATAGCGACAGTATATACTTGAACGAATCATCAATGCGTCGTACCTCAATACACAGATGCTCACGACTGACACGCTTATAGCACCGAGGTATACGAATATCTGCTGTCGACGTAGCACTGTCACGACCAATGATATGGCGACCCTCCGAGAGCTCTACGTCGGCAATATCATCTGTCATGAATACCAAGCGTCCTGCACAGTATTGCGTCTTGCGCATGATGTTCGTCTTATACTCATCAACGACAACCTGCGGAGTGTTGCTCACGGGTTTATACGCCGTGTAGGGCGAACGCTGCTTACACACGGGACATGTGATGACAGCACGCTCCAAATTAGCACTCGCCTTAATAGCCAACAGCACCGAGCAATGAGGGCACCTAATCTTTATTATATTTGACTCCTCCACGATATTTTAGTTTATGGGGGTTACACATTACTACGAGAGCGTGCCAAAGCAATCAGCGACAACACGCTCGACTCATCTCTACGCCATGAAGTCGCCATCACCGAGATTATCGACGACGCACTCATCCTCACCAACGATGTCGATGAGCACCACCTCGTCGTTAGAGGCGAGATAGACATCATCATCGTTCATCTCAACGCCCAAAATCTCGACATCGGTCTCCTCGTTGATATAGGCCACGGGCTCATCATCGGTCTCATAGCCACGAACGTCTGAAGCCTCCTCGGCAACGACCTCGGCAACAACCTCATTTGTGTAGTCGGCATCGGCACTGCGAGAGTCGAAGTTACGACCAAATGCCGACTTCTCATCAGCGGTCATGGCATCCCACTCATCGGCGTAGTATGTACCATAGACCTGACCTCGCCACTCGAAAGCGCCACCAGCGCCCACCTCAGCGCGTGCCGCAGCAAAGGCCTTGTTAAAGGACATATCATCATCGACGCCAGTTGCATACTTGATAGCAGGCTCCTCGAGGGTGATGACGTCAGCAGGTGGCTCTGGGGCATCCGTCAGCTCACTGCCTATAACCTTCTCATCAGTTGCACCCGTCTCATCACCACTGGCGACCACCTGACCTGCATTGGCATTGGTGTAAGCGTGTGCAGCGAAGCCAGCAGTTACACTGCCAATGAGCACGCCACCAATAGCACCTGGGACGACCATACCAAAGCGTCTGGTCTCAGCCTCATCCTCCTCATCAATCTCAACAGCCTCGTCACCCTCCTCAATCTCTTGGTCAACGCTCTGCTCCTCATCATCTATGGGTTGAGACTCGAGCTTGTCATCATCAATAGGCGATGTACCCTCCGCCTCTAAGCTATCATGTTCAACAGACATTGTATCCTCATCATAGTTTATCGAAGCCTCATTCACGCCTGTCAACTCAGTATCCATCTCTTTCATATCAATAATTTTAGTATTTATCAACTGTTGCTACCACAAAGATAACATCAATTACTCATAAAACCGTCACCCTGTAGACCATATTACACCAAGTGGTGGGATTAATGTACGAAATGGCAGCTTTCAATGATATAGGTGTCGCACCCCACACTATGGGGGCGCGACACACTACCATCTACTTCTTATTCTTATACCCTAACTCCTCAAGCTCGAGATTTATGTCAACCAACTCCGAGCGGAGCTGCAAGCACTTCTTGTCCTGCTCGTCGTTAATCTGCTCGAGACGAGCTGGGCTGACATCCGAAATCACCTGATTGCGTTTCTTATCCTCCTCCTTAATCTGCGCCTCAACCTTGGCCTTGCGACCCTCAAGCTCCTTAATCTTCATGGCGCGTGCTCGGTCATCACCATCCTGACCCGCAAAGGCACCTGTCGAAATTGACATCAATATAGCTGCGAGAATTATATTTGACTTTTTCATAATACTTCGTTTTATACGTTTTACCCTTTCACCTATTTATTACGCTTAACAAACTTATCCTTGGCTGGCAACTCGCTGGGATACACGCTATAAGGCACGCCATCGTTATCGCGATACTCGCCCGCCTTAAGACATATCGCATCACGATATCTCTTCAACACTTTCTTGTCATTAGGCGTATAGATAATCACATTGGGGTTTGCCACCTGAAGAAGGAATACACGCGAACCGTAGCTGCTTGTTGCAGTAATAATGGGATAGTAAGAGTTGAAGTAGATCGCCTCAAGGTTCTTCATGCGGCTGAACTCGCGGAATGAGAGCTCTGTGAGTGACTGAGGTAGCACCACCTCTGTCACATAGACGCTGTTGACCAATGCACCGTTTGTGATGACCTCTGTACCGCCATGTACATACAACCTACCGAAGAAGGCACGAGGGCAGATATACAATGTCTTGAAGTCCTTGCTATAAAGCACGCCATCGTATGAGGCCAAGCGCTTGTTATTCTTGTCTACGGTGAATGATCGTAGTCCCTTAAGACGCTTAGCATTCTTCACCTGAACGACATTAGCGGGGATATGCAACTCGCTAAGGCTACTGCTCCAACGGAACATCTCGAGATTTAGGACCTGCCAGTTGCTACCAAATGTAACATTCTTGATACTTGTGCAGTTGAAGAAAGCACCCTGGCCAAACTTAACCTCATTAGCGGGGAATACGATGCTCTGAAGAGCTGTACAGTTCTCAAAAGCGAAGTCACCAATCGAGTTAATGCTCTCGGGAAGGCGTATTGCTGTGAGCTTCTGGGCATTACGGAACGCCTTGGGACCAATAGCCACCACACGATATGTCGCGCCATTATAGTTCACCGTCTCAGGAATGACAAGCTCGCCATTGTAGTTTGTAGGGGTCTTATCTGTCACCTTGCCCTTGTATGTAACCTCAACAGACTTGTTGCTTAAAACGTTGAAGTAGACAGGCTGGTTGTTTATCGTGCACACAAAGTCGTGAGCCTTTGCGACACCACAAATAGCTACCATCGCTATGGCCAATAATAAACTCTTAATCTTCATAACTATCATCATTAAATCGTTAAATTCAACAATACTATCTCTTATGCCATAAAGTCACCGTCATCAGGAGTGTCAACTACTGCGGGGTCAATAGGAGCTACGGGATTGGGCGCAATGCTCTCTGCCATCTGCTCTAAAGAGATACCAAACTCCTCGACGTCAACCACCTCACTGCAGTCGATAGCGCCATCACCGTTTACATCCTCAACAAGGACATCAGCAATACCATCACGATCCACATCCGCAAAGTATACATTCTCACCATCCATTTGTACATGTGCTACATCTATATGACGACCCCTGGCATCATCGACATCGTATACATCAATCACCCTAATCTCGGGGGTGAAAGGCTCGGGAATGGGTTTAGGCTCTGGTTCAGGCTCTGGCTCTGGCTCATTGTGTTGCTCAATAGTCTCAGGAGTATCGCTTGCTTTAGCAGCACCTAACATCTTTATGCAGTTGTCAGTAAACGTCGCTCTCTGCTCCGCGCTCATGGCATTCCACTCATTCGATGCGTATGTGCCATATACATTACCACGCCATACGAAAGCGCCACCTGCGCCAACCTCTGCGCGTGCAGCGGCATAAGCCTCGTCGAACGACATCTCATCGTTCACGCTATCTGCGAAAGTAATATCCTCAACCGAAAAGTTATCCTCACCACCCTTGGCGCCGGCATTGCCACCAGCCGTAAGCTCATAGTCGAACTTATCGTTATACTCAACCTTCTGCTCTGCGGTCATAGCATTCCACTCGTCGGCAGTATATGTGCCATATACACCACCACGCCACTCAAAGGCACCACCTGCGCCTACCTCTGCACGAGCCGTAGCGAAGGCCTCACCAAACGACATATCGTCATTTACATCATGTGCAACGGGAAGTGTGTCATCAATTATAATCTTGACCGCTGGCGTCACAATGTCATTGGGGTCACTTGGCGCAATCTTAAGATTATTATTCTCATCTACGTCAGCGCTTAGCTCCATAGTAGCAAATACAGCCGCTGCACCACCCAACAGTACACCACCAGCAGTACCTACGATAGCACCAACGGTACAACGACGCCCCTGACCCTCCTCGGGCTGCTCAACAACTGCGTCATCAACGTTTGCATCAACGTTTGCCTCAACATACTGGTCGTCAACAAGCTGAACTTCGTTTACGTTTTCCTCAAGATTCTTCATAGCTGTTAGTGTTTTTAGTATTATTTTATCTATTTTTCTTTCGTTTCTGTTACAAAGATATGCCCTAAAATGGGGTAATCCAAACGTTTTAAGCCATTATGTACGAAAGGGTGGGATTACTACACGAAATGCTATTTTTTGATGAAATCTCATTTTACGATATTTGCCATACCGCATGTCAGCGATATGGCACTATCCATCAGTGGGCATAACATCCAGCTACTCCATCTCGCACAACTTATCTACTTAAGAAAGTCGGCATGACAATAGGGGCATCGGCTATTCTGTCGTAAAATCTTATATGGCTGATTACCCATGAAGTGGCCACATGCAGGGCACGAGTAGTCGTCCAAGAACTTATCGTTTACCGCCTTACGCTCCTCGATACTCGTATCCTTCTCACGATAATTTTTGAAGCATATAACAAACGATATAATCGTTATGGGGACAGTAATTATGAATGTCTCTGGGAGTTTGAGAGCACCCAATACAGCAGCCAACACACCCGAGCCAAAACCGATGAGCATGGGCAACATCCTACGTCGGTTACGCTCCTGTTGCGCCTTGGCTATGGCCTCCATGTCGGTCTGATAGTTATTCCACACCTCCTCGAGGGGCGATATATCGACACCCGCAGTGGTCTTTATGGCAGCAACTATCTTATTTATATCTATGGGGTAGCGGTCGCAACCAAGAGCAACTGCACTATTCAGCATGATACGCTTCGACACGATAGATTGGCCATCGACATAGGTCTCGTTCGTATCTCTAAGGTTAGTGAGTGTCATCTCGCCATCGGCATCGAAGTCTATCTTGCAGTGTGCCAACTTATCAGAGACCTTACAGCGACTTACGGATGTGGGGATATTCTGCGTCTCGCCGATAATGGCTCTCTTCATATTTGAATTTATCTCGATAAAGGCCATAAGTTGTGGCTTCTCGGGGTCTCGGCCAATAAATATTGTCCTATTTCTGAGGGTCTTCATCTATTATAGGGTTTTAATTTCACTTCGTTACCTGACTAACTAATATATCCTTCAGCTTCTTGAGCGCCTCTTTTGAGACCTCAAGCGTATACGAAAACCTCTCGCTATCACCCAATATGAGCTTCTGGCGCTGTACACTAATCTGGAATATATAGCCGTGGTTAATGATATGCTTCTTACCTATGCGCGCAAATATTTGGGCATTCTCCTTGAGCGACGCAGTTAACACCTGTTGCATCTGCGATAGGTTCATGCAGACAACAAACGTTGACCACTGGCGGTGATGATATTGGTGTAGTTACCATCAGCCTCGAAGTAGATAATCTTATTTATATCTATTCTGATGAACTCGTCACGAGAATTTAAGTGTAGGTATATTTTCTTCATAGAGTATGACTATAAAATGATATCAACTACGTTTCTATTTCATCTTCGCATCTGACAAAGAAGCAATACACTTTTACAAATTTAAGTATTTTTATTTGAAAACAACGCTTTTTAGAACAAAAAAAGCCCCCGACATATTAAATCGAGGGCAAAATCCTTCGTCAACAAGGTAAAATATCGACGACAAGTATGTATTAATACAATGGTCTGCTCTATAAATAGAGACTACTCGTTAGACTTGAGACGAGCTATCTGTCGAACACACGATGGCGTAATGCCATACCTCGTCTTGAACATCGAAATAAAGTATGAGGAGCTATTAAAACCACAAAGACGAGCAGCATACTCTGCCGACACATCACTGGTTGACAATATCTCGTACGCAAGCGTTAGGCGCACATCCTGTATCCAACGGTGTGGAGAGATATCATAGCGCGTATTGAAGTGGCGCTTAAAGGTCGACAATGACATACAGCACATCGACGCGATATCATCCACGGAGATGGTACTCGAGAGAGCCAACAACATAGCATGCTCAAAGCGTTGCTCGACAAGATTATCTACACGCATCGTAGTCGCGAAAAGAGCCTTTGTGTTTAGGTGGACAGCGAGCTGCTCAAAGACTCCCGTATAGTTAGTGTAATACTCAACAGCCTCATCTGCCGCCTCGCGAACATATATCGCCCTCTCTGCCACCTCGCGCGCAACCCCACTTCTAATAACATGGCATTTCCCTCGAATGACCAATGCCAAGGTCACCGTATTGGGCGATGGAGACACCATCATGTCACAATGAATTAAGGAGTGCTCAATGGTATAATCTAACCACTTATCCACGTTTCTCTTCTCTGACATCTTCGACATATTGTATTCAATTTATTTATAGCACATTACAAACTAAAACGCGTCACATTATATCATCCTTAATGCAAACATAACAAATAAATTCTTGTATAGCAAACATTCGCACTGATTTTGAACGAATATTGATATTTGCCAAAACGATGGCCTCGTAACATAACAGTAATAATAGGGGCATAACCACTACCCATCTACGACACTATATACATATAATACAGCACAACATCATGCCGTGTAACACCCCATTGCAAAAACAACTATAGTGCCAAATCAATATCAGATTTTGTCCATATTTTGTGTCATCCACCAATACTACACACCTTTATCTCACACTGCGTCCAACTCGACTTAACACCACGACTAAAAAATTGAGAAAAATTTCATCCCGAGATTTGGTTTATTTTATAAACTTATTTATATTTGCATCAAATTAATTTAATACACAATCGTTATGGATGATAAAATCAAAGGGTTGCCAGCCAAAGCTCAGTTGCAGCGACGCGCCCTACGCCTCGTGCTCACATGTGCAATTGTTCTGATTATTAACCATCTGGTCACACCTGGCCTTAACTGGAGCTTATGGGTTGTAGGTGGTTTGGTCATTGCATTCCTATACGACCTGATAGACTTCTTTATAATTCATCGTAACACCAAAGAGTAGGGGTCATGACACACACACCGAGGGAACTCGATGAACACCGCAGCATCGAGATAATATCACAGATGATTACCGATACCAGATCACACATAGACCGCGACAGTGGCAGGTACTTCCTACTATGGGGATACACAACGGTCGTCGTCACACTCTTCGAGTATATCGTCATGGCATGTAACCTTCCGCTAATACTCACATGGGGGTGGTTTGCCCTACCGCTTATAGGTGGCATAGGCACATACCTTCTAATTCGAGCCTCGAAGCAAGCGAAGACACGACAACCCAAGTCGTATCTCGACCGCAGCGTGAGTGCCGTATGGCTGACATTCGGCATATCGTACCTATTTATATATATAGCGGCGTTAGTATACCACACTAATATCTTCTTCCTAACAGCGATATTAATGGGCATGGGAACTGTGATAAGTGGTATTATCTGTCGACACAAAGTACTTACCATTTCGGGAATCGTGGGCATCACGCTATCACTCTTCTTCCCAGCACGGCACCTTATACTCGAGAGTATGAGCAACCATACTTTGCATAATACGATGAGTCCATATCTAATATACAGCGATTTTATTATCTTTGCACTGATATTCACCATTATGATGATTATACCAGGGCATATACTCAACAACCGCTCACGACAAACGACGAATGCTTAAGCCACTCGACCCCATACTACACTCCGAGCTACGCCTCGCCATTATGTCGATACTTATAGGTGTCGAGAGCGCCGACTTTGTATATCTGCGCAAGCAGACATCAGCAACGGCAGGCAACCTAAGTGTGCAGATAGAGAAGTTGCAGAAGGTGGGATATATCGAGGTAGAGAAGAGCTTTAATGGCAGAATGCCGCGCACGACATGCCGAATAACTGAAGCGGGACGCGCCGCGATGGCAAGCTATGTAGAGGCGCTTAAGGATTACCTTAACATATAAGCAAATGTCCTGCCAAACTTACTGTTTCGCAGGGCATTTACTTATACATCAAAATATGGGCCCAACCCTTCGGCTACGACTGGCGAACGCGAATATGTCGCCTTATACATTTTATCCGCAAGGCCATCAATATTAACTCCAGATGGGGTGATGCAGTTCAATAAGGCAAGATGCGCATAGTCAGCATGACGAAGAAAAATATCATTAGCACACTTCATAGCTGCTGAAAAAGAGCGTTTTTTCGATACATCAAGCATTGCATCTTGGTCAACATACTTATACATCGCCGAATAATCCAAGGCTAACGCGGCCAGGATGACAGAGATAAGCACCAAGGGGTAGTTTCTCATAAATGCAGGTGGCGTAAACTCCGTAGTCGTCACATCCCTATATCCGGAGGTACCATACTCATGCCTATCACCCATATCAAGAGATTCGCTCCACAGAGCATCATAATCAATAAGTGACATAGTACCATCATCACTCACGATGATATTCTCGGGCTTGATATCACAGTGAACCATCTTATCGGTAAGCAAGTTGTAGGCGAGATAGTCGAAGTTGTGACTTAAATCAAAAAAATCTCTGCTACTATCAGCCATGCACTCACTCAAAGCGACACCATCAATCCAGCGAGAAAGTGCGACATCAATGTACTCCACATCACCACTGGGCGAGAAGATAGCCAACTCACGTTCATAATACATGCTGCCATAGAGTCTCTTACTATATTCGTCACCCATAAGATAGCACTTCATAAGAAGTGCATCGCCATTATCACCAATATAACAACGCGCCGTAACGGAGTTATTGCCCGTACATATAGTATTCACATCTACACGCAGCCCAACAAATGTGCGTGTAACAATATCATCACCCTTGAGAGTGTTTACAATAAGCCACTTATTAACCATGTATATCAAAATAAGTTATTACAAAGGTAAAAATATTTTGGTAAATAACAATTACAGAAATAGGGATATAAGAGCCAAATAGAACCAGAAAACAGTAAAAAAATCAGAAAGAAACTATTAAATTTGTAACAACAAAGGAGAGCGAAACACACAGAGTCTTGATATTGAGAAAAGAATAAAGACGATAATAAACTATAAATTAACCTATTAAACTAACAAATTATGAAAAAACTATTTTTAATGTTGGCTGCATGTGTAGCATTTGCAGCTTGCGGTGGCGAGGAGAAGAAGTTGTCTGAGACTGAAATGCAGCTCAATGACATCTACAATGCAATTGCTACATACAACGAGACAATGGATGCAGCAGATGCATATACTGCATCTGAGATGTGCAGGGCATTCAATGATATAACCATGGATACTATGGACGAGAGCAAGGAGAAGTACGAGCAGCGCTTGAATGAGAAGCTAAGATGGGCAGAGCAGAACCGCGACAAGGCACTCATGGTATATGAATATAGCAGAGAGGTTGGAGCGACCATCGATTTTAAGGGTGTCAAGCTTCATGATGGCAAATAATAGCCAGCTAAATTAATATCTAAAAGATACGGACAATGAGGCCGACTAAAAAGTGATTTTTGGTCGGCCTCAATTTAATATGTGTCTCAGCTCTACCAACAAACAACATCAATGAATCCCCAGTGACGCGAGTATACAAAAGTATACCCACGATGAAAGAGGAAATCTCAAAGATAAAAGATAGGTAGGCTTCGCCTGCACTCTTAAAGCAAAGCGCCCTACTAAAGAGCCGTGCTCCACCCTATCAAGCGAAACGCCCTCGTCCGTTGCTAATTAAAAGCTACAATCCACCAGTGATGCGGGTAACTAAAAAGTTACCTGCTAAATATATAGTAACCTCCAACCACAGAGCCATCCCAATGATACGGGTATATAAAAAGATACCCTTGTAAGACTTATCCCCCGTGCCACCATAGGTGTTGCGGGTATACTGGCTCACTGAAAATTTTCGGTGGGGCGATATTGCAAAAAGATGTTATCTTTGCAGTATGGTAAAGCGTAAAGATAAGATAGATGATCCCTTGAGGTTGTTGTTGCCAGGGGTGATATACGACTATTTTGAGTTGGTGCATACCGAAGTTTCTGATATAGATGTTCATCTGTTTTTAGATGAGCAGCACATACCACCTAAAGCTGCTGGCTATGAGAGTAAGGGTTTTACAGAGCAGAGTATAATACAAGATTT
>JAFVSV010000036.1 GCA_017503575.1 Alistipes sp. | reverse complement strand
TCCCATATAGTGTTGAAGAATGCGGTGTACTCACCTGTGATCTTGAACTCGAGAGGAAGAATCATCTTGCCGCTGTATGAGTCGCCACCGCAGAACTCAAAGCCTGGAACAGTAGCAAGGTCTGAAGCAACGTAGTAGCCATTGTCAATAATCTCGATTGATGCTAAGCCACCAGAGATCTTACGTGTCTTGAATGCAGTTGTAGCAATGTAATCAGTAGTAGCTACACCACCACGTGAACCAAATGCGTAGAGCACGTAGTCGGTCTCAGGCTCAAGGCCGATAACATTCTGCTTGTAGTTGCCCTTGATAAGCTCGTATGAGCGGTTTGTGAGCAAGTACTGCTGACGCTCAGCGTCATTGTTACCGAATGTAGCCCAATCTGAAGCCTTCTCCCAACCAGCGACATAGTAGTCATCGTTGGTTGTCTCGAAGTTGATAGTTGCGCTCTGTGCAGTAATATTGGTTACAGATGTAGTGATTACGTTGTCAGAAGGCTCAACATCGCCAGTAGTAATCTTCACAATCTGAGGCTTAGAACATGGAAGACCATGCTCCTCCATTGCGAATGCGAAGAGATAGTAGTCGTGGTTAGCCAAGAGCTCGAACTCGTAGTGACTACGTGGAGTGCCATCCTCGTAGTTGCCCTGGCAGTTGTAGAATGCTACAATCTGGTCGTAAGACATATCGTTAGACATATTGCTTACGGCGTTAGACCAATAGTACTCAGCAGCCTCTGCTGGGTCATTGTTAAGGAAGTCGAATGTCTCAAGATATGAGTCTACAAGAAGACCATTGAGCATATCGAAGTAGTAAGCGCCATCGTAACCTACTGGGGTAACATCAGCCTTTACGAGTGGACCCTCAACGGTATACTCTACGTTGAACTCAACAGGAATCTTATCAGGCTCCTTAGTCACAATCTCGAACATAGCGATATCAGAGATAAGTGCGCCAGTAGTCCAGTCGAAGTAGTAGCAGTAGAATGTACAAGGTACACCTGATACGCCATCACCGATAGTAATACCACGCTCATCGCCGACGCGTGATCTCTCCTGCATGATGCCTATAGCATCCATACCGTAGAACTGACCCAACCAACCGAAGTAGAAGAAGTCATCCTCGTAGTAGTCCTCAGGAGTCTCGAAGCCAGACTGCGCGATATATGTAGCGTCTGCTGACATGATGATATAAGGAGCAGTCTTGTCATCAGGGATAACATCTACGGTGTAAGAGAATAGGTCAGATGTTACGTTCTCAAGCTTGAAGCCAGCGTTAGTACGAGCACTCTGCTTTACGGTGAATACAACATCCTCAGCAAAACGATACTTAACAGTCACCAAGCACTCGCGAGCCTCGGTACCGTCGTTAGCATCTACGTTAAACTGCAATGCACCAGTGATGCCATAGTTGAAGCCGTTTACCCAATCAGCAGCAGCCTCAGCCGAAATCTTCTCACCCTGGTGTGGGTTCTCTATAGTGTACTCAAGAAGCTGTGAGCCACCACCAACACCTACGTTAACAGTGGTCTTGCCAAGCTTGATTACCGAGTCCTTCTCGAACTGTGGACCATCCGGACCACCGTCATCCTCAGGACCCTTCTCGCAACCTACTGCAAGAGCAAGGCAGAGAACTGGAAGAACACCAAACTTCAAAAAGTCAGTCAATTTTCTCATAAATAAAATTTGGTTTAATTAAGTAATAAATATTAAGTTTATAAAAATTTTAACAAAAAAACACCTCTTCAAGCGACAAATATATAAATAAAAATCAAAATGCAATGCCACAAAATAATATTTTTCCAATATGTAAAGATAATTTTTGCATCGTGACAATAAAAATCATATCTTTGCCCAAGAAAACATATAAAACATTTTATAAAGGTATGAGAATTTCTACTAAACTTCTATCGCTTATAATGGTTGTGTGTGCTACCCTTGCAGTAGCATGCGGTAGCGATCCTATCGACGAAAAGCCTCAGGATGACACACTAACGATTACGGTCGACCCAAAGGTAATCAATGTCGATGCCAAGGAGGCTCGCCACAGCGTGGACTACACAATCACAAATGGTATTAACGGTATCGACATCGTTGCCGAGACCGATGCAACATGGGTACATAGCTTCGAGACAAAGGAGGGTAAACTGTGGTTTACCGTAGCTACAAATGTATCGAATAAGGAGCGTGAGGCAAACATAGCCATCCGTTACCCCAACCATAGCATCATCATCGTAAAGGTCATTCAGGCACCATACGATGGAACAACATTTGAGATGTCTATCAAGGATGAGAGTTCGACAAGCTGCGTAACGGTGGTTAAACCATCGAGCGATGACATCATCTACATACCGCTTCTGGCCGATAAGAGCTACTTCTACACTGCAAATATCTTTGATGAGGAGTCGCTCTTCCTCGACGACTACAACTACTTTATGAGGTTAGCCAATGAGTATGGTGTCAAGGATATCGAATCGTTCTTGTTACTCAATAACATCGCATTCAAGGGTGAGAGTGAGATTAAGTGGACAAGCATGGTCCCTAACACGGAATATGTCTTCTACGTCTATGCCATTGAGTTCGATGCCACAAAGAGCGACTACACACTCGCCTCACCAATCTCGCACATGATATTTGAGCTTCCAGCGGGTAAACTCGAGAAGGTGGAGTTCGATGTCGAGATTAAGGTCAATGGTCCCGAGGCAGAGTATATATTCGAGCCCATAAACTATGACGGTAAGTACTTCATCCAGATATTTGAGAAGGGAGAGTATCTATATCTTGGTGAGGATGAGACTCCTGACGAGGACTACAGCTCATCGGTTGCAGAATATTGGGTGAGTATGATTAATATCTACATGCAGTCGGGCTATACAGCAGAGCAACTGATGGAGATTATGTGTCTCCAGGGCGCCGATAGCTACACCGAGCTTCGCAAGGCAGATACCGAATACTGTATGATATTATACGCTATTGGTATGGTTGATGGCCTACCACAGGTGACCTCTGAGCCATACAAGGTTAACTTCCGCACGGGTGTTGTCGAGGCATCGGATATGACCTTCGATGTTAAGGTCGAGAATTGCTATGTGCGTGTTGCCGACATCTCGGTTACACCAAGTAGCAACGATGAGCCTTATGTCGCAACGTTTGTCAAGAAGTCGGATGTGAGCGGCACTACCAATGAGGAGATTCTCAACTGGCTCACCACATACGACCTAAACACATATCGTGGTCATATATCGAGCCATGTCTCTAACCTCGAGCCAGAGACCGAGTACTCGATGTTTGTCTTCGGATACTACGGCGGCGTGATAACTACCGACCTCACACGTGTAGACTTTAAGACCGAGGCAGAGAGCGTATGCGAGAATAGTGTTGTTAACGTCACATGGAACGCACCATATAGCCTTAAAGAGCTCGAGATGTCAGACCCAGATAAGTATTATAACTATGGAATGTTCGAGGATATGGGCTGGTATGCTATGTGGGCCGAGATTGAGACCGCCCAGCCATCATACGATGTATTCCACTGCATCTATCGTGCCGATAGACTGATAGCACCGGGGGGCAAGCAGGAGGTTTTCAACGACTTAGTAAGCTCTCCAAACCCTAAGGTGCAGCTACTTACAGGCGAGAGCGGTGTACTCTATGTTATGTGCGCTGTGGCCATGGACTATAAGGGTAATTATAGCGAGATGTGGGTATCGGAGGAGCCATTCTTCTATGAGTATAACGAGGAGACCAAGCTTCCTATCGACGAGCTACTCAATATGCTCAACAAGGGCGTAGAGGAGCCCCAGGCTGCACCAATGAGCATCAAGGCACTTAAGTAGTTGAGACTAACAGACACGACAGGGGGGCACATTGCTGTGCCCCCCTTGTTGTGTTTGTTAAGCACCTCTACTTTGCGTTGCGATACTGCTTGGGCGATAGACCCGTGACGCGCTTGAAGTACTTGCCAAAGAAGCTCTGGTTCGGGAAGTTGAGGGCTGCAGCAATCTGCTGTATTGTCATATCGGACGACTGCAACATGGCGCGTGCTTCGAGTATGACGTGGTTCTCTATCCAGTCGCCTGCCGAGCGCCCCGTGTGCTCCTTTACGAGCTTCGATAGATACTTTGGCGTTATACATAGCTTATCGGCATAGAAGCCTATAAGTCTCTCTTCACGATAGTGCTCCTGCACAAGCTCCATAAAGCGCTCAACAACGCTATTTTTGTAGTTCGTATCTCTATGCTCCTTGGGATGGAACGAGCCTATGCCACCGTAATAGAATACGCGAATGAGATTCTCAATAACCTGCAAACGGAAGGGGTTATCATCATTCTCCGCCGCACGATAAAGTATAGCGTAGAAGATGCGTATGGGCTGCATTAGGTCGGGGGTAATGACATTAAGCGGGTTGTTGTACATCGCCATATATCGTTGCTGCCATCCTGGGAGGTTAAGCATGTCGATAAAGCGCTTCGAGAGGGCTATGGCGTAGCCTTGAAGGTTTGGGCTATGCTCCAACTGCTCGATTATCTGTCCGGGCATGAGTGTTAGGAGCATGGGGCTCTCCACCTCATACTCATTAAGGTTTATCTTCATACGGCAGTGCCCCGAGGTGTAGACCGCAATTACGGCATGTTGTAGCTTATGGGGCTCCAAATGGTCAGCCTTTATTGTCGAGCTGTTGATGGGTGCCAAGGCGAGGTCACCACCAATGGTAATAGCATCATTAGGTAGATTGTCAATGCCGATGTCTTGAATAAAGCGTTTCATGCTACTATTTATTAAATGTTCTTGTGGTACAAAGTAATAAATTATAATTCGGAATAACAAACTACATACGACCAATAGACCAACGTTCAGGCGTATAAGGCTCTAAACATTGATTATTTTCAACCAATAGTCAAATATAATAAGCCAATTGGTATTTAGTCGAAATGTCGATTATCGGCCGATTGTTGAAAACTTATGCGATGAATTGTTGCTCATATCATACAATTTTTCGTATCTTTGATAAAAATTTTGTGATATGGCACTATTTAAGGTTGAGGGTGGCAGACGTCTCAAGGGCGAGATCATGCCGCAGGGAGCTAAGAATGAGGCTCTTCAGATAATATGCGCAGCGTTGTTGACCCCCGAGCGTGTGGTGTTACACAACGTGCCAATCATCTCGGATGTCATGCAGCTCTTTGAGCTGTTGTCGGCCATGGGCGTCAAGGTTGAGCGCCTCAGCGATGATTGCTTCGCCTTGCAGGCAGATGACATAAATCTCGACTACCTGCGTACGGCAGACTACCATAAGCGTTGCCGCCGCCTGCGAGGCTCGGTGATGATGATAGGCCCACTTCTCACCCGCTTTGGCGTGGGATACATGCCCAAGCCTGGTGGCGATAAGATAGGTCGCCGCAGGTTGGATACCCACTTCCTCGGCTTCCAGAAGCTCGGTGCCGAGTTCAACTTCGACCTTAGCGACGAGTTCTATACCGTGGAGGCAAAGCGCCTTAAGGGTACATATATGCTCCTCGACGAGGCGTCGGTGACAGGTACTGCGAATATCGTCATGGCGGCAGTATTGGCCGAGGGACGTACGACAATCTACAATGCCGCGTGTGAGCCATATCTCCAGCAGCTATGTAAGATGCTCAACCGCATGGGTGCCAAGATTTCGGGTATCGCCTCTAACCTCTTGGTTATCGACGGCGTAGAGGCTTTAGGTGGCACGGAGCATACGATGCTTCCCGACATGATTGAGGTGGGTAGCTTCATAGGTATGGCGGCAATGACACGCTCGGAGCTCACCATCAAGAATGTATCGTACGACAACCTCGGTATCATACCACAGCAGTTTGCGCGTATGGGTATTCGCTTCGAGCAGCGTGGCGACGATATATATATCCCGCAGCAGGAGAATTATAGCATCGAGAGCTTCATTGATGGCTCTATTATGACCATCGCTGACGCCCCATGGCCAGGACTTACGCCCGACCTACTATCTATCTTCCTCGTTGTGGCGACACAGGCAAAGGGCTCGGTGCTCATACACCAGAAGATGTTCGAGAGCCGACTATTCTTCGTCGATAAGCTCATCGACATGGGTGCACAGATTATCCTCTGCGACCCCCATCGTGCTACGGTCATAGGCCTTGACCACCGCCTACCACTGCGTGCAGCGAATATGACATCGCCCGATATCCGTGCTGGCGTGGCGCTGCTTATCGCCGCCATGAGTGCCGAGGGTACAAGTACCATCCAGAATATCGAGCAGATAGACCGTGGATATCGCGACATCGACAACCGTCTGAATGCCTTGGGCGCCAATATTATAAGACTTGACGAATAGCGATAACAGAAGAGAGAGTGTAGAATTAAGACGATATATACAGAATAAAAAATGTTTTTGGAGAATAATAAGCATAAGGGCTGGATTGAGGTTATCTGCGGCTCGATGTTCTCGGGAAAGACCGAGGAGCTTATACGCCGTATGAAGCGCGCCCAGTTTGCAAACCTCAAGGTTGAGATATTCAAACCCTCGATAGATGTTCGCTATTCGGAGGAGAATGTGGTGTCGCACGACGCTAATGCCATACACTCTACCCCCGTGGAGTCGGCACAGAACATCCTGCTCATGGCATCGGATGTCGATGTTGTAGGTATCGACGAGGCACAGTTCTTCGATGAGGGTATCGTTGATGTGTGCCGTCAGCTGGCTAATAGTGGCATTCGCGTTATCGTCGCAGGCCTCGACATGGACTATATGGGTGTCCCCTTTGGCCCTATGCCAGCACTTATGGCTACGGCGGAGTATGTGACCAAGGTGCACGCTATATGCGTACGCTGCGGCGACTTGGCACACCACTCGCACCGCCTCACCTCCGACGACAAGCAGGTGCTCTTGGGTGCTCACGACACCTATCAGCCCATCTGCCGCCACTGCTTCAACGAGTTAATGAATAAGAGATAGGATATGCAGAAGGCTGTCGAAAAGTGCGTGGAGGTGCTCCGCGCAGGAGGCATCATCCTCTATCCAACAGATACGGTGTGGGGCATCGGCTGTGATGCTACCAATGCCGAGGCTGTGGCAAAGGTATACGCGCTCAAGCGTAGCGACGATAAGCGCTCGATGCTCTGTCTTATGCGTGATGCCGACATGGTTGTGCGCTATGTTAACCGCGCCCCAGGCATCGCTTTCGAGGTTATGGAACTCTCGGATAAGCCCCTCACGGCCATCCTCCCAGGTGCTACGGGCGTAGCCCCGAACCTTATCCCCGAGAGTGGCACGCTCGGCGTGCGCATCCCGCAGCACGACTTCTGTCAGGCGCTACTCCGTAAGTTCGGCAAGCCGATAGTATCTACCTCGGCGAATATATCGGGCGAGGAGACTGCCAAGCGTCTTAAAGATGTTGTGCAGGAGATTATCGACGGCGTGGACTATGTCGTTAACCCACGCTTCGAGGGTAAGCCTACGCTAAAGCCAAGCTCGATAATAGCCTTTGGCGAGAGCAACGAGGTTGAGATAATTAGAAGCTGACACACTATGGCAAAACAACTTGTAACACCCGTGCAGAAGCGCTTCTCGGATGTAGATTCCTTCATGCACGTCAATAAT
Organism: Alistipes sp.; assembly: GCA_017503575.1. GTDB lineage: Bacteria > Bacteroidota > Bacteroidia > Bacteroidales > Rikenellaceae > Alistipes. The sequence continues at coordinate 27,181 of JAFVSV010000036.1, read as the reverse complement.
ATATGGCAGCAGAGCTACTTCGACATGGGCAAGACGGAGTTTTACACCAAGGTCTTGGGCATTACGGGCGTCTTCGATAAGCTGCGCATAATAACCGCCTCGACACATACCGACTACTTGGGTCAGGTACGCCTTATGGACGACATTGTCGTCACGACCGACGTATCGCGCCTCGGCAATAAGAGCATGACGCTACACCAGCGTATCATGTCGGGCGATAGGTGCCTCACTGAGAGCTCTTCGGTGATGGTGGCGTTCGACTTCGAGACGCAGCAGACAGTGCCCCTGCCCGAGGAGTGGAGGGTGAAGCTCGCAGAGTATTTGATAAATATGGAGAAATAGATAAAGTGATGAAACGTACGATTATAGACCTCTTCGAGGAGTCGGTGTCGAAGTATGGCACCAAGGAGTTTTTGTTGGAGAAGCATAACGGCAAGTTCGAGCCTACCTCATATAGCGATACGCGTAGCCAAGCACTTAAGATAGGTGCTGGCCTCGTTGCCATGGGCATCGAGCGTGGTGATAGGGTCTCTATCCTTGCCGAGGGTTGCAACAACTGGATTATCTCGGAGCTCGGCTTGCTCTATGCTGGTGCTGTGAGTGTACCGCTATCAATAAAGCTCGAGGAGAGCAACGACCTTATCTTCCGTCTGCGCCATGCCGACGTCAAGCTCGTCTTCGTCTCGAAGTATCAGCTACCCAAGGTGCGCCGCATCGTTGCCGACCTCAAGGATCTTAAGCATGTTGTCGTATGGGGCGAGGATGAGGCTAACCTTGTTGAGGGCGAGATGACCTTGGAGAGCATCGTCAAGCGTGGCGAGGAGTACCTACGCGCGAACGAGGAGAGCTTCTTGGAGATAGGACGCTCGCTCAAGAATGACGACTACGCCACCATCACCTATACGTCGGGTACTACTGCCGACCCCAAGGGCGTGGTGCTCACACACCGTAACTATACGGCAAATGTGGAGCAAGCACTATCCGTAGTCTCGATACCTTCAACATGGCGTACGCTTATCATCCTGCCATTGGACCACTGCTTCGCACATGTCGTGGGCTTCTACATCATGATTGCCTGCGGTGCGTCGGTTGCCACTACCGAGGTGGGACGTACACCTATGGAGACATTGAAGAATATACCTATTAATATAAAGGAGGTGCGCCCACACTTCTTGCTCTCGGTACCTGCCTTGGCGAAGAACTTCCGCAAGAGTATCGAGACCACCATCCGCAAGAAGGGCAAGGGCACGGAGCGCCTCTTTAAGTTGGCTCTTAAGACCTCGTATGCCTATCAGGGTGATGGCTATAACAAGGGACGCGGTCTGCGCTGGCTGCTGAAGCCCTTTGTTGCACTCTTCGACAAGATGATATACTCGAAGGTACGCGTGGCCTTCGGTGGCGAGCTTCGCTTCTTTATCGGTGGCGGCGCACTGCTCGACAGCGAGCTCCAGCGCTTCTTCTACGCTGTGGGCATACCTATGTTCCAGGGCTATGGTCTCTCGGAGGCTACGCCTGTGATATCGACAAACTCACCCAAGCCTCGTAACCACCGCTTCGGCTCATCGGGACGCTTGGTGCAGCCCCTCGACATCAAGATATTGGACGAGGAGGGCAGGGAGCTCCCCGTGGGCGAGAAGGGCGAGATTGTCATCCGTGGCGAGAATGTCATGGCAGGCTACTGGAAGAACCCCGAGTCTACGGCCGATACAGTGCGTGATGGATGGTTGTATACGGGCGATATGGGATATATGGGCAAGGATAACTTCCTCTATGTGTTAGGTCGCTTCAAGAGCCTGCTGATATCGTCGGATGGCGAGAAGTATAGCCCCGAGGGCATGGAGGAGGCCATCGTCGATAAGTCGCCATATATCGACCAGATAATGATATATAACAACCAAAACCCCTATACGATAGCTCTCGTTGTGGCGTCGAAGGAGAATATCAATAGAGTTCTCGACGAGCGCGGTGTCGAGGGTGCAGCACGCGCTACGGAGGCTGCGAAGATTGTGGCACAGGAGGTTGCTAAGTATCGCACGGGCGGTGCATACGCCGACGAGTTTCCCGATAGATGGGTGCCAGCTGTTATCGCACTTGCCGATGAACCCTTCACGGAGCAGAACGGCCTTGTTAATAGTACGATGAAGGTTGTGCGCAATAAGGTGGAGAAGCACTTTGCCGAGGCTATCGCCCACGCCTATACGCCCGAGGGCAAGGCGGTGGATAATAGCCGTAATATAGAGGCTATCACACGCCTGCTTGCACGATAGTCGACAATGTGTGATGCGAAGAGAGTATAGATGAGCCCATGATTAATTCAGACTTCAATAAATTTTAGTTATGGGTTTTTAAGAAACTATTTGGCATTGCCAGCAGTGTAGCGAGTGGCGATGTTAGTGACCTTGCGGATGATTTGCAGGATAGCGTAGCTGATACCGTAGCCGAGAGGGCACAGGAGGTGGCCGAGGAGAAGGTGGAGGAGAAGGTGGAGTAGAAGATTGACGGTATTCTCCATAAGGACGAGTAGCCACCAATATTAGTTCTGTACACGAGGCTGACTAAAAAGTCCCTGAGGGCTTTGGTCAGCCTCCTCTGCATTCTCTGAAGGTCTGAAGCGGATTCGAAGCAAGGGCGTCCGCCCGCGCTCGCGGGGATACCATGAAGCGCAGCACTATAAGTGCGAGCAATAATACACTCTATCCCCGCAACCCTGGTCTAAAGGTGAGCAATCGCATCAGATTACGCAGAGCAAAAGCCGCAGGCTGTGTTTGTTTTGGGTGGTGCGGGAGCTTGCTCACGGCAGCACAGACAAAACAAAAACAGACGACTTAGTAAGTCGTCTGCTCTGCATTCTTTAGAGGTCTGAAGCGGATTCGAACCGCTGTACGAGGTTTTGCAGACCTCTGCCTAGCCACTCGGCCATCAGACCATTTGTATCAATTGAACATACCCGCCATAAGCAAGTACCCCAACCGAGGTGCAAAGATAGGCAATATTTCTCAATATCCAAACTTTTTGCAAAAAAAAGTAACAGCAGGCGTGATATCCTGCTGCTACTTTATCGCCATAAGAGACTATTCGAAGTACTTCTCTGCCGTGCCACAGTGGCGACCATCAATATAGATGTCGACCTTATAGGTGCCTCGTGTGAAGTTCTCGCCATCGTAGAAGATGCTCACGTCGACACGCGCATTCTCGTAGTCTACCTTACGCACCGCCGACGCCATCATCTCCGTACCCTCGAAGTTGAATACGGTCATCTCGGCTGGCGACAGCAGGTAGCCATCGGGGTTGGTGATACATACATATATACTCTTCTCGCCAGGCTCGGCCACAGCGTTAGGCACAAGCTCGAAATCTACCTTAAGGCGTCGTGCCATCTTAATCCTCTTTACCTCCTTGCTATTGGCGTTGAGAGCCACTAAACGTATGGCACTTGTCTGTATCACCTCTGCCTGGCGCACCTTGGTGCCGAGCTCGTCGGCACGCTCCTCGGCTTGGTTGGCGCGTAGCTCATGGCTCTTAATCTCCTTCTTCATCGAGGTGTTCTCGCGCTTGAGGTTCGAGGCCACGGTGTTTAGCGAGTCTATCTGGCGCACATACTGGCGCATGATACCTTTCAGCGTCTTCACCTCCTCCTGGTAGCGACGTAGCTGGTCGAGGGTGTAATCATGGTTGCTCTGCAACTCTGTATACATCTTGACAGCCTCCTCGTAACGGATGCGCATAGAGTCGTTATCGTCCTTATATTTAGCGAGCTCGCCAACCAACTCCTCGGCGTTGGCATTAAGCATTTCTCTCTCTATGGCGTGTAGGCTGTTGGTGTCGGCTATAAGTATCTCGTAACCCTCGCGTAGCTTGTTATTCTCCTGACGCATGCTGATATATAGGTAGCAGAACGTAGCGAGACCCAACAGCAGGATGATGCAGCCTATCATGAAGCCACCAGCGCTACGCTTGCGGCGACGTATCTCCATCTCGTAGTCCTCAACAGTACGCTCATTGTCGTAGGCGTAGGCGTCGTTGTTGAGCGCATTGTTTATGGGCGTAGGCATGGGCACGACATTGAGAGTTCGGCTCTCGCTATTCTCCTCCGAGTGTGTGTCGTTGAGCGTAGATGTGGTGCTACGCTCGGCGAGTATGTCGTTCAGCGTCTTGGGCTGCGCCGCGGGTGTATCCATAGGATTGGTTGCCTCCTCGTGTGCCTCCACAGGCAGGGTATCCTCTGCGGGTGCCTCCACCTCGGGAGTGTTCTCGGCCGTATTCTCGACAACGGGTGCTACACTCTCGGCAGTGGGTGCCGAGGGCTGCTCGCCACTAATAGGCTCGCCGCATATCGGACATATAGGTGAGCGGCTTGATGCTAAGTTGCCGCAATGCTTACATCTTATTAATGCCATATCGGTACTCTTAATCTATTTGCTTGCAAAGATAACGCTATTTGTGGATATATATTACGAAATATCGGAAAAATCTATGCGCTCGCGGCGCTTATGCTTGTCGCGAAGCTGTCGCAGTGCAGTGTTCTCGGGGCGCTCGAGCGAGGCATCCTTGTCGAGGATGGCTATCGCCTCGTTGCGCGTGACCTCCATTATCTGTGTGTCGGTGGCGAGGTTGGCTATGTTGAGCTCAAAGGCGTCGCCACTCTGCTGTGTGCCGTGTATGTCGCCCGCACCGCGTAGCTTGAGGTCGAGTTCCGAGAGCTCGAAGCCGTCGTTGGTCGCGCACATGGCGTCGAGACGCGCACGGCTATCCTTGGATAGCTTGTCGCCCGACATGAGTATGCAGTATGACTGTTCGCCGCCACGCCCCACACGACCACGCAACTGGTGTAGCTGCGAGAGACCGAAACGCTCTGCCGACTCGATGACCATCACCGTGGCATTAGGCACATCGACGCCCACCTCGATGACGGAGGTGGCTATGAGGATGTCCGCCTCGCCACGCTTAAACTGCGCCATCGCCGCCTCCTTATCCTCGTTCTTCATCTTGCCATGACATACAGTGATGCGGTATTGTGGCAGCGGGAAATCGCGCGATATGGAGTCGTAGCCGTCGTATAGGTCTTTGTAGTCCATCTTCTCGGACTCCTTGATAAGGGGATAGACGATATATACCTGTCGTCCCTTGGCTATCTCCTGACGCAGAAAGCCAAACATTTTGAGACGTGCCGCATCGTAGTAGTGGTAGGTGCGTATAGGCTGACGCCCTGGGGGTAGCTCATCTATGACGGATACCTCGAGGTCGCCATATAGGGTCATAGCTAATGTTCGCGGTATGGGTGTTGCGGTCATCACGAGGATGTGTGGTGGCTGCTGGTTCTTCGTCCACAGCTTTGCACGCTGCTCGACGCCAAAGCGGTGTTGCTCGTCGATGACGACATAGCCGAGGTTCGCAAACTGCACCCTATCCTCTATAAGGGCGTGTGTGCCGATGAGGATGTCTACCTCACCCGAGGCTATGCCCTCGAGGGCGGCGCGACGCTCGCGTGCCTTGGATGCTCCGGTGAGGATGGCTATGCGCACATTGGGAAGGCCCTCGGCAAAGCGACACATCGAGGCGTAGTGCTGGCGTGCGAGTATCTCGGTGGGTGCCATGATACAGGCCTGATAGCCATTATCTACGGCCAAGAGCATCGACATAAACGCCACCATCGTCTTACCGCTGCCCACGTCACCCTGAAGCAGACGGTTCATCTGGCGTCCCGACACCATGTCGGCGCGTATCTCCTTTATCACGCGTTGCTGTGCTCCTGTAAGCGCAAAGGGTAACTTGGTGTGGTAAAAGGTGTTAAAGTTGTCGCCCACGCGCGGAAAGAGAAAACCGTTGCCTCGCGTATGGCGCTCACTGCGGCGTGCCTGTATGGTTAGCTGCACGCCGAGTAGCTCGTCGAACTTAAGACGATACTGTGCTGCGCGTAGTAGCTCTGCCGACTGTGGGAAGTGTATGTTGTATATCGCCTCGCGTAGCGATATCAGAGCATTGCGACGACGCATATCCTCGGGCAGAGGGTCGGCAAAGGCCGTGGTATCGCCCGCCACAAGCTGCCAGGCGTTATGCACGATGTTGTGCATACCCTTGACCGTTATAAGCTGCGACAACGCCTCGGTCGAGGGGTATATGCCCTGGTAGCCACTCTCCACCTTGCGCGATAGTGCCTGCTCGACGCTCTCCACCTCGGGGTGGGCGATGCTCAGCCTGCCGCGGTAGAACGATGGGCGGCCAAAGACCATATACTCGCGGTCGAGCTCTATGCGCTTCTCTATCCACTTGACACCCTGAAACCATAGTAGCTCGGCACTACCTGTTCCATCTGTGACCTCGGCGACGAAGCGCTGCTTGCGTCCCTCACCAACGATGGAGCGTCCCACGATGCGACAGCGTATTTGAACGTATGTCGACTCCATGCTCTCGTCGATGTCGGCGATACGGCGTAGCGTCGTGCGGTCGATATAGCGATAGGGAAAGCGCATCAGCAGGTCGCCAACGGAGTGCACGCCAGCCTCGCGGGCAAGGAGGCGAGCCCTCACCTCACCCACGCCACTGACATACTTTATATCACGCCCAAGCACCTCTGACATACGCACCTCGCTATGGTTGCTACTCTGTTAGATTACGGTTATCGAGCGTACGGGAGCTATGCGCTCAAGGCGGCTCTTTCCACCGAGCTCCTCAATCTCGACGATGAAGACAAACTCCTTAACCTTAACGCCATACTCCTTGCCGTCGCGTACCACCTTGAGGCTCTCCAACGAGAGTGCCAACCCCTCGGCAGTACCACCCGTTGCGAGCACGTCATCGAGGATGGTGACCTCGAAGCAATCACCCTCGGGCTTGCCTGCTGCGATGTCGCTGAGGCGGTAGTATAGCTTGTCGCTGCCATACTCCTTCTCGATTACCACCTCCTGAAGGTCACCCTCGGCGAAGGGGAGCTTGCCGCTCTTACGCACAGGCACGATATTCTCTACGCGTGCCGATGTTGAGAGCAACGGCGCTGCGAAGAGGAAGCCTCGCGCCTCAGGGGCTATGATGTTGGGTGTTGTGCACGCCTCGCCCACGGCCTTCATCAGCTTTGCGAAGACCTCTTTAGACTGTAAGAAGGGTATGATGTCGACAAATACGATACCCTCCTTAGGGAAATCTTTGTAGTATTTTAGTACCTCTTTCATGTTGAAAAGTGTTATCGGTTTAATGACCGTACAAATTTAGTAAAAAAAGATGAAAGAGCAAAGGCGGGCTATTGCCTCAATTAGAAAAAAGAGAGGCACCCTCACGGATGCCTCCTTGGCTTATACCCTATGGCGAGGGCTCGGCCTACCCAATAAAAACTAAAAAGATTTTTCTTACTCCTGTGGGGCAAAGCCTCGCGGCGCAACACCCCATTTTTCATGTTGCAAAGATGCAGCATTTCTTCGTTACGCACAATCACCAATTGTTGGTAATTGTGAGCGTGGCGCACCCCTATTAGTTGGGATTTGACGATTCGAAAATATTTCGTATCTTTGCATAATTAATGAGATTAAAAGCACAGTAGAACATATAAGATACTAATACTCAATGAATAATATATACAGTAACGCGACCCACAGCGTCATCGAGCCCAAACTAAAGCTTTTTGAGCTTATCGACACCCACCCCTCGGTGGTATCTATCGTCTCGCGCCTCAACATAACACTTCCCTTTGGCGACATATCGCTCGAGGATATGTGTCGTAGGGATGGCTACGACGTCGGGCTTTTTATCACGCTCTGCAACATGCACATAGACCCCTCGTATCGCCCCGACATGACGGCTCTTCGCCCCAATGCCATTGAGGATGTCATAGGCTACCTACGCGCCTCGCACCGCTACTATGCACAATATATGATACCGCATGTCGCCCGCCACCTCGACGAGATACTCGCCGAGTGTGACGCCCTCTCGCAGCGCGTGCTACGCAGCTTCTATGACGACTATACACACTATGTTATGACACACTTCGAGTATGAGGAGCGTAACATCTTCGCCGCCATAGAGCGTGCACAGAGCAGTGCCCGTTGCGACCTCTCGACACTTGAGCGCCCACATGGTGACATCGACGACCGCACGAACGACATGGCATCGCTCGTCATCAAGAGCCTGCCAGAGCGTGTGTCAACGCCCCTACGCTGCGCCATGCTCAAGGATATATACGCGCTACGCGACGACCTGCGCACACACACAAACATAGAGATGTATCTGCTGCGTCCGTTAGTGGAGCGTCTCGTTAAAACCGCCAAGCAATGAGACGATACCGAGTAGCCATAGTCGCCCCAGCGGCCATCATTGGCGAGGGCATAGCCACCATCCTACGGCGGGGTGGCGAGGCCGACGTTGTGCTCATAGAGCGCAGCCTTGGCGACATACTACCACGCCTGCGTGGTGCCGATGTAGATATGCTCATCGTAGACACCGCCCTACTGCGTACCACGGAGCTTGGCGAGGAGTATAGCGACATTGTAGTTGTGGCGTTGCAGACATCGTTATACGACGCAGAGGTAGCACGCCGCATGACGCACGCCATAACGCTCTACACCGCCGAGGAGGATATCCTACGCACCCTATCGCAGGCCATAGATGCCCCCAGCGAGGCGAGTGCCCACGAGAGTCACGAGCTGTCGGATAGAGAGCGCGATGTGCTTATCCTCGTCGCCAAGGGCTTCACCAACAAGGAGATAGCCTCGGAATTGAGCATATCGCCTCACACCGTAATATCACACCGTAAAAACATAGTGCATAAGACCGGCATACGCTCCGTTGCGGGCTTGACGGTATATGCCGTACTAAACAAACTTATCGACAGTGAACAACTTTAAGCAACTTAAGACGGAGCTTTGCGCCTACTCCGTAGATGCGTGCCGCACAGCAGCACGCTTGGGCGTCAACCGCGTTGAGCTATGTGCCTCACCCGCCGAGGGAGGTGTCACACCCTCGATGGCGACCATCGAGCGTGTTGTGGCTATCGAGGGCATCGACGTAAGTGTCATGATACGCCCTCGTGGTGGCGACTTCCTATACTCTGATGATGAGTTCCAGACGATGCTCCACGACATAGAGCATGCCCGCAAGGCGGGTGCTACGGGCGTCGTCTTTGGCATCCTTACGGCAGATGGCCGTGTAGATGTTGAGCGCACACGCACCCTTGTGGATGCTGCCAAGGGTATGGAGTGCACCTTCCACCGCGCTGTGGACATGACGTCGGATTATGAGGCAGCTATCGAGGCGGTAATAACCTCTGGATGCCACCGCATACTGACGTCTGGAGGCTACGACAAGGCTATCGAGGGTATCGACAACATACGTCGTGCCGTGGCTATTGCCGATGGCCGCATAGAGATTATGGCGGGTAGCGGCGTTGTAGCAGCAAATGCCGCAGCCTTGGCAGCAACGGGCGTCGATGCCCTACACTTCAGCGCCAAGCGTATGGTGATGGGCAACATGGAGTACCGCAACCCCCGCATATCTATGGGTGGTAGTGCTGCTGTTGACGAGTTCCAGCTACGCGTTGTCGACGAGGAGGAGGTAACGAAGATATTAAAGGGAGGTTCTATAAATTAGGTCGAGTTGATTTTGAAGGCTATTTTGAGCAGATTTCTTGTTTGTTATAAAGGAGCAATGCGAGCATTGTAACTGCGTAAAAACAAGATAGATGCCAAAATAAATTCAAAAGCAACCGAAACATAATCTCCCAACAACGAAATACTTTTTTACTAATTTGTAGAACATCCCTAAACATTATACGAGCATAACGATGAAGAGAGTTTACATTTGCGCCGTCATCGCCATGATGGCTATCACGGTAGGTTGCGGTGGCAACAGCGAGAAGAAGAACGAGAAGGATGCCATGGCATGTAACATCGAGCGCCCAGCGACACTCGACGAGGCATTGGCATCATCAACGCGCGAGGTAGAGCTACGCGCACTCTTGGAGAGCACGCCCGAGGCGGAGCGTGGCGACATGGAGTACCTCATTATCAACATGATGTCGTCGGACCGCGACAATATGGACTTAGAGCTACTCAAGGAGAATGTCGAGTATGCACATAAGGCCCGCACCAAGTATCCATGGGCACAGGCACTCCCCGAGGATGTATACCAGCGCGACGTGCTACCCTTCCATGTTGTTGACGAGGTGCGTGACCCATGGCGTAAGGAGCTATACGAGCTCTTCGCCCCTGCCGTAGATACATGTACGACGATGTATGACGCCGTATGCGCCGTCAACGCCAACATACCACGCCTCACGGGTGTGGACTACAACACCAAGCGCGAGAAGACAAACCAGAGTCCCCGCGAGTCTATGCGTCAGGGCATGGCATCGTGCACAGGTCTCTCGATACTCCTCGTTGACGCCTACCGCTCGGTAGGTATCCCCGCACGCTTCGTAGGCACAGCCTCGTGGCACGACAACCGCGGTAACCACAGCTGGACAGAGGTATGGTTGGATGGCGAGTGGCGCGTGACGGAGTACTACTTCCCCTCGCAGCTCGACCACCTATGGTTTATGGCCGACGCCTCGAAGGCAACGGTAGATGACCGCACCTACGCCATATATGCCGTACGCTTCGGTGCTGCCGACGACTGGTTCCCAATGGTATGGGCCGATGGCGATGTTGAGGGTAAGCCTATCGAGGAGCTACCACGCAACTATGGCGCCGAGAATGTCACACAGCACTACATAGACCTTGCGTACGACCAGTACACACGTCATCTCGAGGCAGGCACGCACACCTTCCTACGCATCGCTGGCTACAAGCAGCAGGGCAAAACCGAGCACTCGGAGGACCGCGTGGCTATGGGCGTCGATGTCTTCCGCGGCACAGAGCAGATGGGTGGTGGCCTCACGGCAGGTGAACACCGCGACATGAACGATATCTTCTCGGTACTCCTGCCCAAGAATACGGAGTATGAGCTACGCTACTACACGCTCGATGAGGAGCTACACACGATGACCGTAGCGCTTGGCGAGGAGCCTGTGACAGTGGAGATATATCAGCAGTAGGCACGAGATATGTGGTGACAGCCATATCGTGACATACGACTGACATATTGTCAGTGAAGTGACACACCTTATATATTATATAGGGTGTTGTCGCTTTGGCACAGAGATTGCCACCCACTATCCACAAAACAGAAAATATTATTAAACGCAAAAACAGAATAAAACTATGGCAGTAAAACCACTTTCAGACCGTGTATTGGTGAAGCCCAATCCGGCAGAGGAGAAGACCGCAGGCGGTCTCTTCATCCCCGACACAGCAAAGGAGAAACCCCTTATGGGTAAGGTCGTAGCCGCAGGCCCAGGCACGACAGATGTTAAGATGGAGGTTAAGGTTGGCGACGTTGTTATGTATGGCAAGTATGCCGGCACGGAGCTTAACTACGAGGGCGAGGACTATCTCGTGATGAAGCAGTCGGATATTATCGCTGTTATCGAGTAGCGGCAATGAGCGATGAACAATTAGTAATTAGTAATTAGAAATTGGCAATTGATATGGCTAAAGAGATTAGATATAATGTAGAGGCAAGAGAGCTTCTCAAGGAGGGCGTTGACGCGCTATGCAACGCCGTGAAGGTGACACTTGGTCCCAAGGGTCGCAACGTCATCATCGACAAGAAGTTTGGTGCGCCACAGGTGACCAAGGATGGCGTTACCGTAGCAAAGGAGGTTGAGTTGGAGGACACCTTCGCAAATATGGGTGCACAGATGGTGCGCGAGGTAGCGTCAAAGACTAACGACGACGCAGGCGATGGTACCACAACGGCTACCGTTCTTGCACAATCACTCATCTCGGTGGGTATCAAGAATGTTACTGCAGGTGCTAACCCCATGGACTTGAAGCGCGGTATGGATGCTGCCGTAGAGAAGATTGTGGCATCGCTCAAGGAGCAGAGTCAGGTTGTAGGCTCTGACTTCGACAAGATTGAGCAGGTGGCAACAATCTCGGCAAACAACGACCGTAAGATTGGAAAGCTCATCGCCGAGGCTATGGCGAAGGTCAACAACGAGGGTGTCATCACCGTCGAGGAGGCAAAGGGCACCGAGACACATGTCGATGTTGTGGAGGGTATGCAGTTTGACCGCGGCTACATCTCGGCATACTTCATCACCGACACCGAGAAGATGGAGGCACAGCTCGACAAGCCATACATCCTTATCACCGACAAGAAGATCTCAACCATGAAGGAGAGTATGGGCATCCTTGAGCCCGTGGCACAGAGTGGCCGTTCGCTCCTTATCATCGCCGAGGATGTCGATGGCGAGGCACTCTCGGCACTCGTTGTCAACAAGCTCCGCGGCACGCTTAAGATTGCAGCATGTAAGGCTCCAGGCTTCGGCGACCGCCGCAAGGAGATATTGGAGGATATCGCAACACTCACAGGCGCTACCGTCATATCTACCGACAAGGGTATGAAGATGGAGGATGCTGGCCTCGAGGCGTTGGGCACTGCCGACAAGGTTACACTCAACAAAGAGAACACGACCATCGTTGATGGCGCAGGTAAGAAGGAGGCTATCGCTGCTCGCGTACAGCAGATACGCGCCTCTATCGATAATGCCTCGTCGGACTACGACCGCGAGAAGCTCCAGGAGCGCTTGGCGAAGCTCGCAGGTGGCGTTGCTGTGCTCTATGTAGGTGCAGCTACCGAGGTTGAGATGAAGGAGAAGAAGGACCGCGTTGACGACGCGTTGGCTGCTACACGCGCAGCTGTCGAGGAGGGTATCGTTCCTGGTGGTGGTGTTGCCTACATCCGCGCTATCGAGTCACTCGAGGGCATGAAGGGCGAGAACGACGACCAGACGACAGGTATCCAGATTGTTAAGCGTGCTATCGAGGAGCCACTACGCCAGATTGTTGCCAACGCTGGTGGCGAGGGCTCGGTAGTCGTTAACAAAGTTAAGGAGGGCAAGGGTGCCTTCGGCTACAACGCTCGTGACGACAAGTACGAGGATATGCTCGCAGCGGGTATCATCGACCCAACGAAGGTATCGCGCGTAGCCTTGGAGAACGCAGCATCTATCGCCTCAATGTTCCTCACTACGGAGTGTGTCTTGGCCGAGAAGAAGGAGGACAACCCTCTACCCGCAATGCCCGCAGGCGGCGGCATGGGTATGATGTAATAGACCTATGCAAAATGGAGGTGGCTAATTAACTTTTTAGTCACCTCCACTCTTTTTGCTCAATTAGAAATTAGAAATAGACAGAGAGGAATTAGCAGTGGTTGTGGGCGATGCCCGCAGAGAAACATATCGGGCGCAGGCAAAGCCTGCTTATTCGGGCAGGAGCAGAGCTCCCTTCATCGGGCAGAGCTAAAGCTCATTGGTCGGGCGGAGCAGAGCTCCTTAATTTTAATCACACAAAGGTCACGAACAGACATGCCCCCTTATCACGGCAAATTTGTTGTTAGAAGGTAGTAGATGCAACGCTCGGCAAAACAAATTAAATCTCTACGAGGTGATTCTTAATGGCATATACCACAAGGTTTGCCGTATTCTTGCACCCCGTCTTCTCGAGAATGTTCGCACGGTGCTTATCTACGGTGCGCTTCGAGATAAAAAGCTTGTCGGCAATCTCCTGATTCGAGAGTCCTCGACACACCTCAACAAGAATCTCCATCTCACGATCTGAAAGCTCATCCTCGTCGTTAGGCGAGAGGGCATTCAGAACGCTCATGTTGCGTGTCAGCGAGCCCAAGAGCGCTGTACTGAAGTAGCTATCGCCAGCCATGACACTATCAACGGCAGCATAGACCTCATCAATATCGCTATCCTTAAGCAGGAAGCCCGACGCGCCACTCACGACCATCCGCGTATAGTAGTGGTCATCACCATACATCGACAGGGTAACAATCTTCAGCTCGGGGCGCATCTCCAAGGCACGACGCGTAGTCTCGGCGCCATCCATGCCTGGCATCGAGATATCCATAAATACGACATCGACAGTCAACTCATCGAGTGCTGCCAAAAAATCCTCACCACTGCCAAAGTCCGCCACGACCTCGAAGCCCTCGTGCTGGGCGAGCAACCCCGACAATCCAGTACGGAAGAGCGTATGGTCATCGACAAGGACAATCCTTACACTATTTTTTTCCATGGTTAAATAATTTTCTTCGTTTCGCGCCATCGGTCGTATCGCGTAGCATCGCACTATCGGTGGCAATCTCCACATAGGCCGTCATACCCCTACCTGGCTCACTATCCATCCTAAAGATACCACTCAACGATGATACACGCGAGTTGATATTCGAGATGCCCATGCCTCTATCCTGCAAATCATCTATCGAAAAACCACAGCCGTCATCACCATACTTTAGGATGATGCTACCGTCCTGCACCAATAACTCGATATCGATATGCTTACACTTCGCATGCTTAAGCGAGTTGTTTATAAGTTCACATGCCACACGGTAGATGATAACCTCAATATTTGCATCGAAGCGCTCGGCACGCAACTTCGTCCTAAACTCTATCTTCACATCGTGCAACGACGCCACACGGTCGACGAAGTTCTTGATACCGCGCGACAAGCCGAAGTTATTGAGCATGTGTGGCGAGAGGTTATTAGAGATCTCTCTAAGGGAGCGTATCGCCTCATCAATGACCACCGCCGTACTGCGCAGCGTCTCTCTATCCTTATCGTTCATACCCTCCTTCGATAGCGCCGACAGCGACATCTTTGCTGACGAGAGCAACGGACCCAAGCCGTCATGCAGCTCGCGCGATATCTCGGCACGCGAGCGCTCCTCGGTGCGTAACACCGACGTCATCAGCTTATTTTCGAGCATACGACGTTGCAGGGTGATGCGGTCGACATGCGCAACGAGAAGGCGTGCGCAGAATATACACATCGACAGACAGAACGACACCGAGATACCCACCCATGCGCGGGTGCGAGGTGCCACAAACTCACCATCCAATACCGATAGCTGGAAGAGACGCTCAGCGATAAGCAGGCCGAGGGTAATGACACAAAAGACCCATAGCGCACGGTACTTCGTATGGTTGATAAGAGAGAGGGCTACAACCACAGCAAAGGCCTGAACCACAATGGCTACTACGAGCAATATCTCAATACCCGACATACCCCACTTCGCTACTTAATAACACCATCCAAGCTACGCAACATCTTATAATCGGTCATATCGACCTGCACGGGGACAACCGCCACATAGCGGTGTGCCAATGCCCACTCATCGCTATCCTCGGCATCGGGCTCGGCATTATTAAAACCGCCCGTAAGCCAATAGTAGTCGCGGCCATGAGGGTCTTCGCGGTGGTAGAACTCCTCTCTCCAGAAACCGCGTGTCTGGCGGCATAGGCGGATACCCTTAATCTCACTTGCGGCACATCGTGGCACATTGACATTGAGGCACAAGGGGCGTGGCAGCCTATCTGCCGCAGCCAGCACCTGTGATATAATCTTACGACCATACTCCACAGCACCCTCGAAGTCGGCATCAGCATCGTGGTCATCGAGCGACAGGCCGATAGAGGGCACTCCGTAGAAGCTACCCTCGATAGCAGCGCCCATAGTTCCCGAGTACATGACATTGATTGCGGCATTCGAGCCGTGGTTAATACCCGACAGCACAAGGTCTACCTTCTGGTCTACAAAGATGTGGTCGAAGGCTATCTTTGCACAATCTACGGGCGTACCCGAGAAGGCGTATATCGTGACATCTGCCGACTCCTCAACCTTACGCATGAAGAGTGGTTGGTTGATTGTTATAGCCTGGCTCATGCCACTCTGCACGCGGTCAGGGGCGATGGCCACCACCCTACCAAACTCGCTCGCGAGGGCTACAATGTGACGAAAACCCTTCGAGAGGTAGCTGTCGTCATTGGTAATAAATATAAGAGGTTTAGCAGTCATAATCTCGTTGTTTACACATACGCTCATGTCATCACTTCATGTATATGCTTTGGTCATCGGTCGACGCATCGAGGCGTATGGCTATCATAATAAGTATTGTAAAGGCCACCAACGATGAGCCACCGTAGCTCATCAGCGGCAGCGGGATACCCATAACAGGCATAAGGCCTATGGTCATGCCCACATTCACCCAGACATGGAAGAGCAGAATGGCAGCCACCGAGTAGCAGTATACCCTGCCGAAGGGCTCCTTTATGCGCTCACCCATCTTCATAAGGCGCATGATGAGGGCTATGTATAGGGCTATGATTGTCAGCGTTCCCATGAAGCCCCACTCCTCGCCTACCACACAGAAGATAAAGTCGGTATGCTTCTCGGGCACAAAGCCATACTTAATCTGTGTGCCATCCATAAAGCCCTTACCCGTAAGACCACCCGAGCCTATGGCAATCTGCGACTGGTTGACATTGAAGTCTATACCCTTGGGATCCTCCTTCATGCCCACGAATGTGAGTATACGGTTCTGCTGATGCGGCTCGAGTTTTGTGAATAGATAGTCGCATGTAGGCACAAAGATCATGGCATAGACAAACATCATAATTGGCCAGATGAGCACCATCGTACGCGTCTTGAGAGCCACGCCCATAAGCACCACCGCAGCAATAGAGCACGCGACCATCAGCGAGGCGTAGCCGCTAAGCGACGTGAGTAGCGACAGTAGCAACGCCGCCAAGAGCACAAGCGCCAAGAAGCGTATATGGACACTCCACGCCCATGTCTTATAGGCGCTATACAGCGTGAAGAGTATCAACAGAGTGGTAAATATCACCACCGGCGTAAAGATAAACGATGTGATGAAGAGTGCTACGGTGAAGATAATCGGGAAGTATATGTACTTGGATATACCCTCACGATAGAGCACAAATAGGAACGAACATAGCACAAGTCCCGAGCCTGTGTCATTCTGCAAGATGATGATACCCAGCGGTATGCCTATGACCAATCCTACCTTAACGAGGTCTGGCAGGCGGCGAATATTAAACGAGTAGTCGCTCATGACCTTTGCCATCATCATCGCCGTGGCTATCTTTGCAAACTCTACGGGCTGAATCCTCACACCACCAAACTCAAACCACGCCTTAGCGCCATTGACCTCGCGACCAAATAGCAACACGGCAATAAGCACTCCTATACCCGCGATATATGCTGGGTATGCAAACATGTGGAATAGGCGTCTATCGAGCAGCAACACCACAAGGGCAAATATCATAGAGATGCCGCCCCATACTATCTGCTTCATATAGTTATGCTGAAGCGAAAACGCGGAGCCCACCTCCTCGTTATATGATGCCGACACGATGCAGACAATACCCGCCACGACAAGGGCCAAATATAGTCCCAAGGCGACCATATCTACCTTGCCAAAGAGTGACGTCGTATTGCGCTCCTGCGATATGTTATACTTTGATAGCATCTCTACGATTAAGTAAACTGTTAAACTCTTCCGCCCTACTACTTGGCGTCATTAGCCGCACGCTCGGCGTCATACTTATCCTGTCGTACATCGTAATAGCCGTAGTCCAACGAGAGGTTCATCATCCTATCGACCAGCTCGGGGCGTGTGATGGTGTCTGTTAGATACATCTCCTCGATAAGGCTTGCGATAGGTACCGCCGCAGATGAGCCCCAGCCACCATGCTCGATATATACGGCAATGGCAATCTGCGGGTTATTACGCGGTGCGAACGATATGAATGCCGAGTGATCCGAATAGCTCGAGCTCTTATCGGGCTTCTTTCTATCGTGCTGCGCCGTACCTGTCTTACCACACACATCCCAACCCTTGAGATATGCCAAGCGCGAGGTACCCTCCTTGTTGACACTCATCCACATGCCATCAATGATAGTCTCGAAGTGCACGGAGTCGACCATCGTATAGTGGCGCTCGTAGAAGCGCTTATCGAGTGAGTCGCGCCCCTCGACGCTACGGACGATGTGTGGGGTGTAGTAGTAGCCACGGTTAGCGATGGTCGCCGCAAGGTTTGCCATCTGAAGTGGCGTTGCCGCCATCTCGCCCTGACCAATGGCACACGACAGCACCGTACCCCAGTTCCAATATCTGCCGTTGACCTCATCCAAGTGCTCGGGAGTGGGAACATAGCCACCATACTCGCCATAGAGGTCTACGCCCAACTTATGGCCAAAGCCAAAGCTATATACATACTCGTTCCACTTACGCATACCCTCCTTGACGTTGCCATACTTACGATTCGTGATGATATTCTTAAAGACGTAGCAGAAGTAGGCATTACATGAGTGGGCAACAGCCTCACGCAAATTGAGGTTGTTACGGTGAACATGGCACTTTTGTCTACGAGCATGCGAGCCTACACCATAATGGAAGCCTTGATTGCACTCATAGCGCTGCGATGGTGTTAGCACACCCTCCTGCAAACCAATGAGGCCCTGCACGAGCTTAAAGGTAGAGCCTGGAGGGTAGTTCTCCTTGATGGCACGCGAGTACTGAGGCTTACGCTGGTTATGAAGCATCTCACTATAATTGTTACCACGCTGGCGACCCACCATCAAGTCGGGGTTATACGTCGGCGACGAGACCATGACAAGTATCTCGCCTGTTGATGGCTCGATAGCCACCACCGAGCCTATCTTACCCACCATCAGCTCCTCGGCAAACTCCTGAAGGCGACCATCAATAGTCGACACTATCCTCTTACCCTTCTCGGGGAGGAGGTCGTTGGCACCACCATCGTACGCACCCTTCACCGCACCTCGCGTATCGCGAATACGGTAGCTCACACCCTTCTCACCACGCAAATCCGCCTCGTAGTAGGACTCTATGCCTCCCACGCCAACATAGTCGCCCGCAGCATAGTTACGCCACTTTTTGAGTTGTTCCTCGGAGATCTCGCTCACATAGCCCAACAAGTTACCACCAATCTTACGGGGATACTCTCGCGCGGTACGGAAGCGCGTATAGAAGCCATCGAAGCCACTCTCATCGAGAATGAGTTTGGCATCCTGTGGCAGATAACCAACAACAAGATGTGGCGAGTGCGGAGCCTGCTTGGCTCGACGCATCTCCCTGCGCAGCTTCTCGATAGGTATGTCAAGGATAGATATTAGGTGTAGCGAGTCGAAGCCACTCTTGGGGAGGTTATCCCACACGACCATCACATCGTAGCACACACGACTACGGATAAGTGGCTCACCATGGCGGTCGACGACCTCGCCACGCATGGGGTACTCTATCTCGGGACGCATGATGTTCGACTCGGCCAACGCATCGTACTTACCGTCGATGATTTGCACATAGAAGAGACGACCAACGAGTACGGCCGCAATAATACATACTACGATACGCAGGTGACCATGGAGCGATGATATGTGCCCGCCGCTTCTCATTTCACCAGCACTTTAGAGATGAATAGACGCACCACAAACCAACCTATGAGTAGCGACATGAGCGTGCTCAACACTATGGTAAGCATCAGGCGCACAACGTCACCGAACGACAATACCTCCATAAAGAAGAAGAGTGCGTGATGAACGAGTAGCGCAGCAGCAATATAGGTCATAAGTTGACGCACATTGAGGCGCAGCAGCAGATGTGACTGGCCATCAGCCTCAAGGCTACGGTGTGTGGTGAGATAGAGTAGCCATGGACGGATAACAGCTATCGGCAGCAGCGTAGCGGCATACAAGCCCTCGCCACCAAGCGATATATCCATGATGTAGCCCGTGACATAGGCGACAACAATCACCCATATCATCTTCCACTCCGTAGGTAATAGTAGTACGATAAGCGGGAAGATCATAGGACGCATCCATATAGCCACCGAGGCACCGATGTTGATGTTATCCAGAATGAATATCTGCACAAACAACACCGCGAGGCTCATCCAAACGTATGACATATACTTATACATAGGTCATTGCTACTTTACTGCGTTCTACTTTTCATCATCCTTTATGAGCGTGCCTATCTCGTCGTAGTGCACACTCTCGACAACGATGACATTATCTACGGCCGACATATCGGCAGCGAGCTTCACGCGTGCCGAATATGCCGTCTGAGCACTATTTATGTCATAGGACTCTATGGTGCCCACGACGACACCGCGAGGCATACGCTCCGAGCTAACCTCGATAGTCATGCCCTCGGCAATATCCACGTTTACCGATATGTCCGATGCCAAGGCGTGGTATCGCGACTTAGCATCCCAAGTTATCGAGCAGTAGAAGTTGTTGGCAACGCTATCAATAAGGCGACCACCCGTGGAGAACTTATCATTGATGATGGGCTCCACTACGGAGTAGTGCTCCGAGCACGATGTGACGTAGCCCACCATATAGCGCTCGGGGGTCATAACACCCATGTTGACCTTCATGCAGTCGCCAGCACCGCGGTCAAGGATTATATAGTTGCGCTTGCGGTTCGATGTCGATGACGATACACGCGCAGCACTGAAGCGGAAGTTCGCATCCTGCTCGCTATACGCCTTGAGGGCTAACGAGTCGAGCATCATCGAGGCTATTATCTCCTCCTCCTGCACACGCACCGCCTCCAACTCGGCAACACGTCGGGTGAGACGCCTATTCTCTTCGGGCAACGAGAAGAAGTGCTCCACATCGCTCACCATACCACTTATGGCACCACCAATAGCTGTGGTACGCGCAAATATCTTGGCCTCGGTATATGGCGACGACGTGGCATACTGCCATAGAGCAATGCCCTCGAGCAGCAGGAAGATAAGCACCACATATATGCGCCTGAAAAACTCTACAAGCCTATGCATACCACAACCTTAGACGTTCAATAAATTAGGGGGACAAAGGCTGCCCGACATAGTGTCCAAGACAGCCTCTGAATATGATACTATTTCGTTATCGACTACTTCTCACCACCCAAGAGGAACGAGAAGTTACCGATATTCTTGAGCGCGATACAAGTACCACGAGCTATGGCGCGTAGTGGATCCTCAGCGATGTGTACAGGAAGACCCGACACCTTGCTCAGACGCTGGTCAAGACCCTTGATAAGGGCGCCACCACCGGCGAGGTAGATACCATTGCGCACGACATCCGAGTACAACTCGGGTGGCATCTCCTGAAGCACATCCATAAGGGCGTTGTCGAGCTTCACGAGCGACTTGTCGAGAGCATAGGCAATCTCACTATAATTGAGCGTCACGGTCTGTGGAAGGTTAGTGAGCATATTAGAGCCGGTGAATACATAGTCCTCTGGCTCATTCTCCAACTCGGGTACCGCGGCACCTATGGCACACTTTATCTCCTCGGCAGTACGCTCACCAATCTTGATGCCGTGCTGCTGACGGATATATGTCTGGATATCTGTGGTGAAGACATCACCAGCGACATTGATAGACTTCGAGCATACGATACCACCCAACGAGATACAAGCCACCTCCGAGGTGCCACCACCAATGTCGATGATGAGGTTACCCTCGGGGGCCTCGACGTCCAAGCCAGCACCCAACGCTGCGGCCATAGGCTCGAAGACAAGGTATATCTCACGACCACCAGCATGCTGCGCCGAGTCACGCACGGCACGAATCTCGACGTTAGTAGAACCCGATGGGATACATATCATCATACGCAACGATGGAGCAAACATACCACGCGTAGCACCCACCTTCTTGATAAGGCCGCGCAACATAAGCTCCGTAGCCTCAAAGTCGGCGATAACACCGTCGCGCAAAGGGCGTATAGTACGGATGTTTGCGTGCGTTCTACCATCCATCAAGCGAGCCTTATGACCAATAGCCATAAGCTCACCCGTCTTGATGCTGAGTGCCACAATCGAAGGCTCGTCAACGACGACCTTGCCATTGTGCATTATCAGCGTATTGGCCGTGCCGAGGTCAATAGCCAACTCCTGAGTAAGTGAAAAGAGTCCCATATTTCGTATTCATTTTATTTCATTAGCCATCCACCCCACGCCTAACACTATGTCTCGAAAATGGTCGAAAGCGAGCGTTTGGCACAAGGTGTTAACAATCAGCGACATAGACATAAACCACAGTCTATTCGCACATATACCACGACAAAGATAGGAAAAAGATATGGACAATTTGCAAGAGTTTTGAGTTTTTTTGCTTAATTTTGTCAATAATTTTTGCTCATTATGGATGAACAACAGCTTAAATGTGCCGTTGTCGGCTATGGCAGCTGGGCAACAGCAATAGTGAAGACACTCACCATCAACCACCATCATGTCAACTGGTTGGTGCTTAACGAAGAGATACGTCAGTCGCTCAACGAGCGCTCACACAATATCAAGTACCTACCATGGTGCTACATCGACCGCGACTTTATCACCCCTTCGGAGTGTATAGACGACGTGGTGCGCGATGCCGACATAGTTATCTTGGCTATGCCCTCGGCATTCCTCTCGAAGTTCCTCGAGCCACTCACCGTAAGCCTTCGAGATAAGATTGTGGTATCGGTAGTCAAGGGCATCATCCCTGGCGACTACCTCACCATCGTCGAGCACATGAACCGCTACTACGACGTACCGATGGAGAACCTATGCGTAGTCACAGGCCCATCACACGCCGAGGAGGTTGGCCAGTGCCGCCTATCGTACCTCACCGTGGCCGCCGAGAGCATTGCTACGGCAGAGCGCGTCCGCGACCTGCTCGCCAACGACTACTTCCGTTGTAGCATCTCGCACGACGTGCTTGGCGTCGAGGGTGCCGCAATCATGAAGAATGTATACGCCTTAGCAGTAGGTATGGCCGTAGGTCTCCGCTATGGAGATAACTTCCTCGCGGTGCTTATCGCCAACTGCGCCGCCGAGATGGAGCGCTTCCTCAACGAGGCTGTGCCCACCGAGGGTCGCGATATCAACGCTGCGGCATACTTGGGTGACTTGCTTGTAACGTGCTACTCGCCACTGAGCCGTAACCGACGTCTTGGTACGCTTTTGGGTAAGGGATGCTCGGTGAAGAGCGCACTTAACGAGATGACGATGGTTGCCGAGGGCTACTACGCTGCGGAGTGTATCCGCCGTAGCTCTATGCGCCGAAATATAGATATGCCTATCGCCGATATGGTGTGGGAGGTGCTATACAATAAGGCTGCGGCACGCGACGCAATGCAAGCCTTGACGAAGATACTAAAATAGGATGACGAACGAATAATAATCAAAATAAGTGATTGATATGGAGTTGATTAAGTTTAACGCCAAGCATACGGGCGTAGAGATTACCAAGGATATGCAGGAGGCTGCGGCACGCGCCAACGCGCTTCTTCACAGTGGTGAGGGCGCAGGTAACGACTTCTTGGGATGGGTAAACCTACCATCGTCAATTAGTGATGCCGAGCTTTCGGAGATTAAGAGTGTTGCAGCACGCCTACGCGAGCGCGCGGAGGTTGTTATATGTATAGGTATCGGTGGCTCATACCTCGGTGCCAAGGCAGTATTGGAGGCCATGTCTAACTCATTCGAGTCGTTGAAGCGCAAGCACGATAACCCAACCATCGTCTTTGCAGGCGAGAATATCTCCGAGGACTACACCTACGAGCTTATGGATGCCGTTAAGGATTACTCTATCGCGGCTATTGTAATCTCAAAGTCGGGTACTACTACCGAGCCAGCTATCGCCTTCCGCCTTATCAAGGCCGAAATCGAGAAGCGCTATGGCAAGGCCGAGGCCGCGGAGCGTATCGTTGCCATTACGGATAAGGCACGCGGCGCACTGAAGACCCTCGCAACGCAGGAGGGCTACCCCACCTTCGTCATCGAGGATAATGTTGGTGGCCGCTACTCGGTGCTATCGCCCGTAGGCCTACTACCATTGGCTGTTGCAGGTGTCGATGTAGAGGCTTTTGTTGAGGGTGCTCGCGACATGGAGCGTCTCACAGGCGAGGCTACGCCTATCGACAAGAACCCCGCAGCGCAGTACGCTATCGTGCGTAACGAGCTATATAAGGCTGGTAAGAAGATTGAGATTTTGGGATCGTACGAGCCTAAGTTGCAGTATATCGCTGAGTGGTGGAAGCAGCTCTATGGCGAGTCAGAGGGTAAGGATGGCAAGGGTATCTTCCCTGCAAGCGTGACGCTCACTGCCGACCTTCACTCTATGGGTCAGTATATCCAGGAGGGCGAGCGCACACTCTTCGAGACAATCATCTCGGTTAAGAACTCGAAGTACGAGGTTAAGGTCGAGAGCGATGAGGCTAACCTCGACGGCTTGAACTTCCTCACAGGCAAGCGCCTCTCGGAGATTAACAAGATGGCTGAGCTTGGCGTGCGCATCGCACATGTCGATGGCGGCGTGCCTAATATGACTATCGAGATTGAGCGTATCGACGAGCGCACCATCGGTCAGTTGCTCTACTTCTTCGAGAAGGGGTGTGGTATCAGCGGCTATATGCTCGGTGTCAACCCATTCAACCAGCCAGGTGTCGAGGCATACAAGAAGAATATGTTTGCCTTGTTGGATAAGCCCGGCTACGAGGAGGAGTCGAAGGCCATCAAGGCTCGCTTGTAACACGAGGACGACGTTAAGATAGGATGCCCCGCAGGTGTGATACTTGCGGGGCAAATTTATAGCTACAAATATGCAATGAGCAATTAGCAGAGAGGAATTAGGAATGAGCAATGGTTGCAGGCAAAGCCTGCTTATCTTTGCTCTTTTCTCTTTGAACTTTCGTCATCCCATGCGGGCAGCACCCGCTACAACTCCTCACTAAACAAAAAAACTCCTCGCGCCCCAAAGCGCGAGGAGAGAGAGTAAAGCTGCAGTCGCTACCAACAAGCCTAAATCTTAAAAAGCGGAGACAGCGCGCACATAGCCGTAGCTGTACTTACCGTTGTAGTAGGTGTAGCCATAGCCCATAGAGACAAGCCACGCCCAGAACTCAGGCGCATAGTCTTCATACTCCGTTGACGACCAATACCAATAATCTTCAAGCTGAGCACCATATTTAGCCAATGTGGAATTAATTGCTGACTTATTATTGTATATAGTCATTAACTCATCCTTAGCTGGCAGATACCAATCTGCACCCTTATTACGACACCAAACAAAGGCGGGATATTGGTCGCTATCACCTCGCTGCATCACCTTATCGGTATTCGCCTTGCCATTTCTCTTATTATTGGCGCCTATCTTGGTACCATTAATGTATTCTTGTTCTGAATCACTCCACTCAGCGCGCGAGTCCCATTTCGCACTTGTCTCATCCAACGATACAATCTTGCCATGAAGACCATTATCCCAAACCTCGAAGACAACACCCTGCTTGCCATTCACATTATAGTAGTCACCAACCTTGTAAGGGGCTGTTGTACCCTGGTGTGCGCAGGGTTGTGTAACATTAATAGTTAAATGTTGGTCGCAATACTCGTGGTCGCTGATAGTGTCCGACGGTGTGCGTTGTGCAGAGGCATCGCTAAAGGTGCTCGTTAGCATAACGCCTACGAGTGTTAATAGAAGATAGATATTTTTCATAGTGCTTATTTTGTGTTATTTAGCAAAGGTAGTAATATTATCGAAAAACGCAAAACCTAATCGCAGATATTGTACTGAAGAGGCTGATTAAAGCAGTGAAGATAGAGATATTCAGCAGTGTTTTCATTCGGGGATTTTATTGAAGCATCGCAATAGTGCCGCTATCACAGCAAATTAATTTGTTGTCAGAGTGGTGCAGTAGTGGCGCTGACATGATAAATCTTAAAAAGCGGAGACAGCGCGCACATAGTGGTAGCTGTTCTTAGTGTTCTCGTAGGTGTAGCCATTGCGCATAATGACACACCACGCGAAGAGCTCAGGGTCGACATGGTCGTATTCAAACTCCATTGACGACCAGTACAATCCATTTCCAAGCTGAGCACCATATTCTGCCAATGTGGAATTAATCGCTGACTTATTATTGTATATAGTCATTAACTCATTTATAGCAGGTAGATACCAATCTGCACCCTTATTACGACACCAAACAAAGGCGAGATATTGGTCACTATCTCCTCGCTGCATCACCTTATCGGTATTCACCTTGCCATTACTCATATCATTGGCGCCTGTCTTGGTGCCATTGATAAATTCATAGCCATCCCAATCAACACGCGAATCCCATCGGGTTTTGGTTTCATCCAAGCTAACAATCTTACCGTGACGACCGCCATCTGAGACCTCGAAGACAACGCCCTGCTTGCCATTCTCATTGTAGTAGTCGCCAACCTTGTAAGGGGCTGTTGTATCCTGGTGTGCGCAGGGTTGTGTAACATTAATAGTTAAATGTTGGTCGCAATACTCGTGGTCGTTAATAGTGTAAGACGGTGTGCGTTGTGCAGAGGCGTCGCTAAGGGTGCTCGTTAGCATAACGCCTACGAGTGTTAATAGAAGATAGATATTTTTCATAGCGCTTATTTTGGTCTATTTAGCAAAGTTAGTAATATTATCGAAAAACGCAAAACCTAATCGCAGATATTTTACTGAAGAGGCCGATTAATGCAGTGAATATAGGGATATTCAGCAGTGTTTTCATTCGGGGATTTGATTGAAGCGCCGATAAGCGCCACTTTTTGCATCATTACCCGAACAAAAAAACTCCTCGCGCTTTCGGGCGCGAGGAGAGAGAGTAAAACTGATGTCGCTACCGACAAGCCTAAATCTTAAAAAGCGGACACAGCACGCACATAGTAGTAGCCGTTCCTAGTGCTGAGGCTGGTGATTCCGTCATACATAACGACAAACCACGCACAAAACTCAAGGTTATCTTCATACTCCGTTGACGACCAATAATAGCCACATGTATTAATATTAAGTTTGGCGCCATATTCAGCCAGTGTGGAATTAATCGCTGACTGATTATTGTCTATAGCCTTTAACTCATTTATAGCCGGAAGATACCAATCTGCACCCTTATTGCGACACCAAACAAAGGCGGGATATTGGTCGCTATCATCTCGTTTCATCACCTTATCGGTATTCGCCTTGCCATCACTCTTATTTGTCAAACCTAATGCAATTCCCTCTTCATATTGCTCATCAGTACACCATTGTAAGTATGCTTCATCCAACGATACAATCTTTCCATGGCGACCATTATCCCATACCTCGAAGACAACACCCTGCTTGCCATTCTCGTTGTAGTAGTCGCCAACCTTGTAGGGGACTGTTGTATCCTGGTGTGCGCAGGGTTGTGTAACATTAATAGTTAAATGTTGGTCGCAATACTCGTGGTCGTTAATAGTGTAAGACGGTGTGCGTTGTGCAGAGGCGTCGCTAAGGGTGCTCGTT
>JAFVSV010000035.1 GCA_017503575.1 Alistipes sp. | reverse complement strand
GAGAAGGTGCTAACGCCACCATCCTGGTACTGCTCCATAGGGGCAAAGCCGTGGCTCACGCCGACAGGTGTCGTAGAGGTAGCCTCACCACTTGTGGCATCGTAGTGCTTCGAGAGACCGAAGTCAATCAATATGGCGCGATTATCTTTCGAGCGTACCATAATATTGCTGGGCTTAACGTCGAGGTGCATAATCTGCTGCTCGTGGATATGCTCTAATGCCGAGGCAACTTGCTTAATATATGACACCGCATCGCGCTCGCTCATAGCACCACCGCGCTTGACACGTTCGCTAAGCGACTCGCCCTCAATATAGTCCATCACGTAGTAGGCCGTGCCGTTCTCCTCGAAGATATCGTGGATGGGTATAATATTCGCGTGGTTGAGCGTGGCAATAGTCTGTGCCTCCTTGACGAACTTGGCCTTAAACTTGCCCATCATCTCGCCAAAGCCATCCGACGACAGTGTCAGCGCACCAGTGTCGCCATCGCGCTTATAGTAGTCCTTGGGGAAGAACTCCTTGATACATACTCGGCGCTTTGCCATAACCTGCTCCGCAAGGTAGGTCACGCCGAAGCCACCGCGGCCGATAGACTCAATAATACGATATCTGCCACCTTGAAGTAGCCTATCTCTCTTAAGCTCCATAGCTGAATTAGTAGTTTGTAGTACAAAGGTATGAAATATCGCTCTACAAACCAAACATTCGTGGCGATAATGTACGAAGTAATGGTTTTGTGTACGAAATGTAGATTTTAGGCAGTATCCCGCACACGGCTACTTGCCGATTATCTGCTCGGCACGGTGGCGTAGGCGCTCCAGGTAGGCATCGTCCGAATAGGTCATAAAGTCGAAGGTAGGCGTATGGTCGCTCGCAGCAGCTATATCGTAGCGCTCCAACAGCCACTCAACACGACGAGCTACCGCCGCACCACTATCAATAACCTCGATAGGTCTATCACCAATAACACGCTCTATCTCCGAGCGTAGGAAGGGATAGTGCGTACAGCCGAGGACAATATGGTCGATACCCTTATCGAGGAGTGGCTCGATGACCCTACGCACAGCCATCTGGGCGCGTGGCGTATGTTCCTCGCCAGCCTCGACAATCTCAACAAACTCCTCACCCACGACCTTAAGTACCTCGACACCCTCGGCATAGCGTGTTGCTGTACGCAGAAACATCTCGCTACGAAGACTATGCGCTGTGGCAAGCACCGCAATACGCCCCGTCTTAGTATTCAAGCAGGCGGGCTTAACAGCGGGTTCAAGACCCACGATAGGCATATCCGACCACCTATCACGCAGATAGTCGATAGCCGCCGTAGTGGCCGTATTACACCCAACGACAACCATCTTGGCACCCGCCGCAACAAGGCGCTCAACCGCAGCAGCAGCAAAGCGCGTTATCTCCTCGCGCGAGCGGCCACCATAGGGGCAGTTCTTGCCATCACCAAGGTATATAAGCGACTCATGAGGAAGTCGTAGGCGCAACTCTCGCCACACCGACAAGCCCCCCAAGCCCGAATCGTATACGCCTATGGGTGAATTATTCATCTATCTTGATTTCAACTCGTTAGCAATATACTCGACAGCCGCATCGTCGCTCATCGCATCGCAATCTACACGGATGGTTGCCTGCGCATAGAACTTCTCGCGCTCGGCCATCTGTTGGCGCATGAACATCCTTAGCTCCTCGTCGCTCTTACCGCGAAACATAGGTCGCTTCTCGCGGCCATATTCCGTGAGGCGCGCGATAATCTGCTCGCAACTACGGCGTACATATATCGCTGTACCATGCTCGTTCATCCACGCCATATTATCGCTCCATGTGGGCATGCCACCACCCGTAGCCACCACAACATCCTCACCCTCCATAGAGGTCAGGCTCTCCAACGTCTCGCGCTCGGAACGACGAAAATACTCCTCGCCCTCGTAGTAGAAGATATCGGCAACAGAGGCACCAACCCGCTGCTCAACGAGCTTATCCGTATCCACAAACTTACAGTCGAGGCGACGTGCAAGGCGTCGTCCCAACGAGCTCTTACCAGAGCCTGCATATCCCACCAAAAAGAGTAGTGCCATACTATTGTTATGTTGTTATGTTGTTATTTAGAATAGGTTAAGCTGCGACACACTAAAGTCACCATCCTCCGCGTCGTCACGCTTCGAGTAATCCACATTTGGGTCAACATTGATATCATCGCCCATGAGCTCCTCGATATCTATTGGATCGTCATTGGCGATATCCTCCCCATCACTCATATCCTCCATATCCTCATCCTCGGGTTGCTCGGGCTCGATAAACGTAAGTTTGGCGACCTCGTATGTCGTAATACGCTTACCCTTGGCGCGGTGGCTCTTGACGGCGATAAACTCGTCGACATTAATCATCTCCGCGGGGCGCTGCTCATGCTGACCACCAAACTCAACAGAGAGTGTAGCTCCAGCCTTATCCGTGATAGCAACGAAGCGCATAGGTGCACCCTCCTCCAAGAAGTACTGCGTCTTATCGCTCACCTCGAGCTGGAAGCGCTTCATGTAGTAGTACTTCTGCTCGCCATCGTAGTAGCACAAGGCGTACACCCTATCGGCGACGAAGCGCTCAACGCGGATGGTATCATCGGGGAAGTGCTGTTGCACATCGAAGCCTGTGATATAGTATTGGTTTTTAGCTGTCCACACAACAATCTTATCGTCACCCTTGAACTCGCCAAGCAGAGTACCACGACCATCGTTATTAAGGCGTCGCACATCCTCGTCGAACCATATATTCTGACCTCCGAGCGTCGAGGTGCCGCGCTCCTTGAGCACAATCTTATTTATGGAGTAGCGCGTGACAAGGTTACCCACACTCTGGCGACCCTTGATAGCCAAGGTCGAGAGGTCGAGGTCGATGATACACTTCTTCAAGCGGGCACGAGGGCGTAGGTATATCTTGAGCACCTCGGCCTCGCCATTGGGGTTAACCGAGAGGTACAACAACTCGCTCTTGGGCGTACCCTTGGTGAGGTCGTACTCCTTATCGCGTGTCACCGACTTAATAGCGCAGCGCTTCATCATGATAGCACCTCCACGACCATCGCGGTAGAGCATATTATATATGGTGCGCTCGTCGTTACGCTTATATACGCCAATATAGTAGATGCCCTTATCGAAAAATGCCTTCTCCGAAATCTTCGTAATCTTATAGCGGCCATCCTTGAGGATGATGATAACATCGTCGAGTGACGAGCAGTCCGAGACAAACTCCGAGTCCTTCATGCTCTTGCCATAGCCGAAAAAGCCCTCGGCACGGTCGACATATAGCTTGGCATTTGACGATGCCACCTTCCACGCCTCGATAGTGTCGAACTCCCTAATCTCGGTACGGCGCTCATGGCCCTCGCCATACTTCTCACGAATACGCTCGAAGTAGGCAATAGCGTACTCCGTAAGGTGGTCAATGTCGTGCTTCGTCTGCTTTATATCCCTCTCTATCTGCTTAATCTCGTTATCGGCCTTATCTGAGTCGTAGCGCGAGATACGGATGAACTTCAACTCGGTGAGTCGCTGCACATCCTCCAACGTAACCTCGCGGCGTAGCTTCGCCTTGAAGGGCTCCAAGCCCTTGTCGACAGCCTCGTATGCAGCCTCACGGGTACGACAGCCCTCGATAAGCTGATAGAGTTTATTCTCGATGAAGATACGCTCGAGCGACGCAGCATGCCACGCCTCGTTAAGCTCATCGAGCTTTATCTGAAGCTCCTTGCCAAGCAACGCCTTGGTGTGGTCAGTAGAGTAACGCAAGATGTCGCTGACGCCCATAAACACAGGCTTATTATCTACGATGACGCAGGCGTTAGGCGAGATTGAGACTTCGCAGTCGGTGAAGGCATACAACGCATCAATAGTCTTGTCCGACGACTCGTCGGCAGCAACCTGAATGACAATCTCAACCTTCTCGGCCGTATTATCATCGACCTTCTTAATCTTTATCTTACCCTTCTCGTTGGCGCGGATGATAGACTCCTTGATGCTCTCCGAGGTTGTTGTGTATGGTATCTCCGTGATTGCTAACGTGCGCTTATCAATCTTCGAGATGCGGGCACGCACACGCACAGAGCCACCACGCAGGCCATCGTTATAGTTGCTGGCATCCATGATAGCTCCCGTCTGGAAGTCGGGGACAAGCGAAAACTCCTCGCCACGAAGATAGGCGATAGAGGCATTTATAAGCTCGATGAAGTTGTGGGGCAGTATCTTCGATGCAAGGCCTACGGCGATACCATCGGCACCCTGCGCCAAGAGTAGCGGGAACTTAACAGGAAGTGTCACAGGCTCCTCCTTACGGCCATCGTACGCGAGCATCCACTCCGTAGTCTTCTTATTATAGACAACCTCCAAGGCGAACTTCGACAAGCGTGCCTCGATATATCGAGCAGCAGCAGCCTCATCTCCCGTGAGGATATTACCCCAGTTACCCTGCATGTCGATAAGCAGTCCCTTCTGACCAAGCTGCACCAAGGCATCCTTGATAGAGGCATCGCCGTGGGGGTGGTACTGCATGGCCTGACCTACGACATTGGCGACCTTATTATAGCGGCCATCCTCGACACACTTCATGGCGTGAAGGATACGACGCTGCACGGGCTTTAGTCCATCCTCCAAGTGGGGCACGGCACGCTCCAAGATAACATACGAGGCGTAGTCCAAAAACCAATTCTTGTACATGCCCGTAAGGCGGCGCACACCATCGTCAGCCGTCATCAGCGCTCCATACTTACCCTTTGGAGCATCCTGCGTATCAACATCTTGAGCCTCAATATCCTGAGTCTCAACATCCAATATATCCATATCCTCCATTAGCTAAATTGTTTGAGGTTTTCGATAATATCCTCCTCGACGCGGAGGTTGCCAACGATGAAGTCCTTGCGGTCGGGGGTGTTCTTACCCATGTAGAACTCCAACATATCCTTGATGGGGTCATCCTTCGTAAGGCGCACCTTATCGAGACGCATGCCCTCGCCGATAAACTCCTTGAACTCGGCCGCCGATATCTCACCAAGACCCTTGAAGCGGGTAATCTCGGCCTGCGCGCCACACCTCTTAACTGCCGCCTGGCGCTCATCATCCGTATAGCAGTAGTGCGTCTCCTTCTTGTTACGCACACGGAATAGTGGCGTCTGCAAGATATAGAGGTGACCGAGTCGAATGACATCGGGGAAGAACTGCAAGAAGAACGAGGTCAACAGCAGGCGTATGTGCATGCCGTCGACATCGGCATCGGTGGCGATGATAACCTTGTTGTAGCGCAAGTTGTCCATATCCTCCTCGATGTTGAGGGCTGCCTGAAGTAGGTTAAACTCCTCGTTCTCATATACTACGCGCTTGGTGAGACCATAGCAGTTGAGTGGCTTACCGCGCAAAGAGAATACGGCCTGTGTGCGAGGGTCACGGCTCGAGGTTATAGAGCCCGAAGCAGAGTTACCCTCGGTAATAAATATCATCGTCTGCTCGGCAAGCTCCGACTTATCGGTGTAGTGTATCTTGCAGTCGCGCAGTTTCTTATTGTTCAGCGACACCTTCTTGGCAGCCTCGCGTGCCTTCTTCTGCACGCCCGATATTGCCTTGCGCTCCTTCTCGTTCTCGACAATCTTGCGCTGCAAGGTCTGCGCCGTCTCGGGGTGCTTATGCAGGTAGTTGTCGAGGTTTGTAGCGAGGAAGTCACCCACAAACTGACGCATCGTCACG
The DNA here is from genome assembly GCA_017503575.1 of Alistipes sp. Taxonomy (GTDB): domain Bacteria; phylum Bacteroidota; class Bacteroidia; order Bacteroidales; family Rikenellaceae; genus Alistipes. The sequence continues at coordinate 1,444 of JAFVSV010000035.1, read as the reverse complement.
CCCTCCTCCTTATCCTTCGAGCCGAGCTTCGTCTTTGTCTGCGACTCAAAGATAGGGTCGTTCACCCTCACCGAGATAGCCGCAATTATCGAGGTACGTATATCTGCCGGCTCGTAGTCCTTGTGATAGAACTCTTTGATGGTCTTAGCCACAGCCTCGCGTAATGCCGCCTGATGAGTACCTCCCTGCGGAGTATACTGGCCATTTACAAACGAGTAGTATGCCTCACCATAGCCATTGCCGTGGGTTATAACCACCTCGATCTCATCACCCGAGATATGTATGGGCTGATATAGCGGCTCCGACGACAGGTTGTCATTCACAAGGTCCAAAAGTCCATTTTTTGAGGTATATGGCTTGCCGTTAAGCACAATGGTAAGTCCAAGATTCAGATAGGTATAGTTCTTAACCATCTGCTCGACAAACTCCATGTTGTAGCTATACTCGCCAAATACCTCGGTGTCTACTACAAACTCTACGTATGTTCCATTCTGCTCGGTCAGGCCACTCTCCTCTCTATCGGTTAGCTCCAAGCCCTGGGAGAAGGTTACCGTACGCGCCATACCCTGACGCACAGAGCGTACAAGGAAGTGGCTCGACAGCATATTTACGGCCTTTACACCTACGCCGTTTAGACCCACAGTCTTTTTGAATGCTTCACCGCCATACTTACCTCCTGTGTTCATCTTGCTCACCGCATCCGACAATGCTTCAAGAGGTATTCCTCGGCCATAGTCGCGCACCGACACCCTATCACCCTCGATAGTTATCTCTATACGCTTACCGGCACCCATGATAAACTCGTCGATAGAGTTATCGACAACCTCTTTGAGCAGCACATATATACCGTCGTCGGCCTGCGTGCCATCACCCAGCTTACCGATATACATTCCCGGACGCAAACGTATATGATCTCGTGGCGAGAGCGTTATGATAGCATCCTTGTCGTAGTCGGCAACACTATTATTTAAGATGAGTTCTGCCATATATCTTTCTCTACTTCGTTTTCTCGCTACTACTTATTCTTTTCGGCACGTACCTCGGCCAATGCCGCCACCATTCTCTCGTGTACCTCGGCCATAACATCCTTCACATCTCGCTCTGCAACCTCCTCCTTACTTATCGGCTTTAACACCTTTATCGTAATATGATTGCCCCAATTCATAAGCCAACCACGACGTACCATCGTCGTTGTGCCATCCAATACTATCGGCAAGATAGGCACGCCGGCATCCTTAGCCAGAAGGAATGCTCCCGCCTTGAAGTTATGTATCTCGCCATCCTTAGAGCGCGTACCTTCAGGGTGATACTCACCGAAGCACCACGCTTGAGCCACTCCTTACCCTGATTATGCACCATCTGCATCGCCTCACGTGTACTCGCTCTGTCTATTACGATATCGCCATGAGCATAGAGCAGAGGCCCTACGATAGGTATGCGATAT
>JAFVSV010000034.1 GCA_017503575.1 Alistipes sp. | reverse complement strand
GTTCAACTTCCCCTTCGGCTTCAAGGAGGTGGAGGGTATACACTCGTGTACGGACTTTGACCTCGGCCGTCATCAGGAGTTCTCGGGTAAGAAGATACAGTACTTCGACCCAGAGCGTGGTGAGAGCTATGTGCCATACGTCGTTGAGACATCAATTGGTGTTGACCGTATGTTCTTGCAGATTATGTCGGCTGCCTATTGCGAGGAGAAGCTCGAGAATGGCGAGGAGCGCGTAGTATTGCGTATCCCTGCGGCTCTTGCTCCAACGAAGGTTGCTGTGATGCCACTCGTTAAGAAGGATGGCCTTCCAGAGGTGGCACGCCAGATTATCGACGACCTCAAGTATGACTACAATGTAGTCTACGACGAGAAGGACTCTATCGGTAAGCGCTACCGCCGTCAAGATGCTATCGGTACACCTTTCTGCGTCACTGTCGACCACGACACGCTAACCGATGGCATGGTTACGGTACGCCACCGCGACACCATGCAGCAGGAGCGCATCAAGATTGAGGATTTGCGCAAGATGGTTGACGAGGAGGTATCGTTCCGTAAGCTCTTCAAGAAGATTAAGGAGGCATAGGCTGTGGCACGCATCATCGCCATCGACTACGGCACAAAGCGTACGGGACTTGCCGTTACCGACCCGCTGGGCATCATCGCCCAGCCCTTAGAGACGGTCGATACCAAGCAGCTCGAGCGATATCTTGCCGACTACTTTATGCGCGAGGAGGTGACCACCATCGTTGTGGGCTACCCCCGCCAGATGAGTGGCGCTCCCTCGGAGACGATGCGCTATATCGAGCCACTTATGGGTCGATTGCGTCACGCCTACCCCGATAAGAGGGTTGTGCCCTACGACGAGCGCTTTACGTCGGTCTTGGCGCAACGCACCATCCGCGAGAGTGGCATAGGTAAGATGGCTCGCCGCGATAAGTCGTTGGTCGATAAGGTGTCGGCAGCGATAATCCTTCAAGATTACATGGCCTCTACAAATGAGTTCAGGTAGAGATTAAACATAGTAGTGTATATTGCTCATTGCTAATTACTGATTGTAAAGATGATATATCCAATTGTAATTTATGGCTCGCAGGTATTGCGTAACGAGTCGGAGGCTATAACCCCCGAGTACCCCGAGCTAAAGAAACTTATTGACGATATGTGGACTACGCTTGCCGAGGCCGAGGGCGTTGGCCTCGCTGCGCCACAGATAGGCAAGAATATACGCCTCTTTATCGTCGACTGCACACCATGGGGTGAGGATGACCCTGCGTTGGCAGATTGGCGTAGGGTGTTTATCAATGCCGAGATATATGAGACCTCGGAGGAGACCTCGCTCTTCGAGGAGGGTTGCCTCTCGCTCCCAGGCCTACATGAGAACGTGCGTCGCCCCGTGACCATCCGTATGCGATATATGGATGAGAACTTCGTGGAGCACGACGAGGAGTTCACTGGTAAGCCTGCGCGTGTCATACAGCATGAGTATGACCATATCGAGGGAAAGGTCTTTACCGACCACCTCGCACCCTTGCGTCGTAACCTCATCAAGAATAAGCTCCAGAAGATGGCGCGTGGCTCATACCGCGCATCATATAAGACCCGTCGATAGGTGACCGTGTAGTAGGGTAGTCGTATGGCAGTTGTTGAGGCACGATATACGTTCGAGGGTGTTGACCTCGCCTATACCATCGCTGGCGAGGGCGATACCATCATCCTCTTGCATGGCTGGGGGTGTGACGCCACCATCTGGGGCGCTACGCACGACATGCTTGCGAACGACTATCGTGTTGTTGCTGTCGACTTCGCGGGCTTTGGTCGTAGTGGCGAGCCCAAGCGCGTGTGGGGTGTCGAGGAGTATACTCGCTCTATCGAGGCTCTCGTTAAGCACCTTGGCGTGGAGGCTCCTACGCTTATAGGTCACTCGTTTGGTGGTCGCGTATCTATACTCTACGCTTCGCGTAATAGGGTGTCGCGTGTGGTGCTCACCGATGCTGCGGGCGTAAAGCCTCGCCGCTCGTTTAGTTACTACCGCAAGGTATATACATACAAGCTCATGAAGCGCACCTTGCCACTGCTTATTGGCACGCGTAAGGCACAGATGCTCCTCGAGCAACGCCGTAAGAGTGCCGCATCGTCGGACTATAACCGTGCTACTCCAATGATGCGTGCCATACTCTCGAAATGTGTAAACGAGGATTTATGCTCGGTGATGTCAAAAATTAAGGCTCCCGTATTGCTCTTCTGGGGCGATAGAGATACGGCAACACCAATCAGCGATGCACATAAGATGGAGCGGTTGATTGCAGATGCAGGTCTTGTTGTTGCCGAGGGCGCTGGTCACTTTGCCATGCTTGAGCAACCCGAGTTGTGGAGCGCAACGCTTAAGTCATTTCTTAAAATAGGGTAGCAATGAGCGTCATGATACACATATTCTCTGTCGTGTGGCTCATATACCTATGGGCTACGATGCGCTACTCGGTGCAGATGTTCCAGCAGAATAGCTACCGTGTGGAGCGCTATAACCGCTGGCTCGTCTCTACACGCGAGTGGATGTCGAGGATGAATGTCGTAGCTCTGCTTGCTGCCATCACCTTCTCGTTTACGTCGCACTGGATAGCGCTCACAATCTTCGCATTGTGGATGCTTGTTATCGCCGTTGCCGAGTTTTCTATTAAGTATAAGATAGCCTTGGCATATACGATGCGTGTTAAGCGCCTTATGGCCACACGCCTTATACTCACAGCCTTGGTCGTTACACTGACGCATATCTTCGCTACGGAGTATACGCTCGTGGCGATGATGCTTCTGACGCTCGACTATTGGAGCGTTGTTGCCAACACCATCAACCGCCCCATGGAGGCGTACATTACGCGTTGGTACTATAACGATGCCAAGCGTATCCTGCGCAGCATGCCTCACCTCAAGATTATAGGTATCACAGGTAGCTTCGGCAAGACCTCTACCAAGCACTTCCTATATCGCATCCTTTCGGAGAGGTACAATGTGCTTATGACCCCTGGTAACTTCAACACTACGTTAGGTGTTGTGCGCACTGTGCGTGAGCATATTAAACCACACCATGAGGTCTTTATCGTCGAGATGGGTGCCAAGCAGCAGGGCGATATCAAGGAGATATGTGACCTTGTAGCCCCCGAGATGGGTATCATCACGTCGGTTGGTGAGATGCACCTTGAGACCTTCGGCTCGGTGGAGATGGTCGCTCGCACTAAGTTTGAGCTTATCGATGCGCTCCCCGAGGGTGGCTTTGGCGTCGTAAATATTGACTCCAAGGCAGCATTCGCACATCTTAAGCAGTTGCAGCGCGAGGTGGCAACATACGGCGTCGATAACCCCGTGGCGGATTACCGCGCCACAGATATACGCTACGCAGCAAGCGAGACTACCTTTGCCGTGGCGTGTGGCGATAGGGTAGATAAGGGTTACGCTACGCACATCCTTGGTCGTGGTAACATACTAAATATCACAGCAGCGCTCGCCATTGCCGAGCGTATGGGCATATCGCTCGAGGCGCGGCGTCGTGCTGTGCGCCAGATAGAGCAGGTCGAGCATCGCTTGAGCATGCGTCGTGCGGGAGGCATAACAATCTTGGATGATGCCTATAACTCGAACCCTACGGGTGCGCGTATGGCGCTCGAGGTGCTGTCAAACTTTGCAACGGAGGGGTGCCGCTATGTGGTGACCCCGGGCTTTGTGGAGATGGGTGCCAAGCAGTATGAGAACAACCGAGCCTTTGGCCGTGATATAGCGCGCTCGAAGGCCGATGGGGTATATGTCGTTAACGAGGTCAATCGCGAGGCTATCACCGAGGGAGTGTTGGAGGGCGGCTATCCGCAGGAGCAGGTTAGCTGCGTGGCATCCTTTACGGAGGCTATGGCGGAGTTGCAGCCACGCCTCAAGGTGGGCGATGTGGTGCTCTACGAGAACGACCTGCCCGACTCATTCAAGTAACATAAACAAACTCATATAAAGATGAAGATTAACGTAGGTGTAATTTTTGGTGGCCGCTCGGTAGAGAACGAGATCTCGGTGATCACAGCGGCACAGACCATGGCGGCGATGAATAGAGATAAGTATAACATCGTGCCTATATACATCTCAAAGGAGGGTCATTGGTATACGGGCGAAAAGTTACGCTCGACAGACAGCTATCGCGATATGAAGGCGTTGTTGCAGAGCGTTACGGAGGTATACTTCCGCCCTGTATATGGTGATAATAACCTCTATAAGGTGCGCAAGCCTATGTTTGGTAGTGATATTGAGACCACTATCGACGTCATTCTGCCATGCTTGCACGGCACCTCGGGCGAGGATGGCTCGTTTCAGGGACTTATCGAGATGACGGGCATCCCATACGCCTGCCCCAATCCTCTCGCCTCGGCAAACGGCATGGATAAGATTACGATGAAGATGATACTCAAGGAGAGTGGCATCCCTGTTGTCGACTATGTTTGGTTCTCGGATAAGGAGTGGCTCAGCGAGAGCGACAAGTGCCGCGAGCGTGCTACGAAGCTCGGCTATCCCCTTATTGTGAAGCCTGCAAACCTTGGCTCGTCTGTAGGCATCAAGGCTGTGCATAACGACGACGAGCTCATCGAGGCTGTGGATAACGCCATCAAGTACTCGAAGCGTATCATCGTCGAGCGCCTTGTCGAGCGTCTCAAGGAGATAAACTGCTCGGTACTTGGCGACTACTACGACTGCGAGGCTTCGGTATGTGAGGCTCCAGTGCGTAGTGGCGAGATACTAAGCTACGAGGATAAGTATCTCGGTGGTGGCAAGAATAAGCCCTCTGAGGGTATGCACTCTACCGTGCGCGAGATACCTGCCAACCTGCCAGAGGAGACAACCGCCTTTATCCGCGCTACTGCCTGCAAGACCTTCCGCGTGTTGGCGTGTGACGGCGTGTCGCGCATCGACTTTATGATTGACGAGGCTACGGGCGACATCTTCGTAAACGAGATAAACACCATTCCAGGCTCGCTGTCGTTCTACCTGTGGGAGGCTACGGGCATCAAGTTCGACGAGCTTGTTGACCGCCTTATAGCCATCGCCTTTAAGCGTAAGCGCGACTCGGAGTTCAAGACCACGAGCTACTCGGAGAATATCTTTGCATATCAAGCGAAGCATGGCGCGAAGCTTGGTGGTGCAAAGGGTGCAAAGAGATAATCTATAAAAATAACCTAAGACTATGACTTCACTATACGACAATATTATTTTCGGCCCTGTGCGCTCGCGCCGCCTCGGCCTATCGCTCGGTGTCAACCTACTACCCATTGAGTCAAAGCTGTGTAGCTTCGACTGCATATACTGCGAGTGCGGCTGGAACGATGAACACCCCGGCAAGCGCCGCTTCAATGCTCGCGAGGATGTGCGCACGATGCTTACCGAGACCCTCGAGAAGATGGTCGCTGCGGGTACGCCTCCTGATGTTATCACCTTCGCTGGTAATGGCGAGCCTACGATGCACCCCGACTTCGAGCTTATTATCGACGATACTATCGCCATGCGTGACAGGTATTGCCCCTCGGCAAAGGTGTCGGTGCTCTCAAACGCTACGCAGATACATCGCGAGGATGTGCGTCGCGCACTGCTACGTGTCGATAACAATATCCTGAAGCTCGACTCGGCATTCGATGCTACGGTGCAGCTTATGAATAAGCCACAGGGTAACTATACCGTGCAGCGCACCGTGGAACTACTCAAGGCTTTTGAGGGTAACCTCATCATACAGACAATGTTCTTGCGTGGCGAGTACCTTGGCCATAAGGTAGATAACACCACCGACGAGGAGGTGTCGGCATGGCTTGAGCTTGTCAAGGAGATAGCGCCAAAGCAGGTGATGGTATACTCGCTCGACCGCGACACCCCATGCCAGACAATATATAAGGTAGAGAAGGATGAGCTACGCGAGATTGCCGCTCGCGTTGAGGCACTCGGCATCGCCTGCTCGGTAGCATAATGAAGAGACTATAAAAACTATAACTATGGAATTTGAAGGTAAAGTATTGGAGATTCTCCCACCCGTATCGGGTCAGTCGGCACGCGGCACATGGGAGCGTCAGACTGTGATTTTTGAGCAGCCTAACAAGCAGTATGGCAAGGAGTTGGCTGTGACATTTATGAACAAGAGTCAGGATGTGGCATCGCTGCGCGTGGGTGAGAGCTACATGGTATCGTTCGATATCGAGAGCCGCAACTATCAGGGTCGTTGGTATACTGATGTTCGTGCATGGCGCGTTCAGCCTATGCAGCAGGCAGCCGTGCCACCTATGGCCGATATGCCTCCCTTTGTTGAGGAGCCAGTTGCATCGTCAGCATCGTCAGCGGGTGTTATTGACGACATGCCCTTTTAATTTGTGTGATAAGGCAGCATCTGCTGCCGCTAACAAAAATAAATGCGAATAGGCAGTACGTAATAGTACAGCCTATCCGCATTTTTTTTGCCGAGCGTTGCATCTACTGCCTTCTGACAACAAATTGAATTTGCCGTGATAAGGGGTCATCTGCGACCTCTCAATCAATGGGCTGAATAGGAAATACGCTTAGTATGTCCTATCCAGCCCAATTTCATGTCGAGGCCACATCTAACCCCTTCTGACAACAAATTTGTTGTGATAGCGGCGCTCCTGCGCTGTTATCTCTTCTTCGCCCTTTGTATACCTTATGTTTGGATTATTATGATACCAATAGTTACAATGCATCATTAGGTATCGCCACAAGTGACTTATAGCAAAAACAAAGGGTCTGCCCATCTGGCAGACCCTTTACTCTCATTAGCGAGAGCGACTATTTAACTGCATTAACAATAGCTTCGAATGCCTTTGGCTCGTTGAGTGCGAGGTCAGCCAAAACCTTACGGTTCAAAGCGATACCCTTTACATTCATCTTACCAATAAACTCTGAATAGGTCATACCGTACATGCGTACCGCAGCGTTGATACGAACGATCCACAATGAACGATATGTTCTCTTCTTCTCACGACGGTGTGCATAAGCAAACTGCAAACCCTTCTCGACAGTATTTTTCGCAACTGTCCATACGTTTCCCCTTGAACCAAAGTTACCCTTGGCAAGTTTCAAAACCTTCTTTCTTCTTGCGCGTGACGCAACAGCGTTGACTGAACGTGGCATAAATTAAAAGTTTTTGATAGAGCTGATAGCGGCGTGATTCTCTCACACTCTTTGGGGCTATTGCGCTCCGTTGTTAAAAAATAAAATTCT
>JAFVSV010000033.1 GCA_017503575.1 Alistipes sp. | reverse complement strand
GTGCGGTCTCGGGACGGAGATATACGGTGTTAGCGCCATCAGCCGTAGAGCCCATCTGTGTCGAGAACATAAGGTTGAACTGACGCACATCGGTCCAATTGCGAGTGCCCGAGATGGGGCATACTATCTCGCAGTCGAGGATAATCTGCTTAAGCTCATCGAGGTTATTATCGTTGAGAGCCGTAGCGAAGCGCTCGTGCACGGCATCGATCTTTGCCTTAATCTCCAATACGCGGGGCGATGTGGCGAGATACTGCTCCTCGTTGAAGTTCTCCTTGAAGCGCTTACGAGCCTTCTCGACCTCCTTCTCAATCTTCTCCTCCTGCTTTGCCATCCAGTCCTCAACAAGGACATCGGCGCGATAGCGCTTCTTTGAGTCGCGGTTGTCAATAAGAGGGTCGTTGAATGCGCCAACGTGACCCGATGCCTCCCATACGCGGGGGTGCATGAAGATGGCTGCGTCGATACCAACAATGTTCTCGTTGAGCTTAACCATAGAATCCCACCAATAACGCTTGATGTTATTCTTTAGCTCGACGCCATTCTGTCCATAATCATATACAGCGCCAAGGCCATCGTAAATCTCGCTTGAAGGGAATATAAAACCATACTCCTTGCAGTGTGCAATCAACTTCTTGAACAATTCTTCCTGTGTCATGTCTCTATATCGTTTTTGTTATTATAATCTACACTTTATGCCTACGGCATATCAAACGACAAAGATAATCAAAAAAAGGCAAACATAGAAGTAGATTGGCAAAAGATTAACATCACAACATCATATTTCTTACGTTGCAGTCAACGACAACAAAACAAGAGGCTGGCAACACACATCGCTGTGAAGCCAGCCTCGTCGTAAAGAACATATAAGGTTACTACCTCGACGACAGTCGCTACTACTTGTAGTCTGCAACGGGTCGAATACGCAAAGCTCGATAACGATAATCGTCAGTCACATATATCGAGCCATCACTATACTTGAAATTTCTCGCCGACATTGAGGATCCAGCAGGTGTCGATGTCCAATATCTACCACTGCCGCTATCAGAGGCAGGAAGGAATATACTCTGGTTTGTCTTACGGCTTGTCACCTTATAGCCCTCAACACCATTAACCGTAGTCCACTCCCAGTCACAATCATATTTAAGCTCCTCAAACTCCTCATACGTTGGCACACGCCATCTTGAGCCGCGCTCTGCGGTGGCAGCATCAAATTGGGGATTTCCAGAGAACTCGCCACACCCCTTTGTCAAAAACATATCTCTCTTATATGGCGATTTGTCCTCCGTAACAATATCACCCCAACAATAGTAATCACCGAACTCTGTCTCCGAATGTGCTCCAAGGTCGGTATCAGCCCACATAACACTTAAGCCAAGATTTACAGCCCTGTAATTACCAATCATAGCCGAAGGTTCTTTCATATCCACGACCTCTTCAACCTCCTCCACACTATTATCAAACACTGGTCGTATGAGCATACCGTAATAGCGATCACGTCTCATCAGATATCTGTCTATCTCGCTCATATAGAGACATTGAGCATCATATATTGCAGTCGACAACACACCACCTTCGGTTATACCATTATCTGCCGATGCAGTCCAATAATAGCCCTCATACTCATCATACTTCTTTGCTTCATAGTAGTAGCCACCAACAGGAAGAAACATATACTGACCCGTCTCCTCGCTCTCAACAATGTAGCCCCACACATCACCATTCTTCACCCACGTCCACTTACACTTCATCTTGAGCGTCATAACCTCATCTCGCGTTGGTAAGCGCCAGCCTTCGCCCCACAATGTACGCGCGACATCATATTCGCCACCACCTATCTCATCCAACTCCTCATCATATAGCTCACAGATGGATTTATTGAAGATCTTCCGCTCCTCGACATCGCCCCACGCATAATAGTCGCCAAGCTCGGTAACCGAGCCAGCACCCACATTCATAGTTGCCCATAAGACACCCGTTCCCAAATCGACACACTCCCTGTCTGGTTTAGGCTTACTGCTTTGTGCGAATAGGTTGGTTGCCATCAATATCATAGCAACAGATAGTACGGTAATCCTCTTCATAATATAACTTATTTTCACTAATTAACTAATACGATTATACTCATCAACAGCTATCTTATCAGACCATGAGCACGAAATGAGTAGCGCACACCAGCACTAATTATCACATGATCCAGCAGACGCATATCGAAGAGACGCGCAGCCTCCGAGACCCGCTCCGTAAGTTCCATATCCTGACGACTGGGCTCGGCACTACCCGAGGGGTGGTTATGAACCAAAACAAGTTGAGTAGCAAGCAGTTCGATAGCGCGCTTAATAATAAGTTTACAATCCACTACCGTAGCCTGAACACCGCCCTGACTAACACGCATACGCTCAATGACCCTTCCCGACGAGGCGAGATACAATGCCCAGCACTCCTCATGCTGAAGGCTGCCGAGTAGCGGCTCCATGATGCGCACAACATCCTCGTCTGATTGCACAACATCTTGCGTATTAGCATCAGCCACGGCCACCCTACGCCCAAGTTCAATTGCCGCTTTAAGGCGCATAGCGCGTTGCTTACCCACACCCGCCATCATGCGCAATCGCGACAGCTCCACGCGCGATAACTCGACAAGCGACTGCGAGTTAAGCGCCATAAGCTCCGAGGCTACGCCCTTGGCACGCTCATCCTCCGCGCCCTCGGCAACCACAACAGCCACAAGCTCCTCGTCATTAAGCGCAGCTGCACCGCGCGACAATATCTTATCAGCGATATTTTTCATCGTATACTGAAATCAACATACGAAGTTACGAATAAAATTGGAAAATGCAAAATGGGAAACGGAAAATTATAGCGGGCACACCTTACTCTCTGACTGGATATTTATAGTATTCGAAGCATCAACTGACGGGATTTCTTGTTAGTGGCAGTAGCTGTCTGCCTTATCACAAGAAACTTGATTTCTTGTCAGAAGGGGGCTAATTTGGTCTCGACATGAAATTAGCTCGGATAGGACATACTTGGTGTATTTCCTATTCGAGCTAATGATTGAGAGGCCGAAGGAGCCCCCTTATCACAAGAAATTAATTGGTTATACGGTCAATCCGATCCAATATCTTTGCACTATTCTCATCGTCAAGCGCCGAGGCTTTAGCCTCACTAACCGAGTGAGCTGCAGCCTGCTCGGCCTGCTTCTTTGAATCGCCAACGCCATGACCCACGGCTATTCCATCGACATAGACCGTAGACACGAATGTAGGATGTGCCATCGACGTGCCTGGCTCACTGGTTGTGTGAAACTCAATAGCGTAGTGATTCTTCTGACACCACTCTATAAGGCGGCTCTTGAAGTCGGTCTCACACTGAAGCATATTATCGAGCGACAGATATTGGCCATATATCTCATTGATAAGCAGCCTATTAACAAAGTCGTAGCCCTTATCCAAATATATAGCGCCCATCATCGCCTCAAAGGCGTCACCATAGATATGCTTATGGGTCATATTTCCCGAGGCGTGCGAGATAACATACTTATCGAGGCCTATCTTTGAGGCTATGCTATTGAGTGACTGGCGCGACACTATCTTCGAGCGCAGCTGCGTCATAAAGCCCTCATCACGGTCGGGGAACTCTATAAATAGATAGTCCGAGGTGATGCTCTCAATAACGGCATCGCCCAAGAACTCAAGTCTCTCGTTATTGACATGGCTACCATCCTCAAGCTCCACGGATGCCGACTTATGTATAAGCGCGAGCTTATACAACTCTATGTTGTGTGGCATAAAGTGGAACATATCGTCAATGGCGGCGTAGAACTCTTTATCGCGGCCATAACGACGACGAATGGGACGTAGCAGAAATTCGAACATGAGCGTGAGTTGATACAGATTGTTACTCCGCTACACGACGGAAGATGACTGTCGAGTTATGACCTCCAAAGCCGAAGGTGTTGCTGAGGGCAACATTCACATCGCGCTTACGAGCCTCTCCGAGGGTCAAATCCAACTCGGGGTCGACAGCGGGGTCGAGGTTCTCGACGTTGATTGTAGGCGGTATTATACCGCGTGTGATTGCCATGATACATGCCAACGCCTCGATAGCGGCGGCAGCACCCAAGAGGTGACCCGTCATGGACTTTGTAGATGATATACTCATCTTCTTGAGGTTCTCGCCAAAGACGGCATCGAGAGCCTTCAACTCGGCAATATCACCCAGTGGCGTAGAGGTGCCATGGACATTGATATAGTCGATATCCGAGGGGGTGAGATTTGCATCGCTCAACGCCTCCTCCATAGATAGGATTGCACCAGCACCCTCGGGGTGAGGAGCAGTCATGTGGTGAGCATCGGCCGACATACCGCCACCGACGACCTCACAATAGATCTTTGCACCACGCTTTACGGCATGCTCATACTCCTCGAGCACCAAGGCACCAGCACCCTCACCTATAACGAAGCCATCACGATCCTTATCGAAGGGGCGTGAGGCGTGCGCTGGGTCGTCGTTGCGTGTCGAGAGCGCCTGCATAGAGCTAAAGCCACCGACACCCGCCTGAATGATAGGGGCCTCGGCACCACCCGTCACAATCATCTCGGCCTTGCCTAAACGTATGAGGTTCAGTGCGTCGATGATGGCATGGTTAGATGAGGCACATGCTGACGTGACGCTATAATTAGGGCCCATGAAGCCGTACTTCATAGCGATGTGTCCCGCTGCCAAGTCGGCAATCATTCGGGGTACAAAGAATGGACTAAACCGAGGGAGCTCACCTCCCTTGGCATAGTCCATACACTCCTGAAAATAGGTCTCGATACCACCTACTCCCGAGCTCCACACAACACCCACACGACGACGATTCACATCGTCGCCGAGAGCGGCATCAGCAACAGCCTCGGTGGCTGCCACTACTGCAAACTGAGCGAAGCGGTCGTACTTACGAACCTCCTTACGGTCGAAGTATCGCGACCAATCATAATTTTTTACTTCGCAGGCGAAACGCACCTTGAAATTCGATGCATCGAAATTAGTTATGGGGGCAGCACCACTTACTCCAGCCTCCAAATTGTGGAAATACTCCTCAATATTGTTACCTAAAGGGTTTATAGTACCTATGCCAGTAACTACGACTCTACGCAACTCCATTACGACGTCTCGACCTACAAAGATTAAATTCGATTATTACTTGTGAGCCTCAATGTAGTTGATAGCGTCACCTACAGTCTGAATCTTCTCAGCGTCTGCATCAGGAATCTGAAGATCGAAAGCCTTCTCAAACT
>JAFVSV010000032.1 GCA_017503575.1 Alistipes sp. | reverse complement strand
CAGTTCGCAGGCTCTTCATCAGTACCAGCACACGTTGAGATGATGGGCTTCCTCGGTATGGGTAACAACCCTATGGTGGGTGCGACTGTGGCTATTGCGGTAGCTATCCAGCAGGCAATGAACTAATTTGATGTGATAAGGGGTCATCTGCGACCTCTCAATCCAAAGCCCGAATGGGAAATACGCACAAGTATATCCCATCCGGGCTTTCTCTTTATCGAGGCCACAGCTAACCCCTTCTGACATCAAATTAAGGCCCATTGATAATCGACTTGCTTAGCACCACATCTCACGACTTTTGACAAGAAATTGTATCTCATTGCTCGTTTCGCAAAATAAGGTAGACATCTACTGTCCCTAACAAATATTCCCGACAATGGGTCGTACGCACAAGTATATCCCATTCGGACTTTGGACTGAAGCGGCGCAGTAGCGCCGCTATCACGGCAAATTAATTTGTTGTCAGAAGGGGTTAGACTTGGTCTATCACAAAAGAGGCCACCCGAGGGATAGTACTTAGCGTACAGCCCTGGGTGGCTTACTTTTAGTGATGGGCCGAGAATGACCCCTTATCACAACAAATTACAAGCGCTCGAGCTTCACAGTAAAGTGACGCATCAACTCAGTCTCCCAAACGATCTTCACACCGCGCTTAATCTCGTGGCGACGATCGTATACGTTCTTCAACGCAGCAGCGATAACGTCCATGTGGTTGTTAGTGTAAGAACGACGAGCGATGCACAAGCGAAGGAGGTCAAGACCACCAAAGCGGTTCTCGCGAGTTACTGGGTCACGGTCAGCAAGGATGTAGCCAATCTCGCAACCACGAACACCTGCCTCCAAGTAGAGCTCGATGGCGAGTGTCTGTGCTGGGAACTCCTCCTTAGGAATGTTGGTGAGCACCTTGTCAGCGTCAACGAACAAAGCGTGACCACCTACGGGGCGCTGGTAAGGAATGCCGTACTCGTCGAGCTTCGCAGCGAGGTACTGTACCTGCTTGATACGAGTCTCGATAGTCTCAAGCTCGGTGTTCTCGTCGAGACCTACTGCCAAAGCAGCCATATCACGACCGTTCATACCACCGTATGTCAAGAAGCCCTCGAATGGGATGCAGAAACGCTTAGCACCCTCGAACCAGTCCTCGTGACGTGTAGCGATGAAACCACCCATGTTCACAAGACCATCCTTCTTTGATGACATTGTCATACCGTCAGCATAAGAGAACATCTCCTTGCAGATCTCCTTGATACTCTTATCGGCGTAGCCCTCCTCGCGGGTCTTGATGAAGTATGCGTTCTCAACAAAACGTGCTGAGTCGAATACCACGTGCTTGCCATACTTGTCGGCGATAGCGCGAACGTCGCGGAGGTTCTTCATTGATACAGGCTGACCACCAGCGGTGTTGTTTGTTATGGTAACGATGATGAAAGGAATCTTCTCAGCGTTCTCTGCCAATGCCTTCTCGAGCTTTGCGCAGTCTACCTCACCCTTGAAAGGAATCTCGAGCTGTGTATCCTTTGCTGCGTCGATGGTGCAGTCCAAAGCTGTTGCCTTACGGAACTCGATGTGACCCTTTGTAGTGTCGAAGTGTGAGTTACCTGGGATGATATCGCCAGCCTTTACGAGGTGTGAGAACAACACGTTCTCAGCAGCGCGACCCTGGTGTGTAGGGATAACGTACTCGAAGCCTGTGATGTTGAAGATAGTCTCCTTAAGCTGGAAGAATGACTTTGAGCCAGCGTAAGCCTCGTCACCAGTCATCATGGCAGCCCACTGACGGTCACTCATAGCGCCAGTACCTGAGTCTGTCAAGCAGTCGATGTATACCTGCTCCGACTTCAAGCCGAAAAGGTTGTAGTGTGCCTCCTTAAGCCACTGCTCACGCTCCGCGCGAGTGCTCTTCTTGAGTGGCTCAACCATCTTAATTCGATAAGCTTCTGCAAATGGGATTTCCATAGTAATTTAAGTTTTTTAAGTTTTTCTTATAGTTTAATAATATGATCTTTTTCTGTTTTCTCGAACTCTTTAATTCGCTAATATACGCGCTTTCTCGGACAAAGGTATGCAAAAATATAGTCAAATGCAACAATATGTAAATAATAAATTTTTTCAATAATTGCTCTTCTCTTCCAATAAAACCATATCCTTATTTATTAGCAATAAGAAGCTCCAAAATCTGTATGGCGTTAAGTGCTGCACCTTTGCGTATTTGGTCGGCTACGCACCAGAAGGTTATGCCGCACTCGTTGCATAAATCCTTACGCACACGACCCACATACACGGGGTCGCTACCCTCGGCAAAGAGAGGCATGGGATAGCGCTTGTTTGCTGGCTCGTCGATAAGTACTATACCCTTGCTTGTAGCGAATGCCTCGCGCACCTGCTCGACGCTCAGCGGCTCCTCGGTCTGCACCCATATAGCCTCCGAGTGGGCGCGCATAACGGGGACACGCACACATGTAGCCGAGACATGAACATCCGAGTGCATTATCTTGCGTGTCTCGTAGTACATCTTCATCTCCTCCTTGGTGTAGTCGTTATCCTGAAAGACGTCGATGTGGGGTATAAGGTTGTAAGCCAGCTGGTATGCGAACTTCTCGACCTTAGGCTCACGACCCTCGATGATAGCCTCGTGCTGCTCGCGGAACTCCTGCATGGCGCTCGCTCCTGCGCCGCTTGCCGACTGGTAGGTGGCGACATGCACGCTTGTGATATGCGAGAGACGCTCGATAGCGTTGAGGGCTACAACCATCTGTATAGTTGTGCAGTTGGGGTTTGCTATGATGCGGCGTGGGGCATTGAAGGCATCCTCGCCATTCACCTCGGGCACTACCAGTGGAATATCGTTTTCCATGCGGAATGCCGACGAGTTATCAATCATAAAGCAGCCATGCTTTGTGATGGTCTCGGCGAACTCCAACGAGGTGGAGCCTCCTGCCGAGCACAAGGCGACATCTATATCCTTGAAGTCGTCGTTATGTTGAAGCTCGCGAACGACGATATCCTTACCGCGAAACTTATATGTCGTACCTGCGCTACGCTTCGAGCCGAAGAGTACAAGCTCGTCGATAGCCATTGGGTGGTTCTCAAGTATTGCCAAAAACTCCTGACCCACGGCGCCACTTGCGCCAACAATTGCAATCTTCATAATCTTCAATGTTGAATTGGTGAATACTTATTATATATATGTATGATATTGGGGGCTCAACGAACTACTCGAGGTCGAAGATGTCACCACCAATATCTCGTGTCGAACTCAACGCGGTGCTCTCCTCCATATCTATTGGGCAGTCATACCTCGGAACATTGGGTGAGCGCTTGAACGTATCGGTGCGGCGCACACCAAGGGTGTCGGCAGCGAACACCTTTGTGAGGAATTTACCCGTTATAGGCAGTGCTATACGCGAGCCATCGGCCTCACTTGTGAGGTGGATGGTATTATCATCACCACCTACCCACGAGCCAATTACGAGGTTAGGGAGTGTACACATAAACCATGCGTCGACATTATTATTTGTGGTACCTGTCTTTGCGGCGAGCTCAACGTCGTTGAACTTAAACTCGTAGTGCATACGTCCTGCCGTACCTATGGTCACCACGCGCTGCATCATCGTAATCATCGTATATGCCACATCCTCGGATAGCACCTGCTCGGTCGTTGGGCGGAACTCTGCCAAGACATTACCACGGCTATCCTCGATGCGCGTCACGAAGATTGGTGATACGCGATTACCCTGATTTGCGAAGGTACAGTATGCTGCCGTCATATCAAAGGGGTTACTCTGGTATGAGCCTAAGCATAGCGATACTACTGGGTCAATATAGCTATTAATGCCGATACGGTAGTTTATAAAGTCGGCCACAGCCTGTGGGTTATTTGCCTCATTCATAATCCATGCCGAGTAGTTATTGCGACTCTTTGCCAAACCCCAGTACAGCGGATGAGTACCAACATACTCTACATTTCCAGCCTCCTTGGGTGACCATATACCCGCCACAGTTGCGATAGATACTGGTCTGTTGGGCACAGGGTGGCAAGGGTCAAGCTTGAGCTGGTCGATGGCGAAGGTATAGATAAATGGCTTTGCTGTAGAGCCCACCTGTCGACGACCCTGCTTTACGCCATCGTGCTTGAAGAAGCGGAAGTCGGGACCACCGACATAGGCTCGCACATGGCCCGTCTTGGGGTCCATCGCAACAAATGCCGAGCGCATGATTGAGAGGTTGTGGATAATAGAGTCGCGCGGCGTAATAATAGTATCGCGAACACCCTTATAGGTAAATACGCTCATCCTCGTAGGCGTATCGAACGAGGCGCGTATCTGCTCCTCGCTATATCCCGCATCGGTCATGTGATACCAGCGATCCGAATAGCGCATGCTACTCTCAATCTTAGCCTCTATCTGCTTGGCACCGAGGTCGACAAATATAGAGCCGCGGCGTGCTGCCTGCTTGTCGAAGCGTGGCTGCACCACCTCTGCCATGTGCTCACGCGTAGCCTCCTCGGCAAATTGTTGCATTCGTGAGTCGAGGGTTGTGTATATGCGCAGACCATCGCAATAGATGTTATACTTCTCGCCATTAGGCTTGGTATTCTTGTTACACCAGCCCACCAGTGGGTTGGTCTCCCACTCGTGGAGAGCTATGTTGTAGTCCCACATCGCTTCATCGTACGCCAACTTCGTAGAGTAGTCCTTGCGATTGGGTGCTACGGGCTTCGTCTGGTTCATCGTCATGCGTACCATCTCGCGGAAGTAGGGTGCAGAGCCCTCGTTGTGCGACTCGGATGGGCGTTTATAGCGCGACAGGTCGATGGGGAGCTTCGAGAGCTCGGCTGCCTGCTGATGGCTGATAGCCCCCGCCTCGGCCATACGTCGAAGCACAAGGTTACGACGCTCGACAGCCTTCTCATTAGGCTTGCCGTTGCGCACCAAGGCGTATGTGGTAGGCGCCTTCACCTGACCCGCAATGATGGCTGCCTCCTCGATACTCAGGTCGCGAGGCTCTTTGCCGAAGAAGTTGTTGGCGGCCGCCTTAATGCCGTGATTGTTATCCGAGAAAGAGACAGTATTGAGATACATGGCAACAATCTCCTCCTTCGTATAGTTATACTCGAGTTGGGTGGCTATGACCCACTCCTTGGTCTTAGCCTTGATAGTTCCCGTATTACGGGTATCAAAAAGGTTCTTGGCCAACTGCTGGGTTATGGTACTACCACCGCCCTGATCGCCCTGTCTCATAAGTAGGGTCTTAACACCCACACGCGCCGTAGCCGTAAAGTCGATACCCGAGTGGTCGAAGAAGCGCACATCCTCCGTTGCAAGGAGCGCTGCTACGATAGGTGGTAGCTCATGGCCATCTATCGAGAGCCACTTGCTACGATCCTCGGGGAAGAGCTCCTCGTATGATAGCGATGTTCTATTCTCCTTGAAGTAGACACCCAACAGCTCTCCGTCAGCCGAGAATAGCTGCGAGGCGAGGTTCGCGTTAGGATTCTCCAGCTCCTCGAATGTAGGCATCGGGCCAAACTTCTCGTTCTTCGCCATCATGAATACCGAGGTTATGGCAATCAACACGCACAGTGTCACAACCCACATACAGATTACGACCCACTGCTGCCAATTAAGGCGTCTATACCATCTCTTCTTGGCGCCACCTTTCGAGCCATTTCTGCTCTTGCTACTCCTCTTTGTGGTGCTCTTGCCTCCCCTCTTTTGGGATTTGAGGTTTAGGCGTTGCCACCACCTCTTGTTAGTCTCTGCCATATTGTTCAGGTTTTATTCTATCTCTTAATCATAATGTGCTTAACATATAGTCGTCCTCGTTGCCTTTAGAACGGAAGTCCCAATCCGAAGCCAAAGTGTAGCTTTCCGTTCGTAGCAGGATCGGGTGATGCCTTTCTATATAACGAGAAGGTTGCCGATATTGTTGCAGCACTCGGCATGCTGAATATATTGAAGTCAACACCGAGGTCTACGCCCATCGCGCCGATATGCTTACGTCGTTTGACTATCTCACCATGCTGGTTAAAGCTATTACTCTTGCGGAACGATGCGTAGTCTACGCCCACGTTGAGACGGAGACGCTTGAAGTATATAACGCCACTCCAACCCCCATCGGGATACCATACCGGCAGATGGTAGTTCAGCGACGATGCTATGTAGTGGTCATTTACGATGTCGTAGGTCGAAAAGCCGCGTGGCAACAACATAGTTGACTTAAACGTTAGCTCCGAGAGTACATCGTTCGAATGGAAGCCACCGAGCGATGTCTGGTACGATGCTGCCAACGATAGCGAGTGGTGCTTGGCAAAGCCCGGGGTGTATAGCTTTCCGTATATCACCGCCAGATGTCCCATGTCGTCGGTTGTGGGGTTTAGCGTATAACCACCCATAAGCACAACACCCCATGGAGGCAGGAAGTCGCGGTGTGACATGCGCACGAAGTCCTGGAACGAAGCGCTCATAGAGAGCTGGTGAACGCCCTCGGTATAGCCCACGGTAAGCACATTGCTAATCTTACCACCCTCGAAACGCAGCTCGTCGATATTTGCCACCTTGCCATTAGAGTAGTTCCATGATGCCGATAGTGTCAACTGTTGCGTGTGGTAGCCCTTGTCGATGAGTATGGGGAGTGTAGCGCCAGCGCCCACCGAGAAGTACTTGCCACGCTCGGGCGTTGGCGAGTACTCGACCTTGCCCTTTTCAGGGTTATACGCCGCCACACGGTATATCTGCTGCTTTCCACCGTATGTTCCTTGCGCCCAAAGGTTGACGCCAAGGCCGTTGTAGCGCAGCTTGCCGCGGAATACAGAGCCCTCCTTGGGGTTCCAGCCCCATGTCAAGAAGCCCTCCATGGTCGATAGTATGTTCTGTGACATTATCGTCGCTCCGAGGTTAAACGATATGCGCGACTGCTCCATAATGTCGTATGGGTCATACGATGCAGGTGCCCAGCTATGTATGTTGAAGGCGTGTAGCGCACGACTGAAACGCTTAGGTGGCGTCTTTGATGTAATCTCCGTAGCTGTCGCACTATCAAAGCGTACCGTATCCAAGTTAACCACGCCCCATGGCTTTGACTCGGGCAATACCGTGAGTGGTGGATGTGGCGCATAGACGACCTCCGTAGCATCACCCATATCCTGCGTTACGGGGAGGTAGCCGCGACGATCATACGAAGTTGCAACCACCGTAGTGCTATCCATCGGCATAGGGCTGAACGAACCATAGCTCGATGTAGATATACGATACTCCTTACATGTGGCAAGGTCGTAGTAGTGTAGTTCATCACGCCCCGACGCTATAGAGCCAAAGTATAGTCTGCCGTTCTTGGCGCGTAGTGCACTAAGCGTGGTGTATGCTGGCTTGGTTATCTGTGTTAACCCCTCGCGCTCAACGCGCGCGATGTGCATGCCGTCGTCATCAGTGATGATAACATACAACGCCTCGGTGGCATCATCCCACGCCATGCCGTGCACCTCCTTGCCTATGGGTAGCTCCACACGGTTACCAATAGTCGACTTGCCATTGATAACTATCGCATATCGACCATCCCACGCATACTCCACCCATGCTATACCATGACCACTTGTAGGGGTGGGATAGAGTACATTACGCTGCTTTGCTACTGTGCGCTTGCGCTCGTCATCAAGGTCCATGTAGCATAGCCTCGATGTCACCTCCTGCTCAAACCACGCACTGCGACGATACTCTGTCCACCATAGTCGCCCCGTAGTACTAAGTGCTGGTCGCGACGACAGCATGCCTATATGCGCTATGCGACGCTCCTCACCCGTTGCAGGATCAATCTCCACAAAGGCCATAGCCTTATCGAGGTCGCTCTTGAGGGTTATGATGCTACCACCCTCTGTGGCTATTGGGTGCGAATACTCGGTGTAGCACTCGACCTCTGGTATCTCTATTGGCTCTGTGCTCTGCACCACCTGTGGTTGCGACTGCCAATGCCTATATAGCGTGTCGAAAGTATCCTCAAATAGTTCGGGCTGCGACACGCCGTAGAGGCGTCTGAATATCCATGTATTGGATATCACCATGTATGGGCGGCGTTTCATAAGCTCGGCTACGTCGTTGCCTATGATTGTGCCAAAGCGGTTGTAACTGTGTCGACACACCAAGTAGCCCAAGGCATAGTGGTTTGGAATATAGTCCTTATACGAGCCACATATCCACTTGTCGAAGTTTTTGTACTCGCCATATACGTCGCCAATAGCGCGATAGGCCATTGTGAACGATGGTTGCAGACCTCGGCCGTATGTCGACATCTCGGTCTCGGTCTGCACAGCATCACCCTCCATCATCCATAGCGGCATGAAGAGTAAGCCTATGGTAGAGCTCTGCTGTCCAAGCAGATAGCTCAAGCCCTTGATAAGACCTCGATTAAGGTTATTATACTGTGCCGCATGGCGATACTCGTGGGCGATAAGCTGCTTTGTCCACGGCATCGAGTAGCCATCAACCGCTGGTGTTGATAGATACTCAACACGCTTTGGGAGCCACATAACCAATCCGTTGGAGAGCATATTCGCAGGATGCACAACAAATGGTATGGACATCTGCTCATACTTGTAGCCGTATGCGATGTCATCCTGCACGGCATCCAGATAGAGCATCATTCTATTTGCTATGTCCTGTGTCACGGAGGGGTAGACGACACGATATGTGTCACTCTTCATCTGTCGCCAGCGTAGCGATACGGGGTCTACACCCCAGCTATAATACTGCGCAGAGCACCTATCAGCGGCAAATATGCCACTGATAATCAGAAGTATGGCTATCGCAAAACGCTTCATTCGTACTCTCATGCTAATATATATAACATGCAAAGTTACGAAAAATTATTTATTACTCGACATCAACATCTGCCCTTTTAACATTTATTGTTAAAATCAAGATTTTAGATTGTAGACAAAGAGGCGTAAATTGGTCAAAAGGGACATACACAAAACGATAATTCGCAAAGTCATTGCAAGTTGTGGGTAAATTCGATTTTTATAAAAAATTAATGAAAAATTATAACTATTTTGAAAAATATTTTATTATCTTTGTCATAGTAAAACAATAAAATCACATTACATGACATCGCTTGCAAAGTTTTTTAATATAGATGCCACCGAAAATATGAAGGGCATCACCCACAAAAACAACATCATTAAGCGCAACATCATTGCTTACATGGCGCTCAATGGTGAGTCTACCCTATCGGAGCTAACACGCGAGCTACACATCAGCGTACCAACGATGACAAAACTCGTACAGGAGCTTGTTGACGACAGCATCGTCATCGACTTGGGCAAGGTAGAGACTCCTGGTGGACGCCGCCCTAATGTTTTTGGTTTGGCAAATTCGGCAATATACTTCGCAGGCATTAACGTTGGCCGCGACCACATGACATACGTTGTCACCGATTTGCAGAACAATGTTATCAGCGAACGTATCGACACCTCGTTTGAGCTTGTCGACCGTCCACAGTGCCTCGAGCGTATATGCCAGAATATCGAGGCCTTTGTTGCCGACTCGGGCGTAGACCGCGAGAAGCTACTCGGTGTGGGCGTCTCGATGGTAGGACGCGTAAACCCAGAGACAGGTCGCTCGTACAAATACTTCACATCGTCGGAGGAGTCGCTACGCGACATCATCTCATCGCGCATCGGCATCCGTGTACTTCTTGAGAACGACACCCGCGCACGCTGCTATGCCGAGTACACCACAGGCAAGTCGAAGAACGAGAGCAATGTGCTCTATCTGCACATGGGTCGCGGCGTGGCAATCGGTATTGTCATCGACGGTAAACTCTACTACGGCAAGAATGGCTTTGCTGGCGAGTTCGGCCACATCCCATTCTTCGACAACGAGATTATCTGCGGCTGCGGCAAAAAGGGTTGCTTGGAGACTGAGGTGTCGGGTATCGCCATCGAGGACAAGATTGTATACCTCATCCGCAACGGCGTAAACACCTGTCTTCGTGAGATGTACGACCGTGGCGAAAGCATCCACATTAACGATATTATCGCTGCTGCGCGCAACGACGACAACCTCGCCATCGAGCTTATCGAGGAGGCTGGCGAGAAGGTTGGCAAGGCCGTAGCCTTCCTTATCAACACCTTCAACCCCGAGACCGTTATCGTCGGCGGCAACCTTGCGCAGGCTGGCGAATACCTCATGCTACCACTCAAGTCGTCAACAAACAAGTATTCGCTCAATCTCGTATATAAGGATACAAAGTTCCGCGTATCGAAGATGTCCGACAGCGCCAATGCTTGGGGTGTAGCGATGCTTATCCGCAACAAGATTATCGGCTTGTAGTATGTTCTCTATTGATACCCCGAAGTGCCGCCTTAGAGCCATTGAGCCCTCGGACGTCGAGTTGTTATATATATGGGAGAATGACCCCGAGGTGTGGCGTGTGAGTGGCACCATGGCACCCCTCTCGTTGGAGCGTCTGGCGCGCTTTATAGAGGAGCAGAGCTACGACATATACGCCACACGACAGATGCGTCTTGTGATTGATATTGAGGGCATTGCCGTTGGCAGCATCGACCTCTTCGAGTTTGACCCGAACAACCGTCGCTTCGGCATAGGTATACTCATCTACACACAGGAGCGTCGCCATGGCTATGCCCGCGCCGCCATCGAGGCAATACGCCAATATGGCATCGAGACGCTTGGCGTTAAGCAGATATGGGCATCAATAGCCGCTGACAACGAGGCGAGCATCTCACTCTTTGAGTCGTGCGGCTTCGAGCAGTGTGGTCGCCGCCGCGCTTGGCTACGAAGAGCCGAGGGCTTTGTCGACCAACTCGAATATCAGCTGATAGTCGAGTGATATGCGCCATCCAAAATAGCACTTTTATCCACCTTTTAACCCTTTATAATATATAGGTATGCTTTTTTTAACATTTTTTTGTATCTTTGTCGCCGATTTAGGAACGATATAACTAATACATTTATCAATATTATGAAGCACGCTTATGTATTTCCTGGCCAGGGTTCACAGGCGGTAGGTATGGGTAAGGATATCTACGAGAACGTCCCCGAGGCAAAGGAACTTTTTGAGAAAGCTAACGAGATTCTTGGTTTCCGCATTACAGATATTATGTTTGCAGGCACCCCCGAGGAGCTTAAGCAGACAAAGGTTACACAGCCCGCTGTATTCCTACACTCGGTAATCTTGGCGAAGGCTCTTGGCGCAAAGCCAGATGCTGTTGCTGGCCACTCACTCGGCGAGTTCTCGGCGCTGGTTGTCGCTGGCGCTCTCTCGTTTGAAGATGGCTTGCGTCTGGTGTCAAAGCGCGCTATGGCTATGCAGAAGTGTTGCGAGCAGCAGCCTGGCGGTATGGCCGCAGTGCTCGGCTTGGACGACAAGACGGTTGAAGATGTGTGCGCATCTATCGACGGCGTTGTTGTTGGCGCTAACTACAACTGCCCAGGCCAGCTCGTTATCTCGGGTGCCGATGAGGCAGTGGATGCCGCATGCGTTAAGCTTAAGGAGGCTGGTGCAAAGCGCGCCTTGCGTCTCCCCGTTGGCGGTGCTTTCCACTCTCCACTTATGGAGCCCGCACGTCAGGAGCTGGAGGCCGCCATTGCCGAGGCAGAGTTCATGACACCATCGTGCCCCGTATACCAGAATGTTGATGCACAGCCCTATACCGATGCCGAGGATATCAAGCGCAACCTTATCGCACAGCTCACAGCCCCCGTGCGTTGGACACAGATTGTTGAGAAGATGCTCGAGGATGGCGTAACAGAGTTTACGGAGGTGGGACCTGGCAACGTGCTTAAGGGTCTTATCTCGAAGGTAAGCAGCGAGGTCGCTACCGAGTCAAAGTCAACATTATAGTTGATATATGTACCATTTAGTGAGGCCGATAACACGAGTATCGGCCTCACTTTATGTGTTGTGGGGAGTTTGATTTTTGTTGTGACAACTCGTTTTATCGCTATTTCACCCCTGTATTTTGTCGTTTCACCCATATAGGATAACAGTATGAATAGGTCGATAAAATGAGGTTAACATGCTGATTGGCACAGCTTTTGCACCGCGAATGCGCTGGATTTTCGCGATTACGGCAATCGAGAATAGGAGGCCAAAATTTTGCAGATTGACAAATTATTCGTAACTTGCAATCGAAAACAAAGTTATTAACTCTAAAATTGTACTGCCTATCGAAGAATTTCTGCTCTTGAACTAACCATATAGGAGGACAGAGTATGAACGTGACTGCATTAAGCGATCGTGTACTGCTTAATAATTACCTTGCAGGTGATAGGAGTGCTATTTCCGAACTGATAGAGCGCCACTCACAGCGTGTGCGCAGTTATATTGGCATGATGGTGAAGGATGATGCCATTGCCGATGATATCTTCCAGGAGACATTTATCAAGGCCGTTAAGGTTATCGACGAGGGACGCTATGTCGACTCGGGCAAGTTTCTATCATGGGTACTGCGTATAGCTCATAATAGAGTGCTCGACCACTTCCGCCGCGAGAAGTCGAGCCGCCAGATTAACGAGTCGGAGGCGGGCTACGACATGCTCGGGACAATGCGTTTTTCGGAGCCAACAACAGAGGACGACATTGTGCGTACGGAGGTCGAGTTAGCAGTGCGTGAGCTTATTGGCGAACTTCCCGAGGAGCAGCAGGAGGTGGTGCGCCTGCGCTACTACTCGAAGCTCTCGTTCCAAGAGATTGCCGAGCATACCGAAGTTAGCATAAATACAGCTTTAGGTCGTATGCGCTACGCCTTGATAAATCTGCGTCGCATGATTAAGGAGCGAAATATCGTCCTAAATTAGGTTGAGAAAATTATTCTTCGACTTTGTGCAATAAAGCCCATAGTGCTCCGTTAGTGTTGTAGAAACTCTAAATCGGATGCCTATGGGTGAAATTGACAATCGAACATTAAAACTCTTCGGCGAGGAGGAGATGCTCCTCAACGAGGTGGTACAAGGGGACAACGAGCTACTTTTCTTGGATACCTATTTAACAGATATCTTCAAGTTTAAGAATCGAAGTGACGCTTAAGTGAGTTTCATGAGCTCTGCGTTTAGTGCGATTAACATGCTTTATATTATTATATGAGGTGGTGTTAATCGCTCTTTTTCTTTAGCGCGAATAGCTATGGAATGTGCTTTGCATGGGGGTAAAACGGCTATTTAAGCCCTATTCTGACATGTTAGACAATGAGTTGATAAAAATTATTTTCACACTACAACGAAAAATTTATTGAAAAAAGTTTGTGATTTATTATAATATTACTACCTTTGTAGCAGATTTGAGAGTGAAATTTTGGTGATAATATTAAATCAGTGAGTATCAGCAATTTTCACTCCACAATTGAGATAACATTTGATGGCGCTTAGTTCCATCAAATGTGTAATAAATTTCGCGAGTTTGTGTTTTTGAATTTGGATTAAGTTAGATGTACGTAAAAAGATACATATCGACACTTGCAGCTCTTCTGCTGTTTATAATGTTTATGCCGGCAGATGTTGACGCCCAGGATGCGCGATTGCGTAGCTCTTGGCAAACCAATGACCGTCATGGTATATGTGTAGATTTTCGCGTTAACTCAACGACCATTGATCCAAATTACCGAAACAATGCAAGTGTCTTGGACCGCATTGATTCACTGTTCAACGCCATTACATCGGACACACTTGCAGAGATTGTCTCAATCGAGTTCTGCGGTACCGCATCACCCGAGGGTCCATCAGCAACCAACCGACGCTTGAGCCACGCTCGTATGGTAGCATTGGAGGCTATGGTGCGTGACCACCTCGAGCTCAGCGATGAGATTATCGTTCACAATGATCAATACATTGCTTGGGATCACCTTATCGAGCTCGTTGAGGGTGATACAACATTACCACGTCGCGATGAGGTTCTCGAGATTTTGCGTGCCGACTACCCCGAGGCTAAGGATTGGCGCGGAGAGCCACTTGATGGTCGTATCCCTGTTCTTCAGTCTCTCGACAATGGTTCTATATGGCAGATGCTCAACAAGCGCTACTTTGTGCAGATGCGAAATGCGTGGTTTATCCTCGTAACAGTGCGCGAGCAGATTCCAGAGCCAGAACCCGAGCCTGAGCCTGAACCAGAACCCCAGCCAGAGCCCGAACCAGAACCTGAGCCCGAGCCAGAGCCACTACCCGAGCCAGAGCCAGCGACACCGTTGATGAATATTAAGATTAATGCGGTTGAGGCTGCTGCGCTCATAGCGAACATTGGCTTTGAGTGGCGCATAACACCACGCCTATCGTTTGACGTCATGGGTCACTACTCACCATACGACTACTTCAACGACGCTCGCAAGATTAGGGTATTTGCAATACAGCCCGAGGTGCGTTATTGGTGGGGTGAGTCTCTTGTGAAGGGCCACTTTATCGGTGTTCACGTTCCAGTTGCAGGATTCAACGTTCAGCTTAACGATAAGTATCGCTACCAGGATCCAAACCATGCTATTTGGGGTATTGGCGTTAGCTATGGTTATGCCATGCCTCTTGGCAAGAATAAGCGTTGGGGTGTTGAGTTTACCATCGGTTTGGGATATATGGATGTCACCTACGATGTATACGAGGGCGTTCATAATGGTAAGTATTTGCGTACGGAGACAGTTAACTACTGGGGACCTACACGCCTTGGTGTCAACTTCTCATACCGCATAGATTATAAGAAGAATAAAAATACGGATAAGAGTATAGGAGAGTAACGTATGCTAAGAAGTTTTCGACATATTGTGGTGATGTTAATGCCGCTACTCGCCCTCGTAAGTTGTGACAAGACCATCCATGAGTACCCCGGCGAGCAGAATATCACGCTCACTGTGAGATGTTCTGTCGACCTCACACCTCCCGAGCACTTCCTTACCGTAGAGTGTGATCCAGAGACAGGAACGTCGTATGTTGTCCGCGCACAGTCTATGGAGCAACTCGGCACTCGATTTACAGAGCCAGTATGTCTGCGCTACGTTATCGACCTATATCGCATTACCTCATCACACTCTGTTTTTGTAGAACGTAAGGAGTTATTTGCAGATGTTGATGATCCGAATCCACAGGCTGTAACAACTTTCAATGTTGATGCATCAAAGTATAAGGTACTCGTATGGTGTGATTATGTTCAGGATGATGTGCGTGAGGCGTGGTACTATAATACTGATGACTTGCGTAAGATTCTATACTCTGATGTGGAGGTTGTAGATAATAACGATAAGGATGTCTTCACCAATATGTTGGACGTAGACCTCACCGAGTACTACTACCTTGAAGGTGAGTATGCGCTAACCTACGACATTAACCTTGAGCGACCTAAGGGCAAGTTTAGATGTGTTACCACCGATATCGAGGACTACACAAAGGATGGTAGTAATGCAGAGAATATCAGAGCTGTTGTCACATATACACAGTATGTATCAGCTGGTTATAACGTTGAGGAGCAGAAGCCAAACTACTTTGAGCCTACGCGTACCTTCGTTACCCAGGCTAAGTTCAACGATAAGGGTGAGCTTGAGTTGTGCTACGACTACGTCTTCGTTAATGGTAAGCAGACAAACGTGAAGCTTAACTTCCAATTCTTCGATGGTGAGCCATCGTTGGTTGACGGTGTGTATGTCGGCGAAGAAATTAGCCACTGGACAGGTGTTGTTGTTCCATTGAAGCGTAATATGGAGACACTTATCGAGGGTCGTATGCTCACTACATCATTTGGTACCGGTGGTTTCGGTATCGACCCAGGCTTTGAGGATGAGATTGTGATACCTTGGGGCGACTAATTTTCAATTGGATAGCGCATCATTAGCACATCAATAAAAGAGCTGACTTCCGCAGGCTATACACAGTATAAGACCTGCGGAAGTCCTTTTTATGCACCAATACTTTACCTGCATCCTACCAATCTCTCCGCCCTACCATCTCCGCCCTACCATCTCCGCCCTACCATCTCCGCCCTACCATCTCCGCCCTACTATCTCCGCCCTACTATCACCCTTTCTCGCGGGTATCTGTTTAGTTACCCGCATCACTGGGGGGGGTGTTGAGGGGGGGGCTGTCCGTAACATCGACCATCTTTCATCTTT
>JAFVSV010000006.1 GCA_017503575.1 Alistipes sp. | reverse complement strand
TAATGACTATATATATACATGTGTATATATATTAGAAAATGGGTGGTTGGTTGGTCAAAAACATAGGGAAAATAACCAAACAACCACTCCACAACCCCAGCCGACGACCATAACGCCGTTGATATTAGAAAATGGGTGGTTGGTTGGTCAAAACTATAGGGAAAATAACCAAACAACCACTCCGAAACCCCAGCCGACGACCATAACGCCGTTGCCGCGATGGTTTATGGAGCAGAGCTCCTTAAATTTTAATCAAGCGAAGCGCCCGACCAAGCAGGCATCGCCTGCGCCCGATGAAGCGCAGCGCCCGACCAAGGGCGTCAGCCCGCCCTCCCAAGCGGGTATCGCCAACCCCGCTATTTCATATCGAAATACTCCAAGAAACGAGCCTTGTAGTTCTCGCCAAGAGGTACATACTCGCCATTGTCGAGGAAGATACGACCCTTGGTATAGCTACTTATGCGCTTAAGGTTGACGATATAGGAGCGGTGCACGCGCAGGAAGCTATCCGATGGCAGCGATGTCTCCATATTCTTGAGGCGGAAGAGCGTGGTGATGCTATGGCTACCCTCGATATGTAGGCGCACATACTCACCAGCGCTCTCGAGGTATACGATATCCGATATCTTGACAAGCTGTGTCTTGTAGTCGGCCTTGACAGATATAAACTCCATATCCGAACTCTCGGCCTCGTTCTGTGCCACAGCGCTCTCGGCGGCATGGCAGCGCTCCACAAGGTCTACGAGCGAGATTACCTTCTGCGTAGCCTTCATAAACTCCTCGTAGGCAAAGGGCTTAAGGAGGTAGTCTATGGCGTTGAGCTTAAATCCCTCGAGGGCATGCTCGGGATGAGCCGTGGTGAAGATAATATAGTAGTTGCCATCCAACGAGCGCACGAAGTCGAGACCATTAAGGTCGGGCATGTTGATATCTACGAACAGCAGGTCTACCTTCTCACTCTGCAAAACACCCTGAGCCTCGACAGCACTACGACACGATGCTACCAACTCGAGCTGCTCGGTGCGCTCGATATAACTCTTTAACTGACGCAATGCCAATGGCTCATCGTCAATAGCTATACATCTAACCATATTACACTAATTATTTATCGGTATTACTAATTTTACTTTATACGCATCCTCGCGCGAGTCGTCAATCTTCAGCGTATAGCGGTTGCCGAAGAGGAGGTCCAAACGCTTGGTTATATTGCTTAGTCCTATGCCGCTATGCTCCGACGACGAGGCTTTATGCTGGCTATTTGTCACCTCGCACTTAAGCTCCTTGTCAACGACATCTATATCTATGAATATGAACGATGGCTTCGAGTAGCTAATGCCGTGCTTAAAGGCGTTCTCGACAAGCACAATAAGCAACAGAGGTGGCATCTTCACCTTGCGACACTCGTTAACATCGGGTGTCGTAAGGCGTATATCGACCCCATCGACATAGCGTATACGCATCAACTCGATGTAGTTGTGCAGAAAGTCGATCTCCTTGTCGAGTGTCGTATGGTTTTCGCCCGAGTCGTAGAGCACATGGCGCAACATGTGCGAGAGCTCCATGACGCTCTGCTTGGCCATATCCTTGTCGAAGTCTATCATCGCATGGATGTTGTTTAGCGTGTTCATCAAGAAGTGGGGGTTTATCTGGTACTTAAGGTACTGCATCTGCGCCTCCACGTTCTGTCGCTCGAGCTTCGCCATACGCTGGTCGGTGTCGAGAGCTCGGTAGTAGAGCTTAATCATGGTGTTGGCAGCCGCCATAAGCACACTGAAGAGCACATTCCAATACCACTCCAACTCGGTCAAGGATGCCTTATTACGGAACATGTCATCTGTCTGCCAGTAGCGGAAGTCGAGAAGCTCAATGGTTCCAAAGACAGCGATGACGACCACAAGCAACCATACGATGTACCACTTATAGCGATTGCGGAAGACGAGCTGCGGCGCTAAAAGCACATTGTTAATCGTGAATATTAGGAAGTACGGCGATATCTTACCCCACGACACAATCACATTATTGAAGTTGAGATTATCCTCAGCCATAAGGTGAGCGTTCATAAAGGGGATAAGAAATATGGCGGCCCACACAAAGGTGTAGACCATGCTCTCGCCGAGCCGCATATTCTTAAATCGATGCATCCACTTCATACAACGCAAAAATAACGAATTTGTGGCAATCGACAAAAGAAAAGTGATAATAATAAACGACAGCGTAGTTTTGTTCAGCGAAAAGTGTTACCTTTGAGTCTCAATTTTTACGATTATGCTTAAGGGAGTTTTATTTGATATGGATGGTGTACTTGTCAATAACTTGGATGTACACTATAAGGCCTTCATGGAGTTCTTCCGCCGCCACGGTGTCGAGCGCGACTTTACGGAGTTAAGCCACCTCTTTGGTCGAGGCAACGACGAGATTATGGGCGAGCTTATGCCCAAGGATATTGTTGAGCGCGTAGGCGTCCATGCACTCGGCGAGGAGAAGGAGGCTATATATCGCGAGATATATGCCCCCACCATCGTGCCACAGCAGGGTCTCAAGGCGCTGCTTGCTGCGCTCCATGAGGCGAACATTAGATGTGCCGTAGGCTCATCAGGCTACCGTGCCAATGTGGACTTCGTCCTCGACAAGTGCGATATCGAGCCATACTTCTCGGCTATCGTTGCAGGCGACGAGGTTACGCGCTGTAAGCCCGACCCAGAGATATACCTTACGGCAGCGGCGAAGCTCGGCGTGGAGCCTGCCGAGTGCATAGTATTCGAGGATGCCGAGGCGGGTATCGAGGCTGCCAAGCGTGCAGGTATCAAGGTTATAGCCCTCGCCACAACCTTCGACCGCGACTTCCTAAAGGGCACCGATGCCGATATGATTATTGATGACTTCCGCGACATTGACATTGCGACAATGCGCCAACTTATCGAGGCTTAGACACGCTCAAGGAGTCGCTTGATGGGGCGTATGCGCAGGAATAGGTCGAGCACACGCGCTGGGAGTATGGCACATATAGCGACAACGAGCTTGGTGAAGAATCCTGGTGTTAGACGCCTACGGCCGCGCATCATAGCCTTGATGGCGCGACGGGCGATAGTCTCGGGACGCATCATGATACCCAACGCCACGAAGCGACGACGCATCTTGTCGCTGAGCTTGTAGAATGGCGTATCGACAGCTCCCGGGAAGACGGCAGTGACACTAACACCGTAGCGATGCAGCTCGTACCATAGCGCCGAGGCAAAACTCTTAAGGTATGACTTTGTGGCGCTGTAATGCGAGATTGTAGGGTAGGGTAGCCACGCCGTAGATGACGACATGATGAGGATGCGACCCTTGCGGCGCTGCTTCATCGCCTCGCCATAGTAGCGACATAAGAGCGTTGTCGTGGTGCAGTGCAGGTCGATGATGGTGGCAAGACGTTTGGGGTCGGTATTCACAAGCGTCGAGAATAACAACATGCCAGCATTGCAGATGAGTATCTCAACCTCCCACCCCTGCCTCTCGGTATGCTCAAAGATTGAGCGTGCAGCATCGCGCTCCGCAAGGTCTACACACATGGTGTGCACCTCGACCTTGTAACGCTCGCGTAGGTCAACGGCAACACCCTCCAACTCCGCAGCTTGGTTGCTAACGGCAATGATGGAGTAGCCGCGCTCGGCAAGAAGCGTGGCATAGCATCGGCCAATTCCCGATGAGGCGCCAGTGATTAGAGCATAACTCATGGCGCAAAGATAGCAAAAAAAATGTACCTTTGCTCGACATAAATGATACTATTATGGCAAAAAAGATAGATAAGACCAACGCTGCCCGCCTATTAGACAAGGCGAAGATAGCGTATAGCTTGGTGCCATACACCGTGGATGAAAACAACCTCGCAGCTACCCATGTTGCCGAGGAGCTCGGCGAGGATATCGCCACCGTATTCAAGACCTTGGTGCTGCGTGGCGACCGTACAGGACTCTTCGTATGCGTCATCCCTGGTGACCACGAGGTGAACCTCAAGGCCGCAGCACGCGTGTCGGCAAACAAGAAGGCTGACCTTATAGCGATGAAGGAGCTGCTACCCACAACGGGCTATATACGCGGCGGATGCTCACCCATAGGCATGAAGAGGGCGCTACCCACATTTATACATAGTAGCTGCCTCGAGCATGATACTATATTCATAAGCGCTGGCGTGCGTGGACTTCAGATAGCCATAGCGCCTAACGACCTAATAAACTATGTTGGGGCTACGGTAGCCGAGATATCGGAGAGGATGTAGGGTGAGGGTGTAAGACGGGATGTAAGGCGGGGATAACGACACACAAGAGAGAGAATAGCGAGAATAATAGTCACATATTTTGGTAAAATAAAAATATTGACTATCTTTGCACCACCAAATGGATAACCTTTGGTACGCGGAGAATCCGTAGCTCAGTAGGTAGAGCACAACACTTTTAATGTTGGGGTCCCGGGTTCGAGCCCCGGCGGATTCACC
>JAFVSV010000031.1 GCA_017503575.1 Alistipes sp. | reverse complement strand
GTGCCATATCGGGAACGAGGAGTCGCTCAACGGGAGGGTTATCTGTTGTATTTACGAACGATACGATACGATCCAACGCACCTGCATTCTCGAATACCTGCTTGAAGTACAAGAAGTCATCGTTTGTAAGACCCATACCACCAAGGATAATCTTATCGGCCTTTGCACGCAATGCCACGTTAGCCATCACAGCATTATATGGCTGGTCTGGATCGGCGAAGAATGGAATCTTCTGACCCGACACGATGGTGTTGTTAAGGTCGATACCCGCAATACCTGTTGCAATAAGCTCCGAAGGCTGAATACGACGGAAGGGGTTTACAGTTGGACCACCAATCTCGCGTGCCTCACCCTCAATCTGCTCACCACCCTCCAATGGCTCGCCATAGGCGTTGAAGAAGCGGCCTGCAAGGGCGTCAGATACACGCAATACAGGGGGCTCGCCGTGGAATACCACCTCCGAGTCTGTTGCGAGACCCTCGGTACCAGCGAAGACCTGAAGTGTCACCTTCTCGCCCATAATCTTTACCACCTGTGCCAAACGACCACCTACCGTAGCAAGCTCGTCATTACCTACGCCCGTAGCACGAAGCGTAATGGTAGCCTTGGTGATATTATCAATCTTTGTATATACTTTCTGAAATGCTCGTGTTGTCATAACTTGTCCTCCTTATTTTGCAAGTTTCTCGTTTACCAAAGCCTCAATCTTCTGGCGGAAATCATCGAACTGTGCCGACTTCCACTCCGAGTAGTTCATCTGGCGGAATAGATAGATAAGCTCCTTGAAGAACTTTGAGCACTCGTCGAAATCTGCCAAGTCGAACGACTTACGACAGATGTCCAATACCATATTATACATAAGCTGCTGACGCTCGATTGGGCAGTTTGCATCAATCGAGTCGAAGGCATCCTGCTGCAAGATTACAGAGTCGAGCAACTCACTCTTCCAGAAACGCTCGTGGTACTCTACTGGTACGCCATCATCACCAAGGATGTTAATCTGGTCGTTAGCCTCCTTACCACGCTGAACGATAGTCTTACCCTCATATACTGCATCAACCCAGTTCTTCTCGATATGCTCGTCGAGGTATGAACGAATCTCGGGATACTCCAAATACTTCGAGTAAGAGTCAAGTGGGTCGATAGCGGGATAACGCTTCGAGTCGGCACGGCTCTGTGAAAGAGCATAGAAGCATCGTGCAGCCTTCTTTGTAGACTCGGTTACAGGCTCCTTTAGGTTACCACCCGCAGGTGATACAGTACCAAGGAATGTTACTGAACCGGTTGCTCCATTATTGAGCTTCACGAGACCTGCACGCGAATAGAAGTTAGAGATGATAGCCGAGAGGTCCATAGGGAACGCATCCTGACCAGGAAGCTCCTCCAAACGGTTAGACATCTCACGCAATGCCTGCGCCCAACGTGATGTAGAGTCAGCCATTACCAACACCTTCAAGCCCATAGAACGATAGTACTCACCGATGGTCATACCGGTATATACCGACGCCTCACGAGCCGCAACGGGCATGTTTGATGTATTACAGATGATGATGGTACGCTCCATAAGTTTGTGACCAGTACGAGGATCCACCAACTCGGGGAACTCGGCGAAGATCTCCACAACCTCATTTGCACGCTCACCACAAGCAACGATGATAATCACATCAGCATCTGCCTGCTTTGAGATAGCGTGCTGAAGCACGGTCTTACCAGCACCGAAGGGACCAGGGATAAAGCCTGTACCACCCTCGGCAAGTGGGTTGAAGGTGTCGATAGCACGAACACCCGTCTCCATCACGCGTGATGGACGTGGCTTCTCCGAGAAGCAACGAATAGCCTGCTTAACGGGCCACTTCTGCACCATGTTAATATTGTACTCATTACCGTCGGCATCAACAACAACGGCGATGGTATCAGTTACCTTATACTCACCAGCAGCAGCAATAATCTTGACGGTATATGTACCCTGCATCACAAAGGGGAGCATAATCTTGTGCATCACCCACTGCTCCTTAACCTCACCAAGCCAAGCACCTGCCGACACCTTATCGCCCTTCTTTGCAATAGGAGTAAACTCCCACTTCTTCTCGAAGTCGATAGGCTCGGTGATAGAGCCACGATTGATGAACAGACCGTCCATCTTCTCCAAGTCGTTCTGCAAACCGTCGTAGTTGCGCGACAAAAGACCTGGTGCCAAGGTAGCCTCGAGCATGTGACCCTCGAACTCAACCTTATCGCCAATCTTAAGACCGCGCGTACTATCGTAGACCTGCACATAGGCCTCATCGCCTATGACCTTGATAACCTCCGCCATCATGCGGGTGTCACCACAATACACGTAGCATATCTCGTTCTGACCCACCGCACCATCAACCTTGGCGATAACGATGTTCGAGATAATACCGTTTACACGTCCTAATGTTTTCATTCGTTTATTTTATGTTTTATTGTTTATTCACAAGCTCCTTGGCATCCAAATCGCGCATCAGTCTATCGAGCATCTCACGACCGACCTCGGGTGAGAGCATCATCCAACGTGCAACGATATTAACCTTGACAAGGTATGAGAGGATAAAGTTGATATTGAAGAAGTCGAAAACGGCAATCTCCTCTGCCTCCGACCAGCGGATAGCATCAATCTTGCGCTCCTTCTCCACGATATTACGCTCGTCACTGACAGCCGTAATCACAGCGTCGATATATGGCAACTCGCCACGAAGACCGAAGTCCGCAGCCGACGAACGCTTCAACTGCTCAACAACATCACCACCACCAACGACAACATCGCCAATGGCGCGGCCAGCCTCGCGAGCCGCCACGCTGGCAGCTATGTTACGGAGGTTACGGTCGAACTCACCCCAGCCCTTAAGGAAGCGACACTTCGAGTTTGCCAACTCTTCGTAGTACGCAGCATAAAGTGCATGTTCAAAGCTATCATCAAGAACAACATCGTCATCACGCTCATCGTCGTCTACCTCGACATAATTCTTAACGACCTTGGCCATACGCTTGGGGAGCATCGAGTAGTTGCGCTCATCCATCACAGCCTCCACGTCCTCCCTTGAGAGGTTACCAAGAGGATTATGACGATCGCGCTTCACATAACGAGCAATGATATTCTCGCAATCGTAGTAGGCATAGAGCAGACGCACCGCCTCACGATCTCGCTTCGTAAGGTCACCGACAATGTCGTCGATAATCTCACGAGCATCAAAGCCCTTGGTATCCGAGTCTAACGTCCACTCACGAAGACCGGCAACCAAATAGTAATACTCCGAAGCAAACATCCTAATTACTTGTATAGCATGTTAGAAACCTTCTCGCGCAAGTACTCCTTGAAAAGAGCATCGAAGCTCTCATCGGTGAACGAGATGTAGTAACCGCCACTCTTCTCACCTACCTTAAAGCCATTCTTTACATCCTTAGAGTAACCAACCTCGATACCAGCCTTAAGCAACTCAGCAGATGCCTTCTGCATGGCAGCATCGAGTTCAGCACGCTTATCCTCTGGCAAGAGAGCCTTGAGCGACACTTCAGAAGTGTTAGATGTCCAGTTATTAGCCACAGCAAGCAACATATCCTTAACGAATGCTGCATCCACAGCGGCAGCCTTAACAGCATTGCCAGTAGTCTTGAGGATAATAGCCTCGGTCAACTCAGCCTTAATCTTTGAAACAGCCTGACGACCTGCAAGGGCTATCTCGGTCATAGCGTTCTTGGCCACATCCTCGGCGCGATCCTCTGCAGCCTTAGTGATAACCTGAGCCTCAGCCTTTGCATCAGCAAGGATACGAGCAGCCTCCTCCTTAGCCTCTGCCACAAGGCGATCTGCCTCTGAGCGACCCTTCTCCAAGCCCTCATTGTAGAGCTTCTTGGTAAGCTCCTGAAGTTTATTGTTCTCCATAGTTCAACAAATTTTAAGTTATTTTTCGTATATTTTCTTTGCCTCTATTCTCTCTGCTTATTCAGGGCATTCCAATCACCACTACTGCACAGAACGTGTACCCCTTAAAAAATTCCCACAAATGTATACTTATTTTTTGAATAATCAAAGCAATAGTCAACATATTTTATGAAAATATGCAACGACCCTCACAACTGTTGACAATTAGAAAAAATATTCATACCTTTGTCTAACCATGAAACTTCAAACTATGAACACACCTATCGTAGTGACGCTCGATGCGGGCGGCACAAACTTCGTATTTACAGCCATGGCTGATGGCAAGCCTATTGGCGAGACATTAACACTCCCCTCTTCGGCACATGATTTAGACCTATGCCTAAAGACGTTAGTATCTGGATTTGAGCAGATTATCAGCACCCTGCCAGAGAAGCCTGTGGCTATTAGCTTCGCCTTTCCAGGCCCTGCCGACTATCGCAACGGTATCATTGGAGGATACCTTCCTAACTTCCCATCGTTCCGCGATGGCGTGGCATTAGGCCCAATGCTTCAAAGACATTTCAACATCCCCGTATTCATAAACAACGATGCCGACCTCTTCGCATACGGTGAGGCAATGGGTGGCGCTCTACCTCGCATCAACCGCCGCCTTGAGGAGGCTGGCTCCACAAAGCGCTACCGCAACCTACTTGGATACACCTTTGGCACAGGTTTCGGCTTCGGCTTCGTGATGGACGGCAAGCTTAATCTTGGTGACAACTCATGCGTCGAGACATTCTGCCTGAAGCACCGCGACTACCCTGATATTCTCGTTGAGGATGGTGTCGCTATTCGCGCCGTAAAGAGAGTATACAAAGAGTTGAGCAACGACGAACGCGCACTCGAGCCAAAGGATATATTCAACATCGCCGAGGGCAACATCGAGGGAGATATCGCAGCTGCCAAAGAGGCATTCGCAACACTTGGCCGAGTGGCAGGTGACGCCATGGCAACTGCCGCTACGCTAATGGATGGCATCATCGTTATTGGTGGTGGTTTGGCAGGCGCATCGAAGTACTTTATACCCGCCCTAATCGAGGAGATGCGCTCAAAGATTAAGACCCTTTCGGGCGACACACTTAACCGCGTTCAGATGAGTGTATACAACCTTGACGACGCCGCTGATTTTGAGAAGTTTGCAAAGGGCAACTCAACCAAAATCAAGGTATACGGCAGCGACGAAGAGGTGGTGTACGACCCCGAGAAACGTATAGGCATAACAATATCGGATATTGGCGCAAGCAACGCCGTATCATTGGGTGCTTATCTATATGCAATAGACAACATATAGCGAGGCAATAACAGACCCATTACTTAGGCTCCATCATTCGGGCAAGTTTCATCGCCACGGAAGATCGGAGCCTATGTTTTTCTATCTTCGCCAGCGAGCTAACACCCATGATATCAACCACAAATATCTCGTCTACACGCTCCAGCGCAGAGTGCGGAATCGGATATACCGAGACCTTTATTCCAAGCTCATTTGCGGCACTGACAGCCATACGATACTCCACCGAGTGGTACTCCACTGGGGTGACGAGTTGCTCTTTGTAGTATACAAACAAGGGAGACCAAGGGTAACTAATTAGATTGCCATCGCCATCCACCGAGAGAGCCATATCGCCTCCGCGATGAGCAACGCGACTCTTGGCCATAGCATCAACAGCCACACTCTCGGATGTTTGAGCCATAATCTCGATTGGTATAGAGTGTGCGATTGTGACACCAGTAAATCTGGCAGCTCGATGGTATACACCACGCCCATATGTTTGAGGCTCAACGACAAACGTCAACTCACCCATGGCATCGAGACGCATCGTCACAGGGACACTATAATCGGCAGGAGCATTGGCACAGGCAACGAGCTTCGATACTATACGCTCGACGTCGGCGCCCTTAACAAGAGAGCAGAAGCCAAACATATACTCCGACGCTTCACGCATCACCACCACATGGGCGTATGCGCCATAAACCTCGCCGCCGAGCGTATGTATTCGTTGCATGACATACGGCACATCGAGTCGAAGCTGCGACGCATCGACCACCCTACCATCAACCCATGCCAACTCTCTCATGAATAACGCATTTACCTCTGTGTGAATATTTTAAGCAGCAGCTCGTTAAGCAACTGTCCATCATTCAGCCCGCCGTTATCCATACCTTTGCTCTTGGCGTCGTACTCGCGCATCAGGCCCAATATATTGAACACGCGGCGATTATCCCATCTTCCGACATTCGCCTTAAGCTCACGCAAGGCATAGCTATTATTAACCTTAATGGCGGGCATAAGCTCGGCATCAGATGGCATGGGCACACCTCTACGACGACTCAACCACAGGTGATAGTTCAATAGAAACAGCTGCTGGAATAGCCCAAAGAGTATCGTTATGGTGAGTGTCAACGGATAGCTCTTGGGGTTATGACCGAAGTGATCGGCAATACGCATAGCGCGAGCCACATCCTGCTTGAGGATAGCATCGCTAAGCTCGAAGGTATTAAACTCTTTCGACATGCCTATATATTGCTCGATGTGCACATCTTTGATATGTCTCTCATTTGCTGACATCGAGACCGCGAGTTTATCTACCTCGTGTGCCATACGACTCAGGTCCATGCCGACATGCTCCTTGAGCATCGCCATGGCCTTTGGCTCGATAGTCATACCCACCGAGGTTATATATGACGACAGCCACGCATCAATCTCATAGTCACGAGGTCGCACCGACTCGAAGACCACGCCACTCTTGACACAACTCTTATAGAACGCCGTACGCTTATCAATGCCTCGGCCCTGCTCTTTATTCTTGTAGCAGATAATTAGAATGGTTGTCGACTGTGGTGAGGATGTGTAGTGCACGAGGGTGTCTATTTTGGAGAGTTGCTGCGCCTCCTTGACAATTATTACTTCATAGGCACCCATCATGGGCATCTGTCGGCAGAGGTTCACAATCTTACCAGGGTCACTATCCAAACCATATACGGTAATCTGGTTAAACGTGCGCTCCGCCTCGTTGAGAATTGACGACGATAGCTTCTCGGCAAGGGCATCTATAAAGTAACCCTCGTCGCCCGCAAGGAGATATATAGGGCTAAATCGACGCGCTTCGATATCTGCCATTATCGAGTTATACGATGATATGCAGCTGCTAAAACTCTGATTTTTTGCCATAGTAATCAACCATTAGTCCATACTCACACGGAGTACCCTTTTTGTATTTTGCGTTATTGCGTAGCGGTTATCAACGCGGCGCCCGACAAGCCAAGCTATATCATTACCCGACAGTAGCACCCTCTGACCACGCTTCGCTACAACCGACACCTTGGAGTCGACAAGATAGTCGCTCACCTTCTTATGCCCTCGCATGCCAAGGGGCACAAACGAATCGCCATCGCGCCATACCCTAATGTGGAGGGGATAGCTCAATCTATCGGCATCAAGAAGCGCCACATCGGCACCTTGGTTGAGAGTGGTGATACGCTCGATATCGAGGTACTCGAAGCTCATAACATGGTCTCCAAGCTCTATTGTTGCCACATCCACGCCAACACACAACTCCAACGCATCTTGCTCAACGTCATTAGCCTTGGCAGCAATAATGATATTTCCCCTATCTACCACCGCCATCCAGTCGGCAGCATAGAAACGACGTCCCGATGCGCCACAATCCAACACCCCACAGATATCATCGACGACATCGCCATTAAAGCCGAACTCCGAGTTAAGTATCTCGTAGATAACGAAGTTTCGGGGTAACGCGATATCTATCTCTGCGACGCTTAACACATAGTCGTTATCACCCTTTGTGAGTACCTTGCGTTTGATGTTAGCTACCGACGCATCAATAAAACGCTGCGCCTCATCAAGACGCGATAGGTTGCGAGACATCACATTGATATAGTGTCCATTTATCTCCTTCAACTTAGGTACAACCTCATGTCGCACACGGTTACGCAGATACTTCGTCGACCTATTTGACGAATCCTCACGAAAGGGAACGCCGCATGTGCAGGCATAGGTTAAAATCTCCTCTCTCGTAGCAAACATCAGGGGACGCACTACACGATTATTATGCACCGCGATACCCGTAAGACCTCGAAGCCCCGTACCACGAAGCATGTTTATAAAGTGTGTCTCAATGGAGTCATCAAGATGATGGGCGACAGCCACAACCTTAAAGCCATGCGCAACACACAACTCATCGAACCATGCGTAGCGTAGGCGACGCGCTGCCATCTCCATCGACTCACCCGTATCATCCATCACGCCCTCTGTGTCGAAGTGCGTAACATGGTACTCGACACCCAACCGTGCTACCTCTTGTTCGACAAGAAGCTCATCACCATCGCTCTCGGCACCACGCAACTGGAAGTTGCAATGCGCCACACCAAAGCTAAAGCCAGCGTCCTGCATCAACCTCATAAGCACCATCGAGTCGACACCTCCCGACACAGCGAGAAGCACCCTATCATCATGAGTGAAGAGCCGATGTTGGACAACATACTCCTTAAACCTCTCAACAAGAGACATAACGCCAAGTTACAAGATATTAACCTCTGCCGAGATTGTAACGCCAAACTTATGTTCGACAACGCTAATCACAAAGTCGGCAAAGTGCTTGACATCGTAGCCCGATGCCGTACCATAGTTCACCAAGACGAGCGCCTGATGCTCGTGCACACCGACGCCATGTTCGCGGTAACCCTTGAGTCCCGACTGGTCGATAAGCCATCCTGCGGCAAGCTTAACCTTATCTGGCTCATTAGGCACATCGTAATGAGGCATCGAGGGGTACTCCTCGAGGAGTCGCTCTGCGACATCACGACCAACAATAGGATTCTTAAAGAAGCTACCAGCATTACCTAACACCTTGGGGTCTGGGAGCTTACGACCACGAATAGCAGATATTGCACGACGGATGTTTGCGAGCGATACGCCACCCAAGGCCTCGACCTCGCGCATCACATCGCCATAGCCAAGATTGGGTTTTGCCTCACGCCATAAGCGCATCTCGACAGCCATGATGATGGCTATACCGCGCAGTTCATGTTTGAAGATGCTCTCGCGATATGCGAAGCAGCACTCTTCGTTAGTGAGGTGCAGGATATTCATCGTGCGGCAGTCGAAGTACTCGACGCGGGTTATCACATCCTTGGCCTCGGCTCCATAGGCACCTATATTCTGCACTGGGGCGGCACCCACCGAGCTGGGTATAGCCGAGAGGTTCTCCAAGCCCCACAATCCATTATCAACGCTCCACTGTACAAGGGTATCCCAGTCAGCGCCAGCCTCCACTCGAATATCCACATAGTCGTCGTTATCCTCCAATATCTCCATACCGCGACATGTGGGCGTCAGGACAACACCATCATAGTCGTGTGTAAAGAGGGTATTATTGCCAGCTCCAAGGATATACCACTTTGCG
This sequence comes from Alistipes sp., assembly GCA_017503575.1. GTDB lineage: Bacteria > Bacteroidota > Bacteroidia > Bacteroidales > Rikenellaceae > Alistipes. Next base: position 11,781 of record JAFVSV010000031.1, on the reverse strand, counting down.
GGACGATGCTCGCCAAAGTAGCTGCGTAGGTCATCTACGTTCTCAAACTCCACGAGGGTTTTCACCTGATGGTGAACACCGAAACTGATGCGTGAAGCGATGTTTATGTCATTATAAATATGTATCATAGTGCAAAGTTAAGAAAAAATTGCTATATTTGGGAGAATTTTCGACAATAATAGTGCGAGATAGAGGATTTATTCAACCGAAAAATTAATAACCAACCAATATAAAACTATGTTTACCAATCAAGACATCGCTCTTATCGAGGCTCGCGGCATGAGCGTCGAGGAGGTAAAACAACAGATCGAGAACTTTTGCAAAGGATTTCCCGCACTGCCCGTGGTGCGTGCCGCATCGGGAGGCGATGGTGTAAAGCAACTTAATGATGATGAGGTGAAGAGTGCCGAAGCATACTATGCCGAGAGAGTATCATCGCTACGCACCATTAAGTTTGTGCCTGCATCGGGTGCAGCAACGCGCATGTTCAAGGAGCTATTCGAGTATGTCAACGACGACAAGCGTACGCCAGGCATCGACAAACTCATCGTGAACCTCGAGAAGTTCGCTTTCTTTGCCGAGCTCGCTAAGTTCCTAAAACCTCAAATCGAGGATAAGGATGTAGTTCGCAACATCATCATTGATGGTCTTGCCTACGGCTCTAAACCTAAGGGACTTGTAACCTTCCACGCCTATAAGGAGGGTGCACGCAAGCCCGTCGAGGAGCATCTTGTGGAGGCTGCGCTATACGCATCTAATGGCGAGCGCGCAGCTATTCACTTCACCGTATCGCCCGAGCATCAAGCAGGGTTCGAGGCTCTTCTTGCAGAGCGTCAGCGCCACTACGAGGAGAAGTTTGGTGTGAAGTACGACGTTAGCTTCTCGATACAGAGCCCTGCGACAGATACTATCGCCGTTAATCCCGATAACACACCATTCCGCACCGACGATGGCAAGCTACTCTTCCGTCCTGCGGGTCATGGTGCTCTTATCACCAACCTCGACAAGCTAAATGCCGATATCATCTTCGTGAAGAATATCGACAACGTAACGACCGACGAGCGTAAGGCCGACACCATCACCTTCAAGCGTGTGTTGGCAGGCGAGCTACTACGCCTTCAGGAGCGTCTCTTCGAGCTTCTACGCGCCTACGAGCGTGGCGAGGACAAGGATGCTGAGGCCGTAGCCTTCCTTCGCGACGAGCTATGCTGCAAGCTTCCAGAGAACGCATCGCGTGAGCTTATCATCGCAACCCTCGACCGTCCTATCCGCGTCTGCGGCATGGTTAAGAATGAGGGCGAACCTGGTGGTGGTCCATTCTGGGTACGCGACGACGAGGGTCGCGAGCAGCTGCAGATTGCCGAGTCGAGCCAAATTGCCAAGGAGGATATGCATCTTATGAAGGAGGCAACGCACTTCAACCCCGTGGACTTGGTTTGCGGTGTTATGCGCTACGATGGCACAAAGTATGACCTCACGAAGTATACCGATCCCAAGACAGGCTTTATTTCATCGAAGTCTGCAAACGGTCGCGAACTTCGTGCACAGGAGCTTCCAGGTCTCTGGAATGGCGCTATGGCCAACTGGAACACTATCTTTGTTGAGGTGCCAATTTCGACATTCTCGCCCGTGAAGGTTGTTCAGGACCTACTTCGCCCAGAGCACCAGTAGAGGAAGAGAGTACAGAGTACAGATAAAAGAGAGCGTTGTCGTGGACAACGCTCTCTTTTTGCATCATTACCTTTATTCACATCTTATATCGCGTAATCCATCGTGAAGATGTAGAGCAGAGCGATACAATCTATCGACCAATTATCGTCGAAGTCGTGCTCGGTAGTCTGCTCACCCCAATAGTCGGGTTTATTTATAATCGAGACACCAACCCTGCGCCTCGACCTATCGTAGTGCTCAACACGTATCTCACCCCAGTAGTCGGGCTTATTACACTTCGAGCGTGCCACCATGTTACCCTGCGCATCGTAGTGTTCCACCTCCGTAACTCCCCAGTAGTCAGGCTTCTCGATAATGCTATAACCATCACGCGAGCCGCTCTTCACATAGTGCTCAACACGCACCTCACCCCAATAGTCAGCCTTCTTGACTATCGAGTAGCCAGCGCGGTATCCCGATCTATCCTCATAGTCGATACGCACCTCTCCCCAATAGTCCGCCTTATTTATTGTTGCCATATATACCTCCGCGCCATATCGCTCACTAACGACAACCTCTACCTCGCCCCAATAGTCGGGCTTCTTGCGCACACTCTCAAAGTTCTGTGCCGAGAGCGACACAGAGCATAACACAAGGGCGAATAATAGTAGTGTAATGCGTCTCATAGTGTTATCGTTTTAACTTCATATCGCCATCCTTAACCCAGCCCATGCGCTTCATAGCCGCATGTATTAGCAGGCTTAATACGGCGGGAGCAATAAAGTAGAGTCCAACAATCTCGATAAGGAGTGTCGTATGGTTCATCGTGGGCGCCATGCTCTCCCAGCAGCCGATAGGACCAACAAGACCCGATGTACCCATACCTGCGCCAGCAGCACTATTAGTCATCTTTAGCCAAACGGTAGAGACTGGTCCAAGGATTGCAGATGTGAGCGTCGGGGCAAGCCATATTATAGGTTTTCGAGCAATATTTCCAATCTGAAGCATCGATGTACCGAGCCCCTGCGATATAAGGCCGCCCATACCATTATCCTTATAGCTGATAACAGCAAAACCAACCATCTGCGCACAGCATCCCGCCGTTGCAGCACCCGCAGCCAAACCGCCAATACCTATCGAGATACACAGCGCCGCAGAGCTAATGGGTAGCGTCAGGGCGCACCCCACCATCACCGAGACAACAACGCCCATAATAAAGGGGTTGAGTGCCGTGGCACGGTTGATTATAGTGCCCAACGACATCACCCAATCGTTGATAGGAGTACAGCAATACTTCGCAAACAAGCCACCAACGACAACCGCCACAAGGGGTGTAATGATGATGTCCACAGGTGTACGCTTCGACACCAACGAGCCAGCCTCCACTCCTACGATAGCAGCAAGGTAGGCACCAATAGGGCCACCAAACTGATAGCCCAACGCTCCGACACCCACAGCCGAGATGGTGACAAGCATATCACGCTTCAACCCCATAGCGATAGCCAAGCCTATGGCTCCGCCGACAACAGTCGGAGACTGTAATAGACTGGCTATATCCATCAAGAAATCGAGTCCCTCAATAGATGCTATCTGCTTGATAATAAGGCCAAGGATAAGCGAACAGAAGAGACCCATGGCCATAAAGCTAAGGGCATCTATGACATAGGTATCAAAGAGGCGTCGAGCGAGCGACTTCTGCGTTTTATTCGTTTGAGACATAAAAGTTTAATTTTGTTTGCTATCACAAATGTATAAAATAATTGCCACATTATAACACAATAACCTCATAAAAAACGCCATAGCTGTTGCATATCCCCCATTTTTTCGTATATTTGTATTGAATAATCGACAGCTATGATAAAGTACAAAGAGAAGAGACTTGCCAACGGGCTACACGTATTAGTAAACCGCGACAGGTCGTCGAAGCTCGCTGCCGTAAATATCCTTTATAAGGTTGGTGCGCGCAACGAGAGTGAGACAAAGACGGGGTTTGCACACCTCTTCGAGCACCTAATGTTTCGCGGTACGCACAGTGTCCCCGACTTCGACATCCCTGTGCAGATGGCGTGTGGCGAGAACAACGCCTTCACGAATAACGACTACACCGATTTCTACATAACGCTCCCGAAGGAGAACCTATCGACAGCGCTATGGTTGGAGAGCGACCGTATGCGCAATCTAAATATCAGCGAGGAGGCGTGCAACACCGAGAAGCATGTTGTAATAGAGGAGTTCAAGCAGCGCTACCTCAATCAGCCCTATGGTGATGAGCTACTACTCTTGCGCGACCTATGCTACAAGAAGCACCCCTATCGCTGGGCGACAATAGGCATCACGCCCGAACATATCGAGCGTGCCACGACCGACGACGTACGCGCCTTTTACGACCTACACTACCGTCCCTCACGAGCCATCCTCGCCATATCGGCAGATATAGACGAAGATGAGATGATAGCCCTTGCCGAGGAGTACTTCGGCGACATCGAGGATATGGGTGGCGACATTAAGCCAATACCCGAAGAGCCAATACAGCTATCACCACGTCGCTTGGAGGTGGAGCGTGATGTGCCCGCAACGGACATAACAATAGCCTTCCACATGGGCGATAGAGAGTCGCGAGACTTCTTTCTCGGCGACCTCACATCCGACCTCTTGGCGGGTGGCGAATCATCGCGTTTAGTGAATCGTCTAATCAAGGAGCGAGCACTATTCTCGAGTGTCAACGCCTACATCACCGGAAGTCTCGATGCAGGGTTGTTCATCATCAAGGGGCGACTGATGCCCGAGACCACGGAGCAGGAGGCAGAGGAGGCACTATGGGGTGAGCTGCGCGACATCATCGAGGGCAACATCTCGGAGTACGAGATGGAGAAGGTGAAGAATAAGTTTGAGGCAAATATGCTCATGGGCGAAATAAACATCATGAACAAGGCACTCAACCTATCATTCTACGCCATGCTTGGCGATATCACACTAATAAACCGCGAGGCAGAGATATACCGCTCACTGACGCGCGAGGAGGTGATGTCGTTCGCCACGCGATGCTTTGCCAAGAACAACTCATCAACACTTATATACCGAGCTAAAGAGAGCATACAATGAGACCTCAACCAGCGATAATAATACCCGATAGTGTAGATATGCCACGCGCCACACAGCGCACAGCAACCAATGGTGTACCTATATACACGCTACACTCCGACGACTTCGAGGTTGTGCGCCTCACATTCGTCTTTCATGCCGGCACATCGATGCAACAAATACCCTTCAGCGCCTCGGCGACAGCCAATATGCTTGGCGAAGGCACACAAACGATGACAGCACAGCAGATAGCCGAGAAGCTCGACTTCTATGGCTCATACTTCGATGTTAACATCGACCGCGACTACACCTACATATCGTTCTGCACATTAAAGAAGTTCTTTGCACCCACAGCCGAGGTGGTACGCGAGGTAGTCCTATACCCAATCTTTCCCGAGAGGGAGTTCGACATATACCGCTCGAAGCGTAAGCAGGGGCTTACCATCGAGCGCAAGAAGATAGAGATGCAGTCGCGCGAGCTCTTTGCCGAGGCTCTCTTTGGCAAGAGCCACCCTTACGGCATATCTACCGACGAGAGACTCTACGACGAGCTTCATCGCGAGGACCTTGTGGCATTGTACAACGAGCTATATACCGCCGACAACTGCTTCGTGGTATGTAGTGGTAATATAGACGACGAGGTATATGCCACTATCAACTCAATTGTCGAGGCTCTACCCCACGGCACCACGCACCATATTGAGTTCCCCGCGACAGCAACCACGCCCATCATGCGTCGCGATGTAGACTCGGCATTGCAATCATCCATACGCATCGGCCGACTGCTCTTCACGCGCACACACCCTGACTTCGTTGGCATGCAGGTTGTAGCGGCAGCTCTTGGTGGCTACTTTGGCTCTCGCCTTATGCAGAACCTACGCGAGGAGCATGGCTACACATACGGCGTCATGGCCGCCATGGTCAACTTCGACAAAGAGGGATACCTTGCCATAGCCACTCAGGTGGCACGCGAATGCCGCGAGGATGCTCTGTGCGAGATATACGCCGAGATTGAGCGACTACGCGAGGAGCTGATGACAGACGACGAGTTACAGATGGTCAAGAATGTGATGATTGGCGAGATACTGCGCATCTTAGATGGCCCATTTGGCATTGCCGATGTCACCATCGAGAATATAATGTGTGGCATGGACAACGCCTCCACAGAGCAGAGCGTGGCGACAATCTTTGCCATCACCCCCGAGCAGGTGCGCGACTTGGCGCGTAAGTATCTTAAACGTGAAGACCTCGTAGAGGTTGTTGTCGGATAGCTATGGTAAACAGAGAACTCATGGAGTATGTCGAGCGCGAGATTATACCCCGCTACGACAGTTTTGATGCAGCACATCGACGCGACCATGTGACAATAGTCATCGAGCAGAGCCTCGCCCTTGCCCGCACGCACAATCTCAATGTGGATATGGCATACGCCATTGCCGCCTACCACGATGTAGGTCTTGCCTATGGGCGCGAGAGGCATCACATCGAGTCAAAGCGCATCATACTCGAAGACAAGGAGTTGACACGATGGTTTAGCGCCGAGCAGATAGCCATGATGGCCGATGCTGCAGAGGACCACCGCGCCTCATCGAAGCATGCGCCACGCACCATCTATGGGCGAGTAGTCGCCGAGGCTGACCGTGTCATCGAGAGCGAGACCATAATACGTCGCACCATACAGTATACGCTATCGAACCACCCCTCGTTAGACAGAGAGGAGGGTTACGAGCGTATGTTGGAGCATCTGCACGAGAAGTACGACTATGGAGGTTACCTAAAGTTATGGATTGAGGGTTCAAAGAATGAGGAGCGTTTGGAGCAACTTCGCCAGCTAATAGCCTCACCCGATAAGCTACGCGAGATATACAACAAGATATATAACGAAGAGAGGGGCAACCAGTAGTCGCCCCTCTTGTTTTACGCCCGTGCCATTCGTCGCCAACGCAGATAGCCCGCAATAGCCAAGGCGCAGTACAAGGCGTAGAGTGCACCAGTAAGCGGGATACCCTTATAGATATATAGTCCGACACTAATCATGTCGACAACGAGCCACACCAACCACTGCTCTACAAGTTTACGCGAGAGCATCCACATAGCCACGATGCTGAGTGCCGTAGACATAGAGTCCATAACGGGCACGCGGCTATCGGTGAACTCGGTAAGGATGAAGTAGAACGCCACATGAAGCAGAGCATATACGGCAAAGAGTGATGGGAGCCAACGGTGTGGAGTATGGCGTATCTTCATCTCGCGGCCACCCTCTTTGGGGCTACGACGCCACACCATAAGACCATATATGCCCGCCACAACATAGTATAGTTGCATTGCAGCATCGGCATATATGCCACTTGTGAGGTATAGCACGCCATGCACCATGGGCATAATCGCACCAATAATCCACAACCATATATTAGCCTTATACTCGAGCCACAGGTATAGGAGACCGAGTACGGTACCAACAATTTGCAGTATAAGCTTAAGCTCCATAGATTTAGAAGTTAACCGTTACGTTTGCCAAGAAGTTGATTGGCGCCTGCGGGAAGTAGAACGCCTCATCATAGCGCTCGCCATCCCACATATATGAGTAGCCATAGCCATTCGACTCGTAGAGTGTCGAAAAGAGGTTGTTTATGGCCAAACCGAAACGCACGCTACGCTCCTTGCCGTATGTCCATGTATAGCCGAGGTTAAGGTTCGTTACACAGTAGGCATCGAGCGATAGTGCCTCAATCTCATTATTCGTAAAGTACTGCTTACCGACATACTGCGTATGCCACTGGGCGTTGAAACCCTTGACATGGAAGTCGGCGATAAGTGAGCCAACAATAGATGGCGAGTACGATATGGTCATCGTACCGAGGTTTTCGCCATACGTCGGGCTATCCCTAAGTTCATCAACGTAGTTCCTAATCTTATTCTCCGACAGCGTAGCATTTGCAGATAGTGTGAGCCACTTCGTGGTCTTCCACGATGCCATAAGCTCGACACCACGTCTAAAGCTACTATCTACATTCGTATTGAGCGCATCATCACCATCGTTAACCATGCCCGTGGCAACGAGCTGGTTATGGTAGAGCATGTAGTATAGATTGATGCCCACCGTCACACGAGGTGCAATGTAGGTATATCCAAGCTCTATGTCAATAAGACGCTCAGGCTTCGGATAGCTATCATCAGCTGCAAACATGTGGCGGTCGGTAAAGTCCGAACGCGTAGGCTCACGGTGCGCCACAGCCGCCGAGGCAAAGATATTATGGCGGTGGTGGATGTAGCTGATACCCACGCGAGGATTGAAGAAGTTATACTTGACATTGACGTCGATAGGCTGCATCGTAACACCCTCATCGCCCCAGATAGCGTTGTCGTTCGTACCCCACGCCTTGTAGTGCACATAGCGATACTGAATATCGGCAAAGAGGTGTAGTTCATTATCCATCCAGCCACGCAACACACTCCAGTCGGCACGCACAAAGGCATTAGCATCCTGTTTCGTGACATCGTTATCGTACCAGCGGCCACCGACATCACCCTTATCAAGGCCATCGACCCACGACAGCGTACCCCAGTGCGGACATGTGTAGTAACTCCACGAGCCACCAAATGTGAGGTCGAGATTTTTGGTGCGGTATTGTGCCGCAGCGTTAATACCACCAAGATGATTACGCATCAACTTATGACGTATAAGGTCACCCTGTTCCTTGTCGGTCACAAGGTTTGTATAACTCGCCAACCACGCATCATCCTTATACTGATTATAGTAGCCATAGCCATAGGTATAGAATAGCGTAGCGTTCACCTGCCAACGCTCATCAAAGCGATGGTTAACAACAAGTTGATTGTTTATCTGCAAGTAGTTATCTGTCTGGTCATCGTAGTAGTCAACATGCGTACCATCCTCCAAGACAAAGGGGCCATCCGAGGTAATGTACTGCCCCGAGTCGTGGTAGCGACGACCATAGCGACGCATATCCTCGCGCGACACACCATTATATGTCAGATAAGTCTTTGCCGAGCCACCAAACGACAGAAGCTTGGCCTTCGTATCGTCACCATAGTAGCCCACCTGCGCCATATAGCTCTTAAGGTCGGTCGAGCCACGCTCGATATATCCGTCGGAGCCTATATGTGTAAGTCGAGCATCCACGACCCAGTGGTCACGCATCAGTCCCGAAGAGATATGCAATGCCTGCTTATTAGTGTTATACGAGCCATAGGATAGCGATGCCGAGCCTCGAAAGTTGGGTGAGAGAGCATCTGTTGTCATCGCCACCGAGCCACCAAAGGCACCCGTGCCATTTGTTGAGACGCCAGCACCACGCTGCACCTGTATCGAGCCCACGGACGACATAAGGTCGGGAGTATCGTACCAATACATCGAGTGTGAGTCGGGATTGTTCATCGCCACACCATTGATGGTCACATTGATACGCGTAGCATCGGTACCGCGCAGGCGTATGGATGTCGCGCCAATGCCGATACCCGTCTCGTTAGTAGCAATCATCGAGGGTGTGAGTGCCAACAGCGAGGGGATGTCATTTCCATAACTTGCACGAACAATCTCCTCGCGCGACAGGTTATCCTGCGCTACGGGGGTTGTGCGCTTCGCTGCGGTTGTTTGCACCTCGATGGTCTCAAACTCGTAGACCTTCAATGAGTCTGGCTGTTGCTCTTGAGCTGACGACGTACTATGAACGATTAGCAGTACGCCCAATAAAGAAAAAAACCTTTTCATACTTCAAATTAATTAAGTTGAAAAGGGGCATTTATAAGATATTTCCAATCCTGGTCTCGGCATTACCCGTATCCAGTACGATGGGTATAATCTCAGCCATCATCGCGACACCACGGCGGATATGCGCACTACCACTCAAGTGTCACAAGGATTAGCACCCCTTAATTGCCACAAAGATACAAAAAGATTTTTATATCGTAGCGATATCACAAGAAAAAAACAATTATAAACCACATGGTGTTAATAATCAAGCTGTTAAATGCAAGCGCCTGATTATCAGCACTATGAAAAATTAGCAAGATATCAACCGCATATCACGCTGATTTACTGAACATTACAACCGAGCATTTGGAAAAACTTTTGGTCTCGAAATTTGGTTAGCAATATACTATGTAGTATCTTTGCATTAGACAAAAACCCACAAATCATGAGCAACATAACGAAGAACATAGTGCGAATGATGGCTATCGCGGTAGCAGTTGTCGTCTGTACGACAACGGAGCTTTACGCACAACATCGCTACCACTTCCGTGACTCGCTCGGCACCTACGAAGTGAAGTTCACCCCTGCGCAGCGAGATGCCCAATTTGAGTCATCGCCAACCAAGCCACTGCTACCCAAGAGCCACGAGCTACGCCTCGGCATATCGTGGGGCGCTACGGACTATTATGGCGAGAGAGCTAATAACGGCAGCAACACGCTGGATAAGTATATGGAGCAACCCCACTACTCGGGGCCTGCACACTGGTACTCGGCGAGCATCGACTACGGCTACTGGATTAACGAGTGGGCAAGCGTCGGTGGCACAGCGACATGGGTAGGCGGCATACGCAACTACTACAACCCCATCAACCACCAGCGTATAGACAGTCGGGAGCTACATCATGTAGCCATCATGGCAATAGGACGCTTCGCATGGCTACACCACGGCATCGTACAGCTATACTCAAGTTTTGCGCTCGGCGTGGGTATCGAGATGAGCGAGAGCTACGATGGTCGCGCACTAAATTACGCCTACTGCGCCTTCGATATCAAGCCATTGGGTATCAGTGTGGGTCGCCGTTGGTTTGGATATGCCGAGGTGGGCTACGGCTCGCGCGGTGTCTTCAACATAGGCTTTGGATATCGTATTAACTCAAAACATAGATAGCTATGCGAACTATATATAAATATATGGTATGCGCACTACTCATAGCGCTACCCACAACCCTTTCGGCCCAAGAGGTCGTCACCGACCAACTCGTATACGACCATGTGTCGGGCTATATGACAACCGAGCAACAGCCACAGCACGAAACAAGGCATAGCAAAAACTACCAGGATATACGCTGGCAGCACAACATACGCATAGGCTATGGTGCGCCAGGCATCGTGCAGACCATCTTTCACGATGGCATATCATGGGGCGACTATGGCCCAGATAGTACATCTGACAGAGTGCACAACAGCCGCTACTACTGGGGACCTACCTATGCGCTGCAAAACATTATGGTCGAGTACGATACAAAACTCAACGCGTGGCTGTCAATCGGCTTTAAGGGGTCGTTCGCCGCAACATGGCAGGCACGACGCAACGCCATCACCAATGAGGTATTCTACCGCGATGACTACTACTCGATAGGAGCACTCCTCACGCTTCGCTTCGAGTGGCTACGCCGTGAGTGGGTGCAGATGTACTCGGCGGTGGGCGTAGGTGCGGCAATACATATCGAGCGTGCCAACGGCATGCTATGGCCCATAGGCGATATAACACTCTGGGGCATGAGCGTCGGCAAGAGCTTCTACGGCTTCATAGAGATTGGCGAGGGCATTAGTGGCTCGGCACGCGCCGGCATAGGCTTTAGGTTTAACAGCAAAAGATAGCGACGATGAGAATGAGATATTTTATAGTAGCCGCCATTGCGGTGATGATGACCGCATGTGAGATATACGATGGTGACAAGCGTCAGCCATCAAGAACAGGCGAGGTAATCACAGATGTGATATACAAAGACCTTGACGACAAGCGTTGCACTGTAAACGACGTGCTACTCCTCGACGCCTACATCAATGAACCCGATGAGGCTGAACGCGAGAAGATTATCGAGCGTATGACCAGCGTAGACGCCATTATCGCAGATGAAGATAGGGAGAGCATATATATATTACGCGACTATGGCTCATACCACAATAGCCCCGATAATTACTACCACGATATGATTGTAGACACCAAGGGCGCAAGCATAAGCGAGAGTAACGGTGAATGGAGCGCCACCAAAGGCGGCACACTACACTACATGCCATTAACAATGACACTCGCAAACAATGACGGCACGATT
>JAFVSV010000030.1 GCA_017503575.1 Alistipes sp. | reverse complement strand
CAAGAGATTCATAGATACTCAACAAAGAAGATGTCGGATATGCTCTTTGTTGAGATTATATGTAGTCTATTTTTGAGTTGATTGTGCTTTTAATGGTGAGGCAATAGTAGATCTATTGCCGAACTATTAAAACAGGAAGCAACCAAAAAGAGAGTGCATAGAAGCCAACAAAGAACATATCCGCCATCTTCAATAGGGGGTGACCGGTTTTGACAGCAGGTAGAATTCGATTGTAAGCATGTCGAGCATTGTGTGGGGTCTCGTAAATCGCAACACTCAAGCTATAAATGGCAATAACAATTACGCACTCGCTGCCTAATTTTCTGGGAAAATTGGCTTAATCGCGTGACCCAAGGAGGTCGTGTGACGAGTATCCCGAGAGGCCGTTCCGCTCTTTAATGGCCAATCATCATGGGGTATCATCAATGAAGAGATAGCGCGGCATGTGTCTCGGTTGTCGTGCGAGATTTAGAGGCTGGGACTCGGGTTTGGCTGCCGCCTGCCTGGCTCGAGTAGGAGGATCAAACGGTTGGCTAAACATGTAGAAAGCTCTGGGGTTCCTTGTTTGGACGCGGGTTCGACCCCCGCCACCTCCACTTCGGGTCTGCGTTTGCGCAGGCCCTTTTTTATTTTCGCAAAGGCCTACAACTTTTGTTGTATAGTGTGATGAGTGGATTATGCTATTATGAGCAAGTTCAAATACAAATCCACTAATCACACATGCCTGCGGCTTTGGGCCTTTGCTTTTATTCCCGCTTCGGTGGTGGTGGTTTTTTTCGGGGTTGCCGTATATTGGGGCACGCCCCAATATACAGCTACGAAAAAGCAGCGCTTTTACGTTCGACCCCCGCCACCTCCACTTCGGGTCTGCGTTTGCGCAGGCCTTTTTTATTGAAAAGTATCGTTTAGTATGGCGTAGACAGGGCATGCTTATCTCTTATCTCTTATCTTTGAACTTTCATCTTTTTTAAGTATCTTTGTGCTACAAATAGATAAATCGCATGAATATCATTTATTACACCATTATCATACTGATATTTCTCTTACTTCCCATACTCGTTATGCGGCTATGTCGTCGCATGTCACTACTCGGCAAGATAGGCCCTATAATGACACTCTACGCCATAGGTATCGTCATAGGCAATATCCCAGGGCTGCCATCACAGATAGTACCAGTACAGCATATACTACCCAATATCATGGTGCCGTTAGCCATACCCATGATGCTATATGGCTGTAACTTTGCACTAAGCGAGGCGAGGCTACTCCTAAAGGTCGTATGCAGTGGTTTTCTCTCTGTTGCGATAGCTGTGATTGCTGGATATCTTATCATCGGCCACAACATTGCCGAGGGTTCAAAGATAGGTGGCATCATCTCGGGTATGTACACCGGCGGCACACTCAATGCCGCATCGCTACAAACAATGCTTCACGCCAACGAGGAGACATTTATTCTCATCAACTCATACGACATACTTGTCTCATTCCTATACTTCGTATTCCTATTCTCTTTTGGCATCAAACTTTTTCGCAAACTTTATGGCGAGCCAACAACCATAAACGTCACAAACGAGGATAATAGCGCTGTGGATACGAGTGCCAATAACAACAATCCATACAGCGGACTATGGAGTAAGATGGGGCGTAAAGAACTACTTAAGATTATTGGTGTAACAGCGTGTATTATAGCAATATCAGCCTTATGCGCCCTACCATTCACAGGCGATTGGTTCACCGTGGTATTCATACTTATGCTCACCACGCTTGGCGTTGCGGCATCGTTCATCAAGTCGGTGCGTTCACTTAAATACAGCTACGATATTGGACTATATCTAATATATGTCTTCAGCCTTGTAATAGCATCCACAGCAGATTTCTCGAAGTTTAATCTTGAGCATGGGCTACACCAGGTAGCATTCATGGGAATTGCGGTCCTTGCATCACTCATGTTGCACGCCATCTTCTGTCGAGCGATGCGTGTTGGTGCCGACTCGATGATAATATCCTCCGTATCCTTTATCAACTCGCCTCCATTCGTACCCATGGTCACTGCTGCCATGCGCAACCGCTCGGTACTCATAATAGGCCTGAGTTCCGGTATTGCAGGCTACGCTCTTGGCAACCACTTTGGCATACTTATGGCGAAGTTATTAGAGATACTATAACTACAATAATTTCAGCGACATAAAACAGATTACATGAAGGTTATTATAACGGGAGCAACAGGCTTTGTTGGCGAGGGTGTACTGCTATCATGCCTACAACGACCAGATGTTGATAGGGTGCTAAGTGTTAGCCGCAGGCCATGCGAGATTACCCACCCAAAATTGGAGGAGTATATCGTCGAGGATTTTATGACACTACCCCACGACGACCCCAAATTACAGGGTTACGACGCCTGCTTCTTCTGTGCAGGCAAGAGTAATATCGGCATGTCGCGCGAGGCATACTTCCATCTGTCGTACGAGATAACCATACACTTTGCCAAGGCAATAGGGGCGCACCCGAGCTTCACATTTATCTACCTCAGTGGTGCAGGCACAAGTGAGAAGTCGATGCAGTTTTGGTCGCGCACCAAGGCAAAGACAGAGAGTGACTTGCGAAAGATGCCATTCAGAGCGTCATACGGCTTTCGACCTGCTGGCATGAAACCAGTCAAGGGGCAGCGACGACTACAAGGTTGGGGCAAGTATCACTGGCTCTTCACATGGATACCGGGCTTCGCAAATACCATTGAGGATGTCACCGAGGCGATGATACGTTGCGCAAGTGAAGGTTACGATAAGCCGATAGTAGGTGTCAAGGATATCAACCGCATAGTACGCAACTCGCGTAAAGCATAATCTGCGCATAGCTCAACCACCACCAAATAGCTCTTTTGCACATATCATTTCCCATATTAGAGGATTGATAGCGATTGTTATGTCCAAAAGTAAACAATTATAATTGTTTTTCTACTTTTAGCATGCATTTAACGTTTTTTTACTATCTTTGCCCAGCATTTACGAAATAGTAGAAACAAGTTCATAATATGTTGAGTCGAAGATTACTCCGTGTGAAGGTCACCAAGTGCCTTTATGCCCATCTTAAATCTGGTTCTGACAGCCTCAAGGCTTCGGAGAAGAACCTCGTGGAATCTATTGATAAAGCCTATGACCTATACCTCCTGATGATGTCGCTCGTTGTCGACGTGGCACGCTATGCCGAGAGCCGCCAGGAGTTAGCTCGTCAGAAGAAGCTACCCACATACGAGGATCTCAACCCCAACCGCCGCTTTGTCGACAATAAGGTTGTCACCCTCCTTGCCACATGCGACTCGGTCAACGATGCTCTCGCCTGCCGCAAGCTATCGTGGGCACGCCATGGCGACCTTGTTAAGGGCATCTACACTCGCATGCTCGAGGCCGACTACTACAAGGAGTATATGTCAGCGTCGATATGCACCTTCACCGACGACCGCAAGTTTGTCGAGGCATTCTACACATCGCTTGAGGAGGATGAGGCTCTTGCCGAAGCACTTGACGAGATGTCGCTGATGTGGAACGACGACCTTAGCTTCGCACTCTATATGGTCATCCGCACCATATCGAACCTCAAGCAGAGCCACACCGACATTAAGCTACTGCCCAAGTTCAAGAGCGACGACGACCTCGACTTCGCAAAGACGCTTCTTGTAAAGTCATTAGTGCAGTATGACGACAACCAGGAGTTGGTAGACAAATACACACAGAACTGGGATGTGGAGCGCATAGCATTTATGGACAACCTAATTATATCTATCGCCATCGCCGAGCTCACGACCTTCGAGAGCATACCCGTGAAGGTAACCCTCGACGAGTGGATAGATATCGCGAAGCACTACTCATCGCCTACAAGCAGCAACTTCGTAAATGGCGTTTTGGATAAGATTGTCGCCGAGCTTACGGAGAGCGGTCGCATTAAGAAGAGTGGTAGAGGACTACTATAAAGCTGATGATGAGAGTCGTTGGTAAGATTGTTGCTATCGTAATCCTAATGCTCACCATGAGCATCAGCGCCAAGGCCGACAGCCCAAGCGATGGATTATATTGCAATATGAGTGAGGGCGAGGTTGCTGAGGTTTTGGTTGAGTTTGGCGACGTAAAATACGCTGACACAGTATCGCGCACCATAACGCTCAAGAACAACACCGACGCTCCCATTGCACTTCTCGACTATGAGGCGACATGCCGTTGTGTATGGCTCAACCTACCCAACAAGGCGATTGCCGCAGGCGAAGAGGGCATTGTGACCATCACATACGACTCGCGAGGCGAATGGGGGTCGATTGGCAACTACCTGAGCATCGAGACATCGAATAAGCAGGTCAAGCTGGCTATATGGATGAGTGCCGAGATTGTAAGATAAAAGAGAAGAGATAAATATTAACCTTAAAAAGATCGAGAATTATGTTAATTATGAGTATTGTGATGGTTGCTATCGTGTACTTCTTCATGTGGCGTCCAGAGAGCAAGCGTCGCAAGCAGATGGAGCGGTTCCGCAAGAACTTGAAGGAGGGTGACAAGGTCATCACAGCAGAGGGCATCTATGCCACCGTTAAGGAGATACGCGAGACCACCCTACTCATCGAGATTGAGCGTGGTGCACGCCTTGTTATTGACAAGGGTATGGTAGTTGGCGACCCTACGCAGGGCGTAGTACGATAGATGCTATCGCATATACCCAGCATAAGCCAATTAAATAGATTGAGTGTATAACAATTAAAGTATAGAAAATTATGGATTTACTATTTATCGATGAGCTTCAGGGCACAAATACCGAGGCTACTGCTACTGCCGTAAACGAGGCTGCGGCAGCTAATACGGCTACTGATGCAGCCACCGCTACCAACGAGACCGCAGCTACTAACACAGCTAATGGTACTGATAACACTGCAAATACCCAGGGGGCAGGTAATCTCACAACTGAATACACCGAAGAAGTTCCTGGCGGTGAGCCAGAGACCGATGCCGGGGCAGGGCCTGGCGCCGCTGGCAGCCCATGGACATTCTGGATTATGATTGGTGCGATGATTCTCATCATGTACTTCTTCATGTGGCGTCCAGAGAGAAAGCGTCGCAAGCAGATGGAGAAGTTCCGCAACGAGCTTAAGAAGGGTGACAAGATTATCACAGCAGGTGGTATCTACGGCACAATCAAGGAGGTTCGCGACGACTCACTCCTCATCGAGGTAGGCGAGGGTTGCGACATGACAATGCGCGTTGACAAGAGCATGGTTGTTGGCGATCCCTCACAGGCACAGCAGCGATAGTCATCCTATTGCATACGACATAGGGCAGCCCGATTGGACTGCCCTATTTTGTATTCATTAGCCATGGCTATCTGATGACTGGATAGATTGTCGGCGGCTGTATCGACACCCACTCGGCGCCATTGCCACGCGAGGTACATACGATACGCACCGCCTTGATTGGCATTGATGGATTCTCGATAACATAGGCACCACACTCCAACTCGCCCACCATCTCGAACTCCTCACCATCGTAGCTAACATAGACCTCGCCACTCTCAAAGATATAGCGTGGAAGTTGGAAGTTACCCGTAGCCACCTTCATGCTACGACACTCGACAGGCGCATCGAATGTGAACATCACCCAGTCGCCAACATCCGCAGCACGCGATGTTCGGGCAATGCGTCCATAGTTCTCGGCCTTATCGAATGCGAACTGCCAGCTATCACCCATCGACGATGTGATATCGAATGTGGGCGTAATCGTCGCAAAGTACCCCTCGACAGCTGCAACGGGAGAGACGGCCAATCCACGACGGCTGATAAAGCGATAGCGTGCAGGTGAATCTGTGGTGATAGGCGCCATATACTGAAGCGCCTTATCTGACCCCTCCTGACGATAGTATATCTTACTACCATCATCAACCGACGCTGTCAGCTTACCATTCATATACTCGACTTTGGGAGTATCGAGGCGGTAGTATATGCCCATAGCATCCATCTTATCGTAGTATCTACGCACGCGCTTCTTGAAGCTCGTCCAGTTGCGGGCATCGACACCTATCCATGCCACCTCCGAGAATGCGAGCATGCGAGGGAAGGTCATATAGTGTAGATAGGCAGGGCTCTCTGGGTTGTGTGAAGCATAGAGCTCACTGAAGAACGACGCCTCAAGACCGAG
The DNA here is from genome assembly GCA_017503575.1 of Alistipes sp. GTDB lineage: Bacteria > Bacteroidota > Bacteroidia > Bacteroidales > Rikenellaceae > Alistipes. Next base: position 25,100 of record JAFVSV010000030.1, on the reverse strand, counting down.
GATATTCTTCTGCTCGTTAGCCGTAAAGCCGACCGCCGATGGCGAGAAGTTATACACCTTGCTCATGTCGAATATCGCTGCCCAGTCGTGGCCAGGCTCATACTGCGACTGCTTCATATCGAAGTAGAAGTACTCGCCAGGCATCACAATCGTTGGGTATCCTGCGGCGGCAGCTTGGCGGCAGCTTGCCACACTCTCCCAGCCATATACATGCGTATCAGCAGGCATGTTTCTACCCTTGATAGCATCGTTCCACACAGCCATTCTCTTGCCATTTCGCTCCAATATCTCCGATAGGCGTAGCATGAAGTACTCGCGAAGGTCGTCTGTTGTATACATATTTGTACGACGCATGAATGCCTGACAATCGGGGCAACTCTCCCATACGGACATATCCACCTCGTCGCCACCCACATGGATATACTGTGATGGGAAGAGCATACATATCTCACCTAAGACATCCTCAATAAGTTTGAAGTTCGCCTCCTTCGATGGGCATAGCACCGAGCGGGTGTCGTATCCGAGTGCAGCCGATGTATCGTGCTCGTAGTTACACAGCATCTCGGGGTGCATGGTAGCGAGACAGAGACTATGACCTGGCAGGTCAATCTCGGGGACAATCTCTATATTTCGCTGTGCCGCGTATGCTATAATCTCGCGCATATCGTCATGAGTATAGTAGCCACCCCACTTCTCATCCCACTTGCCATATCGTGGCCATATAGGGCTATCGCCGCCACGATAGCCGCCCGTAGTGGCGAGCTCGGGGTGCGACTTAATCTCGATACGCCACGCCTCATCGTCGGTGAGGTGCAGACGTAACGAGTTTATCTTATGGTATGCTAATAGGTCGATATACGCCATCAATGACTCCTTATCAATCCATGTGCGGCATACATCGAGCATGAAACCACGGTGCTCATACCTTGGCGAGTCCTCAATGATACACCCCTTAACCGTATATGGTAATACGAGGTTTGAGGAGTATACCGTCGATGGCAATAGCTGTAGTAGTGTCGTCACGCCATTGAAGACACCACCATAATCACCGCCAACGATGATGATGCCATCGGAGTAGACGCTCAACTGATACTCCTCGCTTTTCATTCGGCTGTCAATAGCAAGATATATATCGCCCTCCTTAGCTGTACTAATACCCAACTTATCGGCGAGGTAGTCTGCAGCGGGGATAGCGCCCTCGTCACAACAAATCTTCGTATTGTATGTTATCTTATACCCGGCATCGCCCGAAGCATAACTACGCGGAGCAGGTATTAAGGTTAACTCTTGAGCCATTGCGCCACATATAGTGCATAGCATGAAAGCAAATGATAAAATCCTCTTCATAACAAGACAACTATTTTTCACAAATAAGGATCATACTAAAATATTGTCACGTCATTCTCAAACTTATAGACCTTCAATGAGTTTGGCTATTGCTCTTGAGCTGACGACGTACCACGAACGATGGGTACTGTTGTATTATCTAATTCTATCGAGTGAGCGCACCAGCACCTCATCCTTGAAGATAGCACGCGCAGCAAGCAAGTCAAGGACAAGTGCCAAGATAGGCATTATAGCTGCCCAACCGAACTGCTTATGCTCGACATCGAAGCCCTCGAACATACGATTAGAGAGCCAGTAGTAGAGGGCAATAAAGATTATAACGCCCAACAATAGCACAGCCTCTACTGCGCACAAGCGCACCTGCAACGTACGACGCTTGAACAAGAAGATGGTAACCAAAGGCACTGCAATAGCAAGCACAAGGAGTATCCCCATCCACAGCGTAGACTCCGACACGCCACCTCCCGAAAGTGAGAAGGCGTTGAGCTCATAGGTATTGCCTGCAACATAGAACTCCGCAACGGGGAAGACAAGGGTTAGTGCCATCAATACGGTGGCAAGCAAAAGATAGAGTGTTTGGATTCTTTGAATCATAATAGTATAGTTTTTATTTATTAGTCAATTGTATCGTCAATCAGATATTTATTACGCTCGGGGGCACGGCGGTTAATCATCTCACCAAGGAAGCCAGCAAGGAAGAGTACCACACCAAGGACGATGGTCGTAAGCGAAAGGTAGAACAGTGGCTGGTTTGTCAGAGGATATCCGTACGACAGCTTCTCGACGACAATCCATATTATCGAGATGAAGCCAACGAGGAACATTATCGTACCCACGCCACCAAAGAGATACATAGGCGAGCGTCCAAAGCGCGACATAAACGAGACGCTGATAAGGTCCAGATAGCCCTTCACCATGCGCTCTATGCCGAACTTCGACTTGCCATACTTACGCTCATGGTGCTCTACAACCTTCTCGCCAATACGCTTGAAGCCTGCATGTTTCGCCAAAATAGGAATATAGCGGTGCATCTCACCATATACCTCAATAGACTTTACGACCTTGCGACGATAGGCCTTCAAGCCACAATTGAAGTCGTGGAGTTTGATGCCCGACATAAGGCGTGCCGTAAAATTAAAGAACTTACTTGGCCAGCGTTTTCCAATAGGGTCATAGCGCTTACGCTTCCAGCCCGACACGATGTCATAGCCCTCCTCCAATATCATGCGTCGCATCTCGGGAATCTCATCGGGTGAGTCCTGAAGGTCGGCATCCATGGTAAATACCACCTCGCCCACAGCCATATCGAAGCCGCAATAGAGGGCAGCCGACTTACCATAGTTGCGCATAAAGCGAATGGCGCGTATATCAGAGTACTCCCCCTTAAGGCGCTCAATTACCGACCACGACTCATCATCCGAGCCATCATCGACCATAATAATCTCGTAGCTGAGATTATTAACGCGAGCCACCCTATCAATCCACGCCACCAACTCGGGTAACGACTCCGCCTCGTTATAGAGGGGGACAACGACAGAAATATCTCTACAATCTTTCATACTATTCGTTATCGATAAATATAGGTCTACGACGCACAACAAAGGCAACGATAACACCTATAAAAACACCTATGAAGACATAGTTGCTAATGGTACCAAGGATACTCGAGAGCATTGATGGCTGCTCAAGAGTCGCAACATTATCGCGCAGCTTTGTCATATCGTCCTGAATACTCTCCATGGGAACGCCATGAGTTTGCAGATACATGCTCAACTCATCAAGGCGCGATAAGTAGCCATCGACAAAGCCATCGAAGCCCATAATCGAGTAGAATATGGTATTTGTCATTCCTACCATAATAGCAACAAGTAGCGTAAGCGTCACAACAAAACCAAAACCCGAACCGAAATCAAAGCCTGTACGCACGTCAAACTTATTAGCATAGTTCTTGGTATAGCGATATATCAGCCAGATGTATATACCTACTACCACAATCCATTCGACAAGATATGTGATGGCTGCTGTCATCATCGGCATACTGCTATAATACATCACATAGTTCTCAAAGATGGTCGATAAGCACATGATAAGACCTAATATGGCGCCACCTCGAAGCACATCATTCCAAAAAATATTATTCTTCATCGCTCTACTTATTTAACTTATTTATTGCCTGGTGATAGGCTTTCGCATTACGTTGATGTTCGGCATGTGTTTTCGCGAAGTTGTGACGACCATCAAGCTCTGGACGTGCACAGAAATATAAATAGTCGTGGTGCTCATAGTTCAGCACAGCCTCGATAGCCACCATGTCGGGCATCGAGATGGGCGTTGGAGGTAGCCCAACATGCTTATATGTGTTATACGGAGAGTCTACCTCGAGGTGCTCATACAGGATGCGCTTGAGCGTCGGGTCACCTAAGGCATACTTCACCGTAGGGTCAGCCTGCAACTTCATACCCCTATTTAACCTATTAATATATACGCCCGCGATACGCGCCATCTCATCCGCCGTCTTAGTCTCTTCGTGCACGATTGAGGCCAACACCATAACATCATACCAACTCTTCAGGGGAGTACTCTCAGTAAGGGCATCAAGGCATACCTTCACATCACCTCCACCCCAATACTTCGTCGACTCTTTGTGTAGATAGTCGACAAGTTCGCGTGGTCCAATATGGGTATTCACCTCATAGGTATTAGGCAGGAATATAGCAAACATAGCTTCCGAAGAGTCGAAGCCGAGCTCCTGGGCATAGGCGTCATCAGTAAGGAGTCGCAACATCTCCTCCTCCGAGACAGGTAGTTGTGTGGCAATCTTAGCAGCCAATGCCTCGGGGGTGCGAGCATTATTGATAACCAAACGAGAGGTATTCACAACACCCAATTTAAGCATTCGCGCAACCTCAATAACGGTCATACCCCTCTTAATCTCATACACACCAGGCTTTATGGTTTGCTCGAGGTTTATGCGCTTTGCGTAGTAGTCAAAAGCTATATGGTTATCCATACCACTCTTCACCTTGTCTATCATCTGCCCATAGCTCTCACCCTCACGAAGCTCAACGACGAAGCTCTTATCAACGGCCGAGCCATAAAACATTCGATATCCCACAAATGTCATAACCCCCACAAGGATAATAACTACCGCAAGTATATAGATAATTTTTTTACGCATTTTCACATTTTTTTTTGCAAAGATACATTTTTTTAGTACTTTTGTGCCCGGGTAAGTCTTATACGACCAGCTCCTGCAGAACCCCCCAGGCGAGGAATCGAGCAAGGGTATGCGGTTGTAGCGGTGCGATATAAGTAGCTTACCCTCTTTTTTTGTCTATCAGCCAAGTATACTCTTATACACCGCATCGAGTGTCACGCCCGTAATACATTGTGAGGCGAACATCACCGCAATAAAGATAGCAAACACAAGTATACCACGACGTTGCGATGCCTTACGAAACGCCACAAAGCTCCAATATAGATACCATAATAGCACGACAACAGTAAGTAGTATCATCAGCGACGTATACAACGGTTGCACCTTAATACTCAACGCGAAGTCCAAACTATCGAGGTTAGCCATAAATAGCGAGTACGATATCTTGTCACTAATAATGCCTGGCACCATTAGCCAAATAACAGGCCAATGGGCGAACAGCATTCTGCCAAAGAACTCCAACGTTGGCGTCTTGCGATTTAGAAGTACGGCAAATGCAAAGGGCAGCGCAGATGACACAATCCACACAATGACATTTACCACCACATGCCACATCAACGAGACATAGCCCGATGGTATAAAGCCAAACATCGAAGTTGGCACAATACGGAAATACCAGCCCAATATTGAGGCGATGATAAGCCACGCCAAGCCCCATAGCAACGCCACCTCTGAGGGGTTGGTTGCAGGGCGGTCTACCATACGCATAATATAGGACGAGCGCTGCTCGCCATCATGTCTCATTGTTCTTCTACCACTCTTTGCCATATCGTCTCGCATTAAAATTCCAACTTAACACCCGCCTTAAAGCCTATACCACTACGATAGTAATAAGCATAGTCGTATATCTGACTATTGAGCAGATTGATACCCTCGACATATATATCCACCATGTTAGATACACGATAGTTTACCCTAACGCCAAGGTCTATATCACCCTTATCCATGAAGGCTATCGAAGCCACACCATTCTCGTTAGCCACACCCGACCAACGACGCTTACCTATAAAGTCGGCGTTCACACCAAACTGCCACCTACGCAATGTATACTCCGCAAATACATTGGCGTCATAAGTTGGAGCATTCGTAACGAAGCGTGGCTTATCAGTATCAATATATCCAAAGATGCCACCACCCAAGCGCAAACCACCAATAGGGAGGTACTCCAACTCGACACCATATATCACACGGTTATCGCTATCATTGGTTGTGGCAAACGTGCCATTCTGATTAACATAGAACTTCAACTCGTCACGCACAAAGCTCATACCGATATATGCTCTATAAGCAAAACGAGTGTGCACATTACCCGAGAAGCCGAGCGTCATATTGTAGCTCAAGTCATTCGCCATAGTGCCAAACTTTGATGTCATAGCCGCGAAGTCGATGTATGGATTACGCTTATATAGCGATGATAGGCTATTCTGCCCCACACGCGTATCCACCTCGACGTATGGTGTAAAGGCATTGAGCTTGAGGTCGAATAGAACCTTGGCATGTGGCGTAATAAAGTGAGATGCTCTATTACGTCCATTAACCTTATCATACATATAGCCAACGCCAGCCTCAACGTGCACATACTTAAACTTACGAGCATACTCGACATCTACTCCAAAGCGCGTGTCACGATATACATCACCGCCTAACCACATATCGTACACAGCCGTCAACTCCACCCTATTTTTTCCGTTGAATAGACGTGCCATCTTGGCAGATGCACCAACACTCGCCTCACCATAGCCACTAATATCGGCTACCGCCACGGGAAGTCGGTGAGCCCAATAGCCGCCATGAGCCTCAACCGAGAAGTTCAGGCGCTTAAGATTGGCGAAATTATCGCCAAAACGCACCGAGATATTAGCATCGTGGAAGTTTAGCGACGCTGGGGCGAGTGTAGCATAACGATTGAAAAGGCTATGCTCATAGGTTGCATAACCCTCAAGTAGGCGGTCACCTACGAAGAGTCCACCATTGACATCTATACCATTACGCATCGATAGGCTATTAGCCATAGAGCGCTTAATGCCATCGGCACTGAGGCGTGCCGCATAGTCGCCACTATGTGTAACACCAACACCAAAGTAACCCAGACGCACGCTGTGCATAGCGTAACGGAGCAATAGGTCGGAGCTTAATGGATACCCAGCATCTGCCTGGAGATAGAAGTGCTTGGGGCTTGTAAAGTCCCAATATGTCGCCTTTGCGGGTCTGAAGTCGTGAGCGCTGAGCGTCGTACTCCATGTATCGGGTTTAACATCATACTCTATATCGGGTTCAATGACTGGAGTATCATTAATCACAGTGGGTGCAAGGAGCTTGGTTGCTGCCGACACCTCGGGTGAGTAGGCCTTGGTGACCTCGACACGACGCATGGTCTGCGCCTCTGCCTCATGGCATACGCCAACAGCGATGGCGAGAAGTGTTAATACTGAAAATATCTTTGTGTTTTTCATATTCGACTAATTAAGAGAGTTAATACGCTGCTGTGCCTCTTCGACAATACCGTCATCCTTGATGGTGTAGCCATCGACAATACTCTGATATGTAGCACGCGCCTGGAAGCTATTATCCAACTGCACGAAGATATCACCCAACACGATGAAGCACTTCGCCTGCCAATATATCGAGCCACTTCGACCCATATCGTAGACCATCTGTTCGGCAGTGGCATACTCACCCTTCGAGAACTTGTCGAGTACAAGGTAGTAGTATGCCTCTGCACCCTCGGCCGTAGTACGGTCCTCGGCAATCACCGCATATAGCTGTAACGCCTCTTCAACACTACCCTCCTCACGCAAGATATTAGCCTTGGCAAGCGTCGAGTGGCGATGTGCCCAAGGCGATGCATCCGACATAGATGCTACATCATCAGCCATGCTCTTGATAGCTATACTATCTGCTGTTCGCAGTGTAGCCTCGACATACCCATCGGCAGCGCGCATACGCTTGTCGCTATCGTTAGCCACATCGTACAAACGACGATATGCCGCAGCCGACTTATCGTATGCACACTTATCGAATGACATAGGGGCGTAGACATTCAATGCACGCTCTGTGTATATCGTATTACCGCTTGATAGTAGCTCCTCAAGAGTTGCCATAGCTGCATCGTAGTCCTCGGCGTCAATATGGCAATCGCTCAAGTAGAACAACGCCTCGCTACGGTTATAGCCATTTGTGAAGCTATCTACATAGTTTTTGAGTTTCGAGGTAGCAATAACCTTATTACCCTCAAAATATGCACTCTTTGCTGCCGCAAATGTCAGTGAGTCACGCGCAGCAGCACTCATATCACTCTGCACACCGCATCGCTCGGCGTACGCGAAATACTCATCAACATTACCCTCCGACACATATATCTCGCGAATAGAGCGCATAGCCTCCAAAGCCATCGACGACTGTGGGTCGTACTCGACAATCCTCTCGTAGCAACGACGTGCATCACCCATTCGGTTAAGGTTATAGTATGCCAAGCCAAGATTAGATAGCGCATCAACATGATATTGAGACAACGTGTCAGCATCAACAAAAGCCTGCAATGTAGAGGCGCCATCCTCGTAGCGCTGGGCGCCCATATATGTGCGACCAAGCTCAAACCAAGCATCATCCACATAGTCGCCCTCACCACCCATAATAATGGTCTTCAGGCGCTCAATCTTGTCGTTAACCTTTGACTCTATGCCATCAATCATTGCCAACTGATAGCACGCATAATTACGCTCGGGACTATCACTTGCAAGTGTTATGTTGTATGCTTTACGCGCCGATGCGAACTGACGCATGGCATAGCGTGCATCACCAAGGCGATTATGCGCGTCGTACATATAGCTATCGCGATATGCGTAGTCGCGCACGAAGTTCTCGAACGACTTTTCAGCACTCTTCATATCGTTGAGCGCAAAGTTCGCATAGCCCGCTCCATAGTGAGCCATAAGGTACTCGGCCTCGCTCTTTGGCGCACGACGTATATAGTCGCCATACTTCTGCTTGGCGAGCTCCATGTCACCATTAGCATAGGCCACTTCGCCCTGCCAATAGAGGGTTAGTGCCGTATACTTGGGGTTCATATTAAGCTGTTCTGACTCTTTGAGCAGGGTATCTGCCGTAGCCCAATCTCCGAGTTTTATGGCCTCAACAGCGCGGAATACCGAGACACGCTGCAACGCCGCCTTAATCTCGCCATCGGGATTTGAAAACTCCTTGATAGCAGCGTATGCCGTGTCATAGTCTTGCGAGTTATAGTATGCAGCGATAAGTAACGTCTTGACCTCTCCGACGTATGGCGAGTTAGGATAGCGCTCTAAATAGTTCTGCAAGACGCTCACCGCCTCATTGAATGTACCACCGCCAAGTTCATACTTCAGACGGCCATAGTTCAACAATGAGTACTCTGCGATATTATCATCGTAACCCTCCTCGGCAGCCATCGCAAAGGCATCAGCCGCATGAGACTTATCGCCAGCCTTGAGGTAGCAGTCACCGAGATGGTACGATGCGTTCTGTGTCAGCTCATCACGCTTACCACACGCAGCCTTAAGAGGCACAATAGCCTGCTCGTACATAGATAGGCGATACAGCGAATAGCCCAATATGTAGTTCTCCTGACGTCCCATCTGCTCGACGGGATACTCCGACATGTAGCGTACGGCCTGAGCATAGTCGCCCTTGGCAAAAAATGACTCTGCCATAACTCGCACAAGGTCAGTACGCACCGTACCCGATGCCGACGATAGTAGCATATCGCCATTACTAATTACATAGTCGTAGTTGGCATTGCGATACTCAATTTGGAGAAGATAGTATGGCACGAGCTCACGATAATCATCATTCTCCTTCAGACGCTCAAATCCATGCGCTGCAAGGTCATACTCCTGATTCACATAGGCGATATACGACAAGAAATATAGCGCATGCGGATAGTATTGGCTACTGCTCTTTATTCGCGAGAAATAGGGATAAGCATCGTTATATCTGCCATCAGCGAACTTTATATATCCCATGCGTATATCGAAGCGCTCTTTTTGCAGAGCATCGAGATGTTTATACTCAACCGAATTAAATACACTCTCCGAACGCGACAAATCGCCCTCATCGCAATAATACGAGCCAAGAAGGAATAGGACGCTATTATTATAGCGGCTCTGGGGATAGGTCTCCACATAGCGAGACATCATATCATCAATCTCCGAAGCACCCAACTCCATATCGCAGTATATACGCTGGAAGTCGATCCACTCCATGTCGTATCTATCCTCAACAACATCCAACCCCTCGGCCATGCGATCAAGCATATAGCGAGCATCACCCCAACGGTGACGCTGCATCAAATTCTCAACAGTACTCTTCTGCTGGCGATAGTCGGGCTGCGAGGCAACGACCATCACTGGGGCAAGAGCAACAAGTGACAAGGTAACTAAAAGTGCTATCTTCTTTTGCATAATCATATCTATATATAATGCGCAAAGATAGTCATTTTTATTTTAACTTCCTACATATAGGAACGATTATTGACACTACCGACATTATTAAACAACCATTTTACCACTATGACACAGAAAATCACTCTTCGTAAGAATGGCGAGCGGCGCTTTGAGATGGGCGACAATCGCAACATAAACGACCTAAACCCCAAGGAGTTGCTATTATATGCCACGGCAAACTGCGCTGGGCTTACAATCCTCGGGCTACTTAAGGAGCATGTCTCGAGTGTCACCATGCTCGAAATATCTGTCGAGGGCACATTGACAACCCCTACGGTTGTCGCCGAGAGCAAGTACTCGCACTTCAACATAATCTATCGTGCCGAGTGCCTAACGATGAAAGATCAGCTTGTTGCAAGCCGCGCCATAAACCTTGCCCACGATAAGTACTGCGGCATGGTGCAGATGTTACGCCGCATAGCTCCACTATCTCACGAAACATCCATCGTCACGGTGGGCGAGAGTAAATAACAGAGACAAGCAGACTACAACTGCATTGGGTTACGATGGGTTTCTATGTCGTGGGTGACCATCAACCTCGTTGCCATTTGACTCATCGCAACCCATTACTATTTTATACATAAAACCAAGCAGCTTGTACATTCAATCCCAAAATATTTGGTCGTTAGTGCATTGTTTAGTATCTTTGTTACAAGAAATCGAACACTAACCTACTAAGTATGGAGTTAACGAGTGGCACCCTGCTACAAGGTGGCAGATATCGTATCATCAAATCTCTTGGTCGCGGAGGCTTTGGCATGACCTACTGCGCCGAGCAGGTTATGGCAAAGCGCGAGGTATGTATCAAGGAGTTCTTCCCCAAGAACTACTACACGCGTGGTGACAACACAAGTGAGATACGACTATCGTCAGAAGGATTTGCCGAGTCGATGAACAGACATAAGAGTCAGTTCATCAAGGAGGCACAGATGATTGCAGGTCTAAACCACCCCAATATCATCCATATCTTCGATGTCTTCGAGGAGAACAATACGGCATACTATGTAATGGAGTATATCGAGGGTGACACCTTGAGCGATATTGTCAAGCGCTATGGCGCCATGTCGGAGAGCAATGCTATCAACTATATTTGCCAGGTAGCTACGGCACTCAATCATATCCACCAGCGATATATCATGCACCTTGATATTAAGCCCGCTAACATCATAGTACGCAAGAGTGACGGTTGCGCCATACTTATCGACTTTGGCCTATCGAAGCAGTATCATGCCGATGGCGATGAGACGAGCGCAACACCTATTGGCGTCAGTGTTGGCTACGCCCCTATTGAGCAGTCACAGGTTGGTGGTGTCAGAAGTTTCTCACCCGAAACCGACATATACTCGTTAGGTGCCACGCTTTACTACATCGTCACAGGCAGCATACCTCCAGCAGCGGCAGAGCTGGAGTCTATGGAGTTAACCCTGCCTGCGAGAGTGTCGGACAGCGTTCGTAATACCATCACCAAGTCTATGCAGTTCTTGCGTAGGGAGCGCCCACATAGCATACTCGAGTTTTTAGAGCTTATTGGCCAACAAGAGGCTTTTGCCACCAACGAATCTATTGAGGGTGTTGCATCACCCAACATTAGCGAGGCAATTGAGGATGATAGCGAACACACCATATTCGAAGAGCCAGAGGATGGCACCCTAATAGACGTTGCGTATAAGCCCAATTCCGAGATAGCCGAAGTCAAGCAGGAACCCGAACAGATATCCCTAAAAATCAATAACATAGCAAAAGAACCAGAGCCGGACAAGGCAAATAGTACAACAACGAGTAGCGAAGCAAAGATAGAGAAAAAGAGCAGTAGAGCTACCAAGAAGGTTACCAAAAGCAAGTCGAAAAAACGCTCGAAAAAGGGGTGGTGGATCGGCATGGTCATAGGCTTTATTGTGGCCCTAATAGCAAGCTTTACCCTTGTCTTTATGATGACCAACAAGGATACATCGCCAACCGAGGCGGATACCACCCAGCAGCCGACGACCACACCATCAGATTCTCGTATCATGGAGTATACTGTTATGCTGGGAGACACACAGGCAAAAATAGCGAAACTAAATTGCATGACCATCGAGGAGCTTAATAAGCTCAACCCCGATGTATCATGGAATCAGATACGCCCAGATGACCGCATAAAGATTCTTCTTCCACCTAATGACGAGATATGGTATACCACAACTGATAAGGAAGTAGCAGCTATAAACATGGATGAGCATGCTATCATCTCCAACAAATACGACAGGAAGCAAAACAAAGGTGTTATCAAATTCAAAGAGGATATAAGCGAAATACAACAGCTCTCTTTCTATACCAGCCATGACAACACTTCAAATCTATACAGCATTGCCCTACCCAATAGCGTTAAGGAGATTGGTTTCAAAGCATTTGAAGGTTGCACTAACCTTAAAAACATTAACCTTCCGAGTGGCGTAGAGACAATTGGCGAAGAAGCATTTTTTGGTTGTTCCAAACTCCGCCACATCAACACAATCGGCAACAAAACAGTTATAGGATACGATGCGTTTAAGGGTACAAATCTACCCAAAGAACAACTTGAGAAGTTGGAGAGCCGCTATGTATTTTTAACGCGTCCAGTATAACCTTATCATAAATATCAAAGTCTACCCGATTATCTCTCATCTTTAGCTGTGACATACTCATAGCTGGCGATGGCCATGGCATAGTCATAATATGCCGCAACAACATTCTGATATATCTGCAACCAGCTAATCTGTGCTTGCAGAACATCGAGAATAGTACCAAGTCCCTCACCATAGGAGTAGATGCTCATCTCGAGGTTCTCGCGGGCAAGGTCAAGGCTCGCGCGAGCAGCCTCCACGCGGAGGTGCGAATTATACATATTTGTCCAGGCATCGCCCTCAATAAGTGCGATATCATCCTCGGTCTGCTCCTTTGCGACAATCTGCTGCATATACTTCGCCTTGGCAGAGCGCGTAGCTTGTCGACGCTCGCCGAAATGGAATATAGGCGTCGCAAACGACAGCACAACACCGCCATCACCATACAAGCCTCCGCCTTTGACATGCGGAAGTTGAGGATGCAGAGTACCATATACCGCCACATTGATAGATGGCATAAATGGTGCAACAGCACTTCGTATACCCCAGCGTGCATACTCCATAGATAGCTGTGCACTACGATAACGCGGGTGGTTATCCACAACATCCTCTATGCTCACACGCCGTGGCATGTCACGCTCATCGAAGATTGACTCGAGAAGTTCAACTCGACCACCTAAATCAGCGCCACGTAGCGAGTTATAGTTATGCAAAGCTATCGTATAGCTCTGCTCCGCAGAAGATAGCTGATAACGAGCGTCACTCATGCGCGACTCTATTTGTAGCAGGTCACCCTTGGCACTATATCCCTCCGTAAAGCGGCGCTCGACAACTATGCGCAACGAGTCAACAGCCGCAACATACTCGCGGATAATATCACGATATGCCGCAGCACGCGATAGTCGCCAATAGGCAGCATCGGCGGCATAGAGGACATCAAGACGCACCAAGCCATCATCAACAACACTCTTCTCATACGCAAGGCGAGAACGCTTTGCCGCAGCACGCACACTGCCGCCATCAAATATCGGTTGGCTAATAGTGGCATCGGTACTCCAACTCCATGGTCTCACACCCGGGGTGTGACGAAAACCAAGCGTCGCCTCACGGCTCAAATCAAGACGCGGCAGATAGCCCTTATTCGCCCTCAGCATATCGGCATTAGCCTCCTCAATAGCCAGCTCCGAGAGTTCTATTTCGTGGCTGTAATCGAGCACCTCGGCACGATACTCACGAAGAGTCGTTTGAGCACTTACATCTGCTAATGTAAAGAGTGATATAACACCAACTATTAACATTTGTTTCATTGCCTTAAACCATATAATAATGAATAGATAACGGGGAGCACCAGAAGCACCAACAATGTGGCGACAACAAGGCCACCCATGATGGTTGCAGCCATACCGCCGAACATCGAATCGAAGAGTAGTGGTACCATGCCCAATACCGTCGTTAACGACGCCACGACAACAGGTGTGAAGCGGTCGGCAGCAGCACGCCATGCCGCCTCATCGACCGATAGTCCCGAGGCTCGCATTTCGTCAATACGCGTGAGTAGTATCACACCACTCTTGATATTCATACCCACAAGACCCAACAGACCAAGTAGCGAGAAGAAGTCGAACATCTTACCCGTAACGCCAAGGCCGAGCACCACGCCAATAAAGATTAGCGGAACGGTTATCATCACTGCGATAGCACCTCGATAGCTACGGAAGAGTAAGAGGAGTAGAACGAATATCGCCAACAGCGTGAGCGGGATATTATCCACCAATGCGGCATTCGACTCATCACGACTCTCCTCCTCGCCAAATAGCTCCATACGATAGCCCACCGGTAGCGCAATCTGACTCTCGATATCGTTACGCAACTCATCGAGGAGCGCTATGGTGTTAACGCCGCGTGCAGGGTCACACTGCGCCTTCATCACGCGTTCGGAGTTAATACGTTTAATAACCGCATTGTCGAACGACAGCCTTTGTGACGATATCGCCTGCGCAAGGCTATACAACCCACCTCTCGACGAGAATACAGGAGTGGTAATAAGTGAGTTAAGCGAACTATCTACAATAGAAGTTGAGCGTAATACAATAGGCATTGTCACATCTCCATCGCGGTAGCTACCCACACGCAGGCCATCCGTTGCGACCTCCAACGCTTGTAGCATAGCACCTCGGTAGACACCTATACGTTGACCCTTAAGTTGCGAGTAGTGAGGTTGCCATACAGCGACCCTATTACCCCAACTATTACGCACATTACGCGTTGCCTCGCTCCTGCGCATAATATCCATAGCCGAATTTGTAAGGCGAGCTAATGTATCGATATTGTCACCCACAAAGCCAAACTCTATTGTGGCATCGGGAACAGGCGAGAGTTTGAATAGTGACGACCGCAGCCACACATCTGCAAAGCTCGCCTCAACCCATCTATCGAAGCGCTCCTCAACAACGGCCGCATCATCAGCATCGCGTAGCTCGACAAGGATATTTCCATAGTTTGGTCGCAAGGCGTAGCTACCCGAGGCAAGATAGTAGCGTGGGGGTGTACCACCAGCAACCGTAGATACGCGTTTCACCTCGGGTTGCTCATCAAGCCACTCGCTCATATCGTGCAGGCGTCGCTCAGTAACAGCCATATCGTAGCCCTCGGGAAGCAGCATATCTGCACGGAAATAGGGCTTACTCAACTGCGGAAAGAAGTTCTGGGGCATGGCGGACATGACCCACAACGAGAGGGCAAAGATGGCGACAACAGCACAGATGGTCAGCCATCTATATCGTATCAAGCGGCGCACAACGCCTCCAAACCACATTGATCGGTCTCCACCATCATCACACTTCGGAGTGCGAAGCAGGACAACACCCATGGCAGGCACTTGTGTTAGAGCGAGAAGCCAGCTGGCAAGGAGTGAAACCATGATAACGAAGAAAAGCGGGCGTATAATCTCCGCTACGGATGACGGAGCAAGTTGCAGTGGCAGAAACGAGATAATGGCTATCAGCGTGGCTGTAAGTAGAGCGATGCGTGGCGACGTAGCACCTATGGTTGCAGCACGCTCCATGCGAAGGCCTCGACGCGAGAGCATCTGCATATTATCCGAGACGACAATAGCATTATCCACAAGCATACCCATAGCGATAATAAAGCCAGCCAATGATGTGCGGTTGAGCCCCTCACCGAGGAGAAGCATCACGATAAAAGTGGCAGCAATAGATAGTATCAGCGACATGCCAACAACAACACCCGAGCGCCACCCCATAGCTACCATAACAAGCAGGATAACGATAGCAAGAGACTCTATAAGATTAATCAGAAAGTCGTTGGTTGCCTCCCGTGCAATGCGATTTTCGGGGTATATAGTCTCAATATCGACACCCACGGGTAGAGATGAAGAGAGACGCTCGATAACCGCCTCCACCTCATCACCCACAGCGACGATATCCATATCAGCATCCGAGGCCACCGCGACGCCAATGGCACGCCGATTATCCACCCACATCTTCGTCTGCGAGGGCTCGACATAACTGCGCTCAACTCGCGCCACATCACCCAAACGATACTGCTTGCCATCAGCAGCCATAAGGAGTTGGTTTTCGATATCCGACAGAGAGCTATATGTACCATCCTCGACGATGGTAACATATAGCTCACCATCGCTCCACTCGCCAACATTCACAATAGCACTCTGCGATGAAATGGCTCGCTCAATAGCATCGGGACGTAGGTCGAAAGCGGCAAGCGTAGCCGTTGATATCACAATATCGACCTTGGGCTGTTGCTCACCCCATAGCACCACCTTCTCGACACCCGACACTGTATATAGCTGCATCTGTAAGCGCTGGGCATAGTCACGCAGTTCCTCCCACGAGTAGCCCTCGTCGGCAACAACGGCGTAGTACATGCCATAGACATCGCCAAAGTCATCAGCAACGGTTATTGGCCCTGCGCCCTCGGGGAGCGAGGGAGTTACGTTATCAACCTTTCGGCGCAGCTCATCCCAGAGCTGTTCAACACGGTCGGCAGGCGTCGCCGACTTAAGCTCCACGACAAGACGAGCATAGCCAAAGTGCGCCTCGGAGGTTATCTTCTTAACCGAAGTAAGCGTTCGAAGCTCACGCTCCAAGGGCTCGACGACAAGGCGCTCTACCTGCTCGGGCGTAGCACCAGAGTATGGGCAAACAACAACAGCGCTCTTAATCTTAAAGGTCGAATCCTCCTTCTTACCAAGCACCTCGAAGGCGTATATACCACCGAGGATTATCATCACAAGGAAGAACCACACAATAGAGCGGTTGGCAACCGATATTTTCGTTATATTGGCCATAGCATCAATCCATTATCGTTACACTATTGCCATCCATCAGTCTATATACGCCAGCGACAACTACCCTATCACCGACCTTGACATCGCCACTAACAGCAACCATATCGTCACTGAGGATATCCACAATGGTAACCCTACGTTGACGAACACGACCCTCTGCATCAACAACCCACACATAATCGCCCTCTCCAATAGGAGCATATATAGCAGCCAATGGGATGGCTACATCGCCACGCTGTGTGGATACAATCTCTACTGTTGCCATGCAGGTCATACCTGGGGTAATTCGATATTTTGCACTGTCGACATTAACAAGACGAAGCGACACTGGATAGCCTCGAGCATCGGAGGTAGTACGCGCAAAGCTCTTAATAACGGCATCGAACACAACATCGGGATAGGCATCAAACATCACCCAAAAGCGCGTGGTAGGCTCAGCAAGGCGAGTAACAATTTCCTCGGGTGCTGTGAAGCCCACCGTCGTACTCACAGGAGTGACTATGCGCACCACGGTTTCGCCCGACGCTACACGCTGGAAAGCATCGACGTATGTGCGCTCAACAATACCATCAAAGGGGGCGACGATACGTGTATCCTGCAATAAGTCGAGGGCATTCTCGTATGTCGTACGCGCCTGCTCAACACTGCTTATCAAGGCCTCTACCTCCTGTTGCGAGATGGCGTCATGCTCGGCAAGACGTTGCGCACGTCGCAGTCGCGACTGCACCTCGTCATAGGAGGCTTTGGCAGCATCCACCTGAAGTTGTACATCACGCTCATCGAGACGTGCAAGCACCTCACCACGACGCACCATAACACCTTTAGCTACGGGGATATCCACAACACGCCCCGATATCTTAAAGGCAAGGTTTACGGCATCGTCAGCCGTTGAGAGCGCAGCGAAGTTGCGCACAACGACACTTGTAGACTGCGCTTCAGCAACCTTGACCAAATGACTATCAGGCGAGTTTGCTTTATAATCCTCACCACACGCCACGACAGATAGACCGAGTATAACCAAAAGTATTCTACGCATAAACGAAAAAAATTGACCATTCCTGCACGGGAGTGGTCAATTATCTTGCCAGAGAAGGTATGGAGATATCAAAAAAAGGGTTACCTTTGAGCATGCAAAAAGATAAGTTACCATGAGAGATACAACCAAAATTTTAACGGCAGCACTATCAACAATCATACTAACAGCCTGTGCAACATCATCGTCACTCGTTCACACCTTTGTCGAGGCTGACGACCCAACACCCTTAACCGCAGACGAGGTGGCAGAGTGGGACAAAGTGTCAAAGCCACTGAACGCAGCATGGGGAGATATCGACGAGAGATATTCGCAAAGCAAGGTTCCAATCACAGATGGCATTGAGACGATAAGCCTTGTTGCATGGAGGGGCGAACGGGTATCGGCTGAACTTCTTGTATGGAGTGCGGAGCAAGTTGACGATGTAAGGTGTAAAATATCAAAGTTTCGTTCTGGAAGCACTACCCTTCCTGCCTCAATAGCCAAGACACGCTTCGTGCGCTACACCATTGCCGATGCAACCAGCCAGAGCAACAACACGACGACTCTTGTTGCCGATATGCTCGACACCGTAGAGCAGATGGATATAGCCCCCAAGAGCGTACGCCCCGTATGGCTCACCATCAATGTACCACAAGATGCCAAGGCAGGTATATATACATCCGAGGTTGTTGTATCTTATAAAGGTGGCGATAGCATAGTACTCCCATTAACCCTTGAGGTGCAGAGATACACCCTCGCCTCGCCCGACGAGTGGAACTATCACCTCGACCTATGGCAGCACCCCACAGCCGTAGCGCGTGCCGAGGGCGCGGAGTTATGGAGCAATGCCCACTTCAAGGCCCTAAAACGCGACATGGCACTCCTTGCGAATGCTGGACAGAAGGTTATAACCGCAACGCTCAACAAAGACCCTTGGAACCACCAGTGTTACGATGGCTATGAGCCAATGATAAGATGGACACGACACGCTGACGGCTCATGGAGCTACGACTACACAATATTTGACCGCTGGGTGGAGATGATGCTCACTCTTGGCATCAACAAGATGATTAACTGCTACTCGATGGTGCCATGGAATTGTGAGCTCGACTACTACGATGAGTACGCGGACAAGGTGGTCACCGTCAAGGCTACGCCAGGCACATCGACATTTACCGACATGTGGAGACCATTCCTTATGGACTTCAAGGAGCACCTACGCACCAAAGGGTGGCTCGACATCACCAATATCGCCATGGATGAGCGCTCGCCCGAGGAGATGGATGCAGCAGTGAAGCTACTTGCAGAGTGCGCACCCGAGATGGGCTTTGCCATCGCCGACATGCACAAGTCGTATAGACGCTATCTCAATATGCGCGATGTATGTGTAGCACAGGAGCAACCCGCCGATTACGCTGATATCCTTGCGCGTCGAGAGCAGGGCTACAACACCACGTTTTACGTCTGTTGCAATCCTCGTTATCCAAATACCTTCACCACATCGTCACCATACGAGGCCGAGCTATTAGGGTGGTATGGTCTTGCTAATGACTACGACGGCATGCTACGCTGGGCATATAACTCATGGCCTGCCGACCCTCAGCGCGACTCGCGCTATGGCAACTGGACATCTGGCGACACATATCTAATATACCCATACGCTCGCTCGTCAATACGCTTCGAGCGTCTCATTGATGGCATTGAGGTTGCCGAAAAGGTGCGCACGCTACGCGCCGCAGGCATCGACACGAGCGAGGTGGAGAGAGCATTGGAGGTAATTCGCACAACCGATGTCAACGACCCCAAGCAGCCATGGCAGCAGATTATAGCCGAGGCCCGCAAGGCTCTAAACAGCGTATCGAGAAGATAGCCATAAAAACACGATGAGGGGCCTTGCGACCCCTCATCACTATTATGTCAGTGATAGCTACTCAACTAACGAGAACTCACCGCTGTAATATAGAGCCATACCACCCTCCTCTGTGTAGAGATTGAGGTTTAGGCGTAGGCATCCACTCTCGGAGTCATACTCGGGGATTTGGGCATTCATGCCATAGCAGTCACCAACACCCTTCTTATAAGTTGACTTCTTGTACTTGAAGGTCATTTCGGGATATGAGCTACCCGAGATAAAGTTACCCTTCATCAACCACTTCTCCCAGCCCTCCTTTGGATAGGTCACAACGACGTCGGGCGCTACCATATCTATAACAGTTGTAATGCCCGCGCGGCTTGATACATATATCTTATACTCGCTTTCGCCGCTATTGTCGAGCACTACCGAGCGTGGTGTGAATAACTCGGTGCGTTCGTTGTACGATATGTTAACACACTCGTTCACTGCACGATATTCATCAACAAAGCATACGTTTACACAGATATCGTTGTAGGTCAAATTCTCGCACGTCAGCACGCCATCCTTGACACGCACCACACCCGCGCGACCATCACGGTTTCCATCCGACACGCGCAAGTCCATGCCTTTTATTGGGTCGCATGCCCATATCGAGAACTCGCCATCGTAGGTGGCAACATCAATCTCAAAATCGTCTATCATGCTCTTGCCTGCAACCTCCACCTTTAGGAATGGCGTATCCTCGTAGTAGACATAGGTCTTGATTGCATCCTTGCAAATTGTATAGGTAACGCCATTGGGCGTCTCCTCGGCGTATGCCGAGCCGACAGCAGTGTCGACCATAACATCGCCCCATGTGTAGCGGTAATAGGAGTCGCCAACAACAACCGCACTCTCTTCAATGGGGAGTGTTGCCACAACATCCACATCGCCCAACACAGTCACATAGTGAGCGTTGATGGTTATATTTCGGCTCTCCTCATCGAGTGTAACGACTATTTCACCAGAGGTTATGTTTAGATGGCCAGCAATAGCAGTATCCTCAATATCAAACTCACCAAGCTTTGCTATAAACATATAGACGACATCCTCACTGTTGATGGTCATTGCATCAATACGCCCATCGTAGCTATCTATGGCATCGAGCAAAAGCTCCTCACCGAGTGACAGGAATATGTACTCCTCGCCCTCGATTATATCATCGAACGAAGTGACACCCTCCGCAGGCGTCATCGCCATAGCGTACTGGATGCCGAGCTCTTGAGCATCATTGACGACATAATACATAGAGTGCAGTTCTCTTACGACATCGCCATACTTGACATAGTTCAGCGGCAGCTCGGGGTCTGGTTCCTCTGGAGTAGGCTCTTCAGGGGTAGGCGTATCATCACCATTATCTATCACAGGCTCCTCGCCATCACACGCCACGAGCGAAATAGCCATAAAGCATGTGGCAACCCAAAACAGATGTCTAAATATCGTCTTCATAACCTAATGCTTAAAGTATTTAGTAGCACATAAAATCAATATAATGTTCGCTACGCCAGCAGCCTCATATTAGAAATCGAAGGCATCGGGGTTGGGCTCGATAATCTCACCATCATTCGAGGCATACCAAATTTGATTATTGGAAATGTCGGCCGTTAGGCTCTGCCAGTAGTCATCCTCGGGATAGTAGAACTCCTCCTCGACGACTGCACACTCTTCGTAATCATCATACTCAGCATAATAGTCGTCGTACTCATCGTAATCCTCCTTATAATCCACATCCTCGACCTCCTCAACGGGGACATTTATAGCGGCAAGCGTATGGTCTTGAAGATATTTATCATCCACACTTTTAGGGGGTGTCGTGGCACGATTCATTATGCTGGATATTGTAACGGCAACTATGGATCCAACTATGAATATCGCTACTAATGCTTGTGTGTGTTTCATAATAAACTCGATTCGGGTATTACAAATGTACATAAAATTTTGGGATTTTAGCCAGTTGAGAGAAAATTACGGACTATGACTATCATTATTGGCGAAAGTAAATCATATCATTCCTCTTTTTTTACTACCTTTGTACCAGTTGGGAGATACAAATACTGAATCATACTATGAGAAATTTTTTTGTTATTTTTGCCATTAGCCTTGTTGCTCTTTTTGCATCATGCAAGAATGAGCATGTCGGCTCGGCACAGCACCTATTCGTTACTGACACTGTGCTCGAGGCAGATGACAAGGGCGAGACAGTTACCGTGTCGTACAACCTCGTATCACCCATCGAGGGTGAGGTGGTGAAGACAAAGATTGTAAGCGGCGAGGAGATGCTCGGCAACATCACACAGCCAGCCGTGGGCATCATCCGTATAGAAGTTAAGGCAAACGAGGGCGACAAGCGCGAGGCAATTGTTGAGATTAGCTACATGAGCGAGACAACATCTGTAATCATCGAACAGACTACAGGCAACGGCAGTGGTAGCAATAATGATGACAACAACGATAACAACGACGAGGAGGTAACATTCAAGGCGTTATGTCTTGATGGCTACTACTACGGCCAGAAGTATGGCAAGGGTGCCGACCGCTACGCCTTCTTCCTCTCGGACCAAGGCCTTAACAACGCAGGTCAGGCATACACCAATGGCACATACTACTACATTGATGCCTTTGCACCCGTCACAGGTAGCACTACCCTACCTAACGGCATGTATATGTTCGACAGCCAGAATAGTGGCGCACCCAACACCATAAACAGCAAGAATAGCCAGCTTATCCTCACCGGCGAGAGTGTCGAGGATACCCAGATTAAATATCTCGAGAATGCAACAATGATGGTATCGGACAACAAGATTGTCCTCGAGGTAATTATCGACGGCACGACACACAAGGTGACCTACACTGGTGGTCTTGAGCTTGAGGATGCCACCGAGGAGAATGGCGATGGTGGCGGCAACGACGACCCAACAGGCGGTCAGGAGAAGGACGCAAAGAGCACACTCACCGAGGACAAAAATGTGACATTCGACGGTGAGCACCGCGTGAAGTGGGTGTACGAGGGTGACTACTGGCAGACAGGCTACTCAAACTACACCATCATGATGATGAACAAGGCTAACGGCTATGTATCTGGCGACACCCTCCAGCTCGACATTATCACCGACAACACATCGAAGGATGGAGACTTCTACGGCACATACAAGTGCTCGTACACACCAGGCAAGCATGTTATGATGGCAGGCTTTATAAACGATTTTTCTATGCCTGTAGGCTCATGGCTCTACGACTACAACACAGGCGGTGGAGCATATAAGGGCTACGCAATGATCGTGGATGGCGAGCTTACGATTAGCGACGCTGGCAATGGCAACTCGACAATCGTTCTCAACGGCGTAGATTGCCTCGGCAATAAGATTACCTGCAACTGGACAGGCGTAATCGAGGAGGACTAACGAGAGCACTGGTAGAGGGTCAAAGATGAAAGAAAATAGGCTACGCCTGCGCTCGAACAAGGGCTACGCTTTGCACGAACAAATCTGTCATCTCTGCTTTTGAAGATATGAGCTCATAAGATTTTTTTGAAAAAAGTATCGAAAAAATTTGCAGATACAAAAAAACCACCTATCTTTGCAATCGCTTTTGAGGCAATGGCGAGATAGCTCAGCTGGTTAGAGCGCATGATTCATAATCATGAGGTCGAGAGTTCAAGTCTCTCTCTCGCTACAAAGAACATCGGTAAACAAGCTAAAACATAGCGAGTTACCGATGTTCATCTTTTATACCGTGGCAAGCATTTGACCAGTCGTCTTCGGGCTTCATCCACATTGCCACAGTTACGATTTAGGAGAAGATATTGTGCAAAATGTTGTCCAAGACGAGTAATGGAGTCTTGGATGAAGTAAACAGTCGTTGTAAAATATCTCGTCTGCTTAGTCGCAAATAATATGCATAACTATCTCCACCTTACCTACATTTGGCGTGTAAGGATGATTGGTGTGCCTTCATTCGCCCACTTGTTTAGCAACTCCAGATCAACGCTCTTAGCCTCGCCATCCACTTCATAGTTGAGATTGTATGTAATCTTATTTCCACCATTGTCCTCTATAGTGTAGTAGAAGTCGATAGGGTCATCTGTCCATGAATATTTATACTCTTCGCGAAGGTTAAGTTCAAACCTGCCATCCTCATATATGGTCGCTACGCCAATACGCGCACCTGTGCGGAGACGAACAAAGGCCACAAACGCATTGTGGGGCACGGGATGCTCGCCTTGCTCATCACGATAGTATATATCGCCCATGATGTGCGATGTCTCAACATTGAATGTCTTATCCCAGAATATCACCTTATCCTTATCGGTAGTGATGTTGATATCTCCACCTACAGTAATAGAGGTTTTCTTAAATGGAAGCACTTTGCGCTCGCCACTCTGGTCTACGGAGCCTATAACGGCAACCTTCTCTCCATACTCATTGTATTCATAACCAGCATCGTCAATATTCGCAACCACAAGGCTTTGGTCACCAAATACACGCTCTCGCTCGCGGTAACGGTCTACGGTATAGATATATCTACCTGGTGTTGTTGGATCGGCGCGTAGCTTATCCTCTCGAAGTTCGGGGTTATTCGCCTTAAGCCAATGTGCCGGGATACGAGAGTAGTCAATCTCGAGCATCGGAGCATCGATATAGATGTCGAACTCCTCGCCAAAGGGGTGAACCGAGCAACCATCCGACGCATGGAAGCTGGTAACATCAAGAAGTATATCTACTCTTTGACCTGGCTTATACTTAAAGACGATATTGTCTACATTCTCTGGAATCATCGCGCTATTGCTGCCTATATTGCCAATAAGGTCGTTGCTTGCTGGTGTAATAGTAGCGTTTCTACCATCTGCATCCGAGACCCGAACCTGTGTCGCAAAACGGAATGGGCGATAGTGACCGATATTGAAGATGATAGAGCGATACTCATTGCCATCGTAGGGGTGCGATGTAAAGTCTGTATCGGTGCTATCTCGGCTAATTGAAAAGGCGTGGTAGTTACCTTCTCGGTTGGATGATATACGCACGACGTCTTGGCTATTAGTGCCATGAGTAAACATGTATATATTGTATCTGCCATCCTCGCGCATACCAAAGCGATGTTCGCCATTGTCATTGTAGTCGTATGTTCTGAATGCTATTACACGACCACTTGTACTCCACAAATCCTCGTGTACGGCAAGCATCTGCCCATCGAGGGCCATCTCCTTGAGCTCCTCAAAGTGTTCTGGATTTTCATTAGAGT
>JAFVSV010000005.1 GCA_017503575.1 Alistipes sp. | reverse complement strand
GATCATCTATCTTATCTTTACGCTTTACCATACTGCAAAGATAACATCTTTTTGCAATATCGCCCCACCGAAAATTTTCAGTGAGCCACTATTTCCAGTTAGTCGGTGTGATACCCTGAAAACTCTCTGATAACTCTTTAGTAGGGCGGGCTGACGCCCTTAATCGGGCGGGAGCAAGGCTCCCTTAGTCGGGCGGAGCTGAAGCTCCTTTATCGGGCGGGAGCAAAGCTCCCTTAATTTTTATCAAGCGTAGCGCCCGACCAAGCGAAGCGCCCGATGAAGCAGGCTCTGCCTGCGCCCGAAAAAGCGAAGCGCCCGAACAACAAGACAACAGAGACAACAACGAGGGTGGATATCATTTCTATCTCATACGCCCATCACGCACTGGCATAGTTTGTGTTTTGCATCAGCATACAACCAATGAATTGATAAGCTTATGACAAACACTAAACACTCTACCGCTACGACAGCGGTCTACGGCTCGGAGGAGATGTTACGCCCCGCGCCAACAATGACAATCCCCGAGCACCCTACAACGCCCGAGATAGCCTACCGCATGGTCAAGGACGAGACATACGCCGAGACACAGCCACGGCTAAACCTCGCGACATTCGTCACCACCTACATGGATGAGCACGCCACACGCCTTATGAACGAAGCGGTGTCGATGAACTACATCGACCAGACGGAGTATCCACGCGTGGCAGTGATGGCGTCGCGATGTATCAACATCCTCGCAAACCTCTGGAACACCCCCGAGAAGGGCGAGTCGAAGACAGGAGCCCTCGGCATAGGCTCATCAGAGGCCTGCATGCTCGGTGGTGTGTCAGCATGGCTGCGCTGGCGCAAGCGTCGTCAGGCCGAGGGCAAGCCCTACGACAAGCCAAACCTTGTGATGAGCGCAGGCATGCAGGTGGTGTGGGAGAAGTTCTGTCAGCTATGGCAGATAGAGCTACGTCAGGTACCCCTCACACGCGAGCATCGCACGCTATGCCCCAAGGAGGCAATCAAGCTATGCGACGAGAACACTATCTGCGTAGTGCCCATTGCAGGTGTAACATGGACGGGGCTGAACGACGACATAGAGGCACTCGACAAGGAGTTAGAGAGGTACAACGCAGCCACAGGGTACAACATCCCGATACATGTGGATGCCGCCTCGGGAGGCTTTATATTGCCATTTATATCGCCCGACACCAAGTGGGACTTCCGTCTCAAGTGGGTAGCGTCGATATCGACCTCGGGCCACAAGTTCGGCCTTGTATACCCGGGCCTCGGTTGGGTGATATGGCGCGACAAGAGTATGCTCCCCGACGAGATGTCCTTCTCGGTGAACTACCTCGGTGCGGAGGTTACGCAGGTGGGCCTCAACTTCTCGCGCCCCGCAGCACAGGTGCTCGGCCAGTACTACAACTTCATACGTCTCGGCCGTGAGGGCTACCACGATGTGCAACGCAACTCGATGGAGATAGCGCGCTACTGCCACCAGCGCATAGGCGACATGGAGTGCTTCGAGAACTACTCTTCGGAGGTTGTCAACCCACTTTTCGTATGGTCACTTGCCGAGGAGTATGAGAAGCGAGCGAAGTGGACACTATACGACCTTCAGGCCGTGTTACAACAGAGTGGCTGGATGGTACCCGCCTACTCGATGCCCAAGGATATCGAGGATATGACCGTCATGCGTATCGTCATACGCCAGGGCATGTCTCGCGACATGGCGGATATGCTACTCAAGGATATTGAGAATGGCGTGGCGGAGCTCGAAAAACTGAAATACCCCACCACCTCGCGCCTACAATGGGAGGCCAAGGAGAAGCAGTGTGGAAAGGTGTTTACGCACTAATTGAGTACTCTTAATAGAAAATCCCAACGATGGGCAGTACGCTAAGTACAGCCCATTGTTGGGACTTTTTGTTAGCGGCAGTAGATGTCTGCCTTATCTCAAAAAATTATTACTCTTTTATATTAGGCTGCTCAAGACCAAGATTCTTCTTCTTATCAACAACCTTCAACACAAAGCCTACGGCAAAGGCTGCGACGCCCAAGCATGCGAGCATCACGAGTGGCCATGTATAGTCATACATAACACCTGCCGCCTCGGGGGAAATCTCACCAGCCTGCACCTTAGCAACAAGCTCGGGGTTGGTATTGTCAAGCACCTTACCGATGAGCAATGGGAAGAGCCACAAGCCGATATTCTGAATCCAGAAGATGAGCGAGTATGCCGAGCCGAGAATCTTCTCGTCTACCAACTTGGGCACACTTGGCCACAATGCCGCGGGCACCAATGAGAAGGATGCTCCCAAGACAAGGATTGTGACATAGGCAACCATAGCGCCACCAACAGGGCTACCCTTAAGCTCGGGAAGGACAAAGGCGAATGTGAGGTGACAGACGATAAGTAGCAATGAGCCTATCATAAGCATCGACGCTGCCTTACCCTTATGGTCAACATAGTTACCAAGGATAGGAGTGATAGCCACAGCCAACAATGGGAATACGGCAAATACGGTCTCTGCCGAGCCTCGCATGTAGCCCATCCAGCAATATACGACAAGCGACACAACGGCCATCGCCATCAAGCCAATCTTGAGGCGTCTATCTTTCGAGAAGTTACTTGCGAACGAGCCGATAGCGACAAGGAGCATGATGGCATACTGCACGAAGACTACGCTCTCACTTGCCCAGAAGCCAGTACCCTCGGTGAGTGTCAGGTTACACTGCAACATATTCACGGCATACTTCTGGAATGGGAAGATAGCGCTATAATAGAGTACGCAGAGGAGTGCTACAAGCCAGAAGCCTGCGCTGCTGAAGATCTTACCCAAGTCCTTGAGCTGGAAGGGGTCATCCTTCTCCTCGGCCTCACCTGTCTGAGCGTCGAGTTTTCTATCCATAAAGAAGTATACGACGAACATTATCAGTGCGATACACAAGAGCACAAGGCCGAATGCCACAGAGCGTGATACATCTACCGAGCCACCCAACTTGGCGAAGAATGGCGAGAAGATCATACATGTAGCCACACCAAGACGAGCCAATGCCATCTCCGAGCCCATAGCCAACGCTGTCTCGCGGCCCTTAAACCACTTGACGATACCGCGCGATACGGTGATACCTGCCATCTCGACACCACAGCCAAAGATCATAAAGCCGATGGCAGCAACCTTTGCCGAGGCTGGCATACCCTCATAGAATGGCGATACGCCCAACTCGTCGAAGCCAGGGATGTAGTTTAGGTTCTCGGTAAACCATGTCTCAACGCCACTGCCGATGAAGGCGTCCGACACGGCGTACCACTTGATGATAGCACCCACGAGCATCACACCACCAGACAACACAGCGGTGAAACGTACACCCATCTTATCGAGGATGATACCCGCAAAGATTAGGAAGAAGACGAAGACGTTAAGGAATGTCTCCGAGCCCTGCATGGTTCCGAATGCTGTTGAATCCCAGCCTCTTTCAGAGAGCATCAACTCTTTGATAGGAGAGAGGATGTCCATGAAGATGTAGGCACAGAACATCGCAAACGATAGTAGCAACAATGCCGCCCATCTCATCTTGGCACTGTCGCGCAACACTTTTACCTTTTCTGACATAATGTAGTATTTTTAGTTAATAGTAAATTGTCTCTCATTGTCGGGCAGCAACTACCCTTATGCAAAGTTACTAAAAAAAGCTCATAAAACGACAATCTTAGAGCAAAGATTTATTCATTAATTTTTCTAATGCTCCGCTATACGGAACTGACGCAGTACGGTGTATGCCATCTCGATACCCAACTCACCAGCCTTCGACAGGTCCATACAGCCCTTGCGCGTATCCTTCATGAATATCTGCACAAGGCCTCGGTTATAGTACGCCTCGCCCATGTTAGGGTCGAGCTCTATGGCACGCGTATAGTCGTTATACGCCTCGGGGAGCTTGCCCGATATGGCCATGAGGTTGGCGCGATTATAGTACGCCTCGGCGAACTCGGGATATAGGGCTACGACCTTATTCATATCCTCGATGGCCTCATCGTAACTATATGAACGCTTCACGGCACCATTCAGGCGCTTCGAGGGGTCAGAGTCGAGGGTGACGCTCTGGTACGAATTGTCGATAGAGGAGATGAAGTCTATCATCTCGGCACGCGCCGCTGCCCTATTCATATAGAGGAAGGGGTTAGAGGGGTTAAGGCGTATGGCCTCACCAAACGAGTTCACAGCATTGGTATACTGCTTGATAAGCAGCTGGCTTATGCCTCGCTCAAAGTGGAGCATCCAGCTCTCCTCTTGTGCATCATGCAGTGCTTGCTCCGCGGCATCGTCTATCGCCATCAGCCTATCCGGGTCGATATTCGTGGTGCGGCAGTCGAGGCGCAGTAGCTCGTTGTCAAACTTGGCGCGGAAGTCCTTTACGCGCTGCGTGCCAAAGCGCATGGCGCGGCGGTCTATGTCGACACTATCCTGCTCGATGAGCGTGAAGCGGAACATGGGAATGAGTGTCAACTCGTTGCCACCAGTACCGTGCGACGAGGCTATACGCTCGAAGTTACGCTCCATAAGGTGGCTATCGAACGACAGTAGCTTATCGAAGCGCTGCGTTGTATCGGCATATATCGAGTATGTGGAGTCTTTAAGGCGCGAGCGGTACTCGGCAATCTTACGCTCGGCAGTACGCTCATCGCTCTCGGCACCGCGTATGTCGCGTATCGAGCGACGCAGGTAGCCACGGCTAAGGTAGGCATTGGCGAAGTCAGGGTATAGCTCTATGGCGCGGGTATAGTCCTCGATGGCGGCATTCACATCGCCTAACTGTGTATGTATGATGGCGCGGTTATAGAATACGAGGACATTGTCGGGCGACAGCTTTGCCACGACATTAAGGTCTGCAAGGGCGAGGTTGTAGTCGCCAATCTCGGAGCGCACCATGGCGCGGTTAAAGTATCCGAGCGAGCTCAACGAGTCGAGGGCTATGACGCGGTCGAAGTCACTAATAGAGAGCATCGGGCGCTCCAGGTAGTCGTGCACGAGGGCGCGGTTGAAGAGCGCTGGGATATATGTAGAGTCGCACTCCACAGCCTTGTCGAAGTCGTCGCGCGCCTCGGTGTAGCGGCGCTGTTCCATGAGTAGAGCGCCACGACGGTTATAGCCATCAGGGTCCTCTCTGTTTGTGCGGATGGCCATCTCGTAGTTGTCGTAGGCGCGGGTGGTATCGCCAAGGTAGAGGTAGCTCAGACCACGGTTTATGTATGCACCCACATGGCGCTTCTCGTAGCGTATATAGAGGTTGAAGTCCTTGATAGCCTCCTCGAACTGCTGGTTCAGCAGGCGTGTGACACCACGGCTATAATATGGGTCGGGGAGGTCGGGGCGTAGCTCTATGGCCTGCTGAAAGTCGCTCAACGCATCATCGTAGTTACCAAGGCGTGTGCGCGTTATGGCGCGATAATAGTAGGCGCCCGTATATACGGGGTTTAGCTCCACGGCACGCGAGAAGTCGGCATCGGCACCCAACAGATCGTCCATGTTATACTTGGCAATGCCACGCAGGAAGTAGGCGTCGAAGTCGTTGGCATCGTGGCGCAGCAAGACATTGAGGATATCGATAGCCTCGCGGTACTCGTTGTCGACCATGCGCTGCTGACCCATCCAGTAGATATAGTTACGGTTATACTGTGCCTCGCTCCTCGTAGGGAGTAGCCACACCATAAAGAGTAACACTATGGTTGTCAACAGTCGTCTCATCATGACTAAAACGCGCTCTTGTCTCAATTTATTTTACTCCAACTCGTAGCCGAAACGCTTGAGCTGGCTGTCGTTATTACGCCAATCCTCCTGCACCTTGACATAGAGCTCGAGGAAGACTCGCTTTCCGAGGAATGCCTCGAGGTCGTGGCGTGCTGCCTGACCTACGCGCTTCAGTTTCTCGCCCTTATGGCCTATGACGATGCCCTTCTGCGAGTTACGCGCAACATATATCGTTGCCGATATGCGGTCGATGGTAGGCTCCTCCTTGTATGCCTCGATGGCAATCTCGCACGAGTATGGTATCTCCTAGTCGTAGTTTAGAAGTATCTTCTCGCGGATAATCTCCGAGGCGAAGAAGCGCAGGGTCTTGTCCGTAAGCGTATCCTTTGGGTAGAAGGGCTCACCCTCGGGCAGACGCTCCAAGATAAGGTTGAAGACACCCTCCACATTGAAGTTCTCCTTTGCCGAGCAGGGGGCGATTATGGCATCGGGTAGCAGCGCCTGCCACTTCTCGACAAGGATAGTAAGACGTTCGGGCGTAGTGATATCCACCTTATTGATAACCACGATAGTGGGGATGCCCGACATGCGCACCTTCTCGATAATCTCTGCCGAGCGGTCACTATCCTCAACGGTATCAGTCACATATAGTAGCACATCGGCGTCGGTGATAGCGCCACGCACGAACTTCATCATCTTCTCCTGTAGCTTGTAGTTAGGCTTCAGGATGCCTGGGGTATCGGAGTAGACAATCTGGAAGTCGTCGCCGTTGACGATACCCATGATGCGATGACGCGTTGTCTGCGCCTTCGAGGTGATAATCGAGAGCTTCTCGCCCACGAGCTGATTCATCAGTGTTGACTTACCCACATTTGGGTTGCCGATGATATTTACAAAACCGCTACGATGTGCCATAATCAGTCGTTAGTAATAATTAACTGACAAAGATAGTAAAAAAAGTTGAAAGAACAATGGTTGCGGGCGCTGCGCTTGGTTGGGCGCAGGCGATGCCTGCTTGGTCGGGCGGGCTGACGCCCTTGGTCGGGCGCTTCGCTTTTTCGGGCGCAGGCGATGCCTGCTTCATCGGGCGCTTCGCTTGATTAAAATTTAAGGAGCTTTAGCTCCGCCCGACTAAGGGAGCTTTGCTCCCGCCCGATTAAGGGCGACAGCCCGCCCGATTAAGGAGCTTTAGCTCCGCCCGATTAAGGAACTCTGCTCCATAAACCATCGCGGCAACGGCGTTATGGTTGTCGGCTTTTCAGCTTTTTCAATTTTCAAATTTTCAAAAACCCTATGTCTTTGAAATTTTGAAAATTGAAAATTGATATATCAAATAATATAATATCAGTATGAATAATAATAGTTATAG
>JAFVSV010000029.1 GCA_017503575.1 Alistipes sp. | reverse complement strand
TAAAGATATGGTAGCCCAAACGGATGCCTCATTTTGAGATACCCTCGTTAACATTTTTATATCTTCATTCCCCTGCTTTTCTTTGGTTGAATCGGCTGTCGGATTGACTGTCGTAGTTTGTCGTATTGTTCGTTGAACCATTGGCTGAGGGGTATTCGATTTGCGGTTAGGGTAAGCCGTTTATCTCCACCTTGATGCTTTCGGGCGTTCCCGTCTTAACCTCCGAGACGATGCAGGTTTCTGCCTGCGACCACTCGCCAGAGTCTGTAAGGTAGTGGGTTGTGCCTGCCGCAACGACACGAATGCCATAGTGTACATTGACCGCGTAGTTCTCGGCAATGTTGGTATAGCGTTCTGATGTCCACTCCCTATGCGTTGTCTGCAATGAAAACTCCCATTGTATCGGGAAGTTACACTGCGCGACCTCCTTGCCCTTGGTATATATCGTTGTGCCTTTATAAGCATCACTGCCGCATAAGCGGAGCAGATTTATCTGCGCAGTAGCCAATCCCTCCCTCTCCGTTGGATAGATAAGAAGGCCAACCAAAAATATCTTTTTAGTCGGCCTCTTAATTACACAATGTCCCGTCTTGGTTATAACAGGAGTATATCGGGTGCTACCTTATTACACCTTAATCAGACTTTGATGAACTTCTTAATACCCAAATCTTTGGCCTTCTTGATGAGCTCCTCGTTATTGTCCGTCACGACAAGTAGCTTATCACCCTTTTGTAGCTTCGTATAGCCCTTCGGTACGAAGTAGTTTTCGCCACGGCACACCATCACAACAAGCGTATTGCCCGGGAGCTTGATATCCTTCAGTGTATCGCCCCTGTCGAGCATCGACTCGTTGACCTCCACCTCCGAAAACTCGCTGCGTATGTGGTCGGGTACGGTGAGCTTAAACTTACTCTCTGGCTCCTCGAACGATAGGTTGAGCCAGTTGGCCATGGAGCTTACGGTGGTGCCCTGGATGACCAATGATATTATAGTTACGAGGAATACGACGTTAAAGATATACTCTGCATTCGGGATGTTGCTTGTCATGGGGTACAGGGCGAAGATGATAGGCACAGCACCGCGCAGACCTACCCATGAGACGTATGAACGCGCCCTAAGGGAGTAGCCCCTAAAGGGTGCCATGCAGACAAATGTCGATATGGGGCGAGCAACAATAATCATGAACACACCCACGGCAAGACCCATAAACATTACATCGGGCTTAAGCAGGGCGTCTACATCTACGAGGAGTCCCAAGGCCAAGAAGAGTATGATTTGCAGCAGCCATGTGAAACTATCGAAGAAGGTAGTGAGCATATTGCGGTAGACGATGCGTAGGTTACCCACTACAAGGCCGGCGATGTATACTGCGAGGTAGCCGTTACCATTTACCAGCGAGGTGAACGAGTAGGTGAAGAGTGCGCAGGCAAGTAGAAGCACCGAGTATAGTGATGGGTTGCTTCGTATGTTGATGCGGTTAAGTACGAACACCGAGGCGCGACCGAAGCCGTAGCCAAGGATGGCACCAACAATCATCTGTACCAGGAACACTCGTCCTGCATCCACCCAGTCGATAGCTGTGCCATCGGCAACGATGCCTACAAGCATGACGGTGAGGATATATGCCATGGGGTCGTTACTACCACTCTCCAACTCCAACATTGGGCGTAGGTTCTCCTTGAGTCCCTGCTTCTTCGAACGCATGATGGAGAATACCGATGCCGAGTCGGTAGATGACATTGTTGCTGCCAGAAGGAACGACATGGTCAGTGGTATCTCAACACCCAGATATGGCGCGAGCATGTATATGAAGCCACCGACGATAAGCGTGGTGAGTACGACACCCAGCGTTGCCATGACAATGCCGGGTGCCAGTACGGGCTTAATTTCCGAAAACTTAGTATCCATACCTCCCGAGAAGAGGATGATACACATGGCAATCATGCCGATAAACTGTGCGCCCTCAACTGAGTTAAACGAGACAAAGTCGTTGTAGCCGAAGAGCATGCCGACGCCCAAGAATAGGAGCAGTGCCGGCGCACCAAGTCTATATGCTGCCTTACCCGCGAGTACTGAGACAAAGAGTAGGAGTGCTGCTACAAGTAGGAAGTTTTCGGTTAACATATACGTCGTTTTTCAGTGTTATAATCAAGCGCTTAACGTGTAAATATTACAGGCTCACCAATTGGCTTATAGTCGAACTCCTTGTACTCATACATGGCGTATGCCGAGCGTCGTCCACCTGGCGTGCGATACTCGATAAGGATTATCGCCGCGATGTTGCTTGTGGGCATATCCTCGATTGCCTCAGCGTCGTTTGAAGTCACAGCCTTGCGCAATGCTGGGAGTAGTTCGTGCTCGTAGTAGCGCTCGCGATGGTGCATGTAGCACTTAGCCTCCACATCGTAGGGCACTGTCGTCTTCGACTTCAGGCGTATTATGGTCGCCACAAGACCATATAGGAGTAGGGTGGCGCCCGCGGTGATGAGTGTCATCGCCGTAGCCCCAGCGCTATCCTCGACAGCCACAAAGTTAATAACCAAAAGAGCCGCACCTAACAAGGTGATAATAATTGGCGTTGTCGCCGTACGGCGGCGAGGAACTACCACGCCACCAGGCAAGGCATATAGTGCCTTGCAGATATCTTCTGTAAGCATAAATTATTGTTATTTAGTAGTTTATATATGTATAAATGAGTCATTGAGGCGTTGTTAATGCCTTAGGCTCACTACTAAATAATAAGGCGATGCAGGCCATTGACGTAGTATTGGCGTGCATGCACCGCAAACAATATTTTATGGTTACTTAGTCCGTATCTATCTGCGCGTGTAGCACTCGTTGCCGCCCTAATGATGGTTGCATTGGTGGTGCCCGAGGTGCTACTATTGTGTGTGCGCTGTATGCTCTTGTGGAGTGTTGTGCCGCCCTGCGACTTCGCTGTCTCGGGGGCTATACATAGTGGCTGGGCTATGCCGGTGAGCCACTCTTCGTTGTTGTCCGGAGTGGCGCCCTTAGTGTTATTGTCATTGTGAAGCTCCAATGAGTCGGGGCAATGGTCACTCTCCTCGACAGATGATGTCCAGGCGATGGCTGCAAATAGTATGACTATTGCTATGTAGAACCTCTCGTTAAGCCAACTCATTGTGCTATAAATGTATATGTTATGGTTCCGCGGTGCATCTGTGGCGCGGTGTCGTCGATATTGAATATCGTGCGCTTATGCTTGGCGGCTCTCAGTGCCTCGTCGTCGAGGGTTTTATTCCCCGATGATTGGATAATCTTCGTACGTTTAACCTCGCCGTTGCGGTCGATATATACCTCTACGACAACTATGCCGCTATGTTCAGCGCGGTAGGCTGGTGCGTATAGTTGTCCTCGGGCACTTCTTGCTGGGTCTACGAACTTATACTCCACGGTCACGCGACCCTTGAAGTTATTGCCCTTGCCATCGCCCTTACCTTGACCACTGCCCTCACCCTCGCCGCCGGTGCCACTATGGTCGGGTGTCTGTGAGCCACCTGCATGCTTGGGGGTGTTCAGCACTCCGTCGACATGTGACATCATTGCCTTTGTCTCCTCGTCGAACACCTCGCTCTCGGAACCACCCTCATCCTGTGCTGCCTCGTTGGATTGTAGGTTGCGCACATTCTGCTGCAGCTCCTGGCGTATCTCCTCTTCCAGGCGCTCCTTCTCCTGCTTCAATGCTTCGAGCTCCTCGAGTGTCGGTATATCCTCCTCGGCCACCAACTCTATCACCACATCAACCTTTGGGGTGGGGATCTCAACGTCGATGTTTGTGAAGATCATAATAAGTCCGAAAACAACCACAGTGACCAACACGACGATGATTGAGATAGCCGATTTGTATATCCATTCACCGAAGCTCGTATGCTCCTCGAAGCTCAGGTCGACGACCTTACGACGCGGTGGGCGACGCCCTCCTGTGCCTTGTGAAACTATATGTTGTGTGTCGTTGCTTGCCATTATATCGTAATCTTACGAGCAAAAATAGTAATTTTTTTTAATATTTTTATTATATTTGCACCGATATGGCTAAATATTGTACGAAGTTAACATAAATTTAATATATATGGCAACTAAACAATGTACCCTTGCCTCGGCAATATCTTTCGAGGGCAAAGGCTTGCACACTGGTCTACAAGTTAAGATGACCGTTAATCCCGCTGAGGATAACCACGGTATTAGCTTCCGTCGCGTAGACCTTGAGGATGCTCCCGAGGTTCCTGCCTTGTGCGAGTATGTTACTGACACCTCACGCGGCACCACCATCGAGAAGGGCGCTGCAAAGGTGAGCACCATAGAGCATATCATGTCGGCATTGTGGACTCTTGGTGTTGACAATGCTACTATCGATATCAACGCCCCAGAGACCCCTATCATGGATGGCTCGGCACGCGAGTATGCCGAGGCTATCGAGAAGGTGGGTGTCGTGGAGCAGAATAGTGAGCGTAAGTACTTCGAGGTTACCGAGAAGCAGGTGTTCACCCTCCCAGAGAAGGGTGTGGCTATCGTGATATACCCCGATGACGAGTTCTCGGTATCGGTGCACGTCGACTACAACTCGAAGATTGTAGGTAACCAGTATGCTACATACTTCAATAGGGATGAGTACGCATCGAACATTGCGATGTGTCGTACCTTCGTATTCTTGCATGAGTTGGAGCCTCTGATGAAGATGAACCTTATCAAGGGTGGTGACCTCGATAACGCTATTGTAGTTGTCGAGAACCCCGTATCTGACGAGCAACTCGACCACCTCAAGACAATCTTTGGCAAGGACGACATCCGCATCACTGGTGGCTATCTCAACAACCAGCAGCTACGCGCCAATAACGAGCTTGCACGCCATAAGCTCCTCGACCTTCTTGGCGACTTTGCCCTTCTTGGCATGCGTATCAAAGGTCGTGTGTGGGCTACCCGTCCAGGCCACTATGCCAACACCGAGTTTATGAAGGAGCTTTCGCGCACGATACGTCGTAGCGGCGACCGCCCCATGTTCAAGTATAGCGCCAAGGAGCAGCCACTGATGGATATCAACCAGATCAAGGCTCGCCTTCCACACCGTCCTCCATTCTTGCTCGTAGACCGCGTATTCCACATCGAGGAGAATGCTATTGGCGGCATCAAGCAGGTATCTATGAATGAGCCATTCTTCGTGGGTCACTTCCCCGAGGAGCCTGTGATGCCTGGTGTACTTATTATCGAGGCTTTGGCGCAGTGTTGTGGTATCCTCGTATTGAGCAAGGTCGATGACCCCGAGCACTACTCTACATACTTCCTTAAGGCCGATGGCGTTAAGTGGAAGCGTAAGGTTGTACCAGGCGACACCTTGCAGCTCGAGTGCCATATCGCCGACCTCCGTCGTGGCATCTGCACAGCCGAGTGTAAGGCATTTGTAGGCGGACAGCTCGTATGCGAAGCGGTACTCACAGCCCAGATTGCCAAGAACCGTTAATCTACGATACAAACTTTTACACTATGATAAGTAACTTAGCCTATGTTCATCCCGACGCGAAGCTCGGTAAGAACGTGACCGTCGAGCCATTTGCCTATATCGAGGGCGATGTGGTTATTGGCGACGACTGCTGGATTGGCCCACATGCAAGCATCTATAATGGTGCACGCATCGGTAAGGGTAATAAGATTCACCCTGGCGCATGTATCGCCTGCCTTCCACAGGATTTGAAGTTTGCTGGTGAGCAGACAACAGCCGTTATTGGTGACTATAACGATATTCGTGAGTGTGTGACTATCGCTCGTGGTACTGCATCGCGCGGCACCACCATCGTCGGCGACCACAACCTCCTTATGGCCTATGTGCATGTAGCACACGACGACGTTGTTGGTAACCACTGCGTTATCGCCAACCGTGTATCGCTTGCTGGCGAGGTGGAAGTTGGCGACTGGGTTGTCATTGGTGGCCACGCAGCACTCCACCAGTGGATACATATTGGTGACCACGCTATGATTCAGGGCGGTGCGCTCATCACGCAGGATGTGCCTCCATTTATCATCGTCACCAATGGCGAGGCTCACTACGCAGGTATCAATAAGATAGGCTTGTCGCGCCGTGGCTTTACTGCCGAGCAGATTGAGGCTATCCACAATACCTGCCGCATCCTCTTCCAGAGCGAGCTCAACTACCTTGCGGGCTGCGATAAGGCCGAGGCGGAGCTTCCCGAGAGTGCCGAGCGTAATAAACTCATCGAGTTTATCCGTGCCTCGAAACGTGGTGTCGTCAAGCAGTATATATCGAAGCGATAGCAAGCTGATTAGAGACGAAAAAGGGCGTTGTCTGGTGGCAACGCTCTTTTTATATTGTTGCGTTGCACGACTTGCCTGAAAATTTGTATCTTTGTGTAATGTTTAACAAAGCCCACGAAACGGGAAAGGATTACGGTGGAGCTTCTTGAAAGACTAAAAAAATAACCATTTATGAAACCATATATCATTTGTCACATGATAGCCTCGGTGGATGGTCGTATAGATTGCGACATGACCGAGCAGATAGAGGGTGGTGATGAGTACTACGAGGCGTTGGATGCCCTCAAATGCCCATCGATGCTTATGGGGCGCGTTACGATGCAGATGCACTATGCGCTACCAGAGCCATTCACCACTTCCGACACGACACCAATTGGCCGCGAGGCATTCTACGTTGCCCGAAAGGCTGACGCCTACTGTGTGGCTATCGACACGCACGGTCGTTTGGCGTGGGGCGAGACGGAGTTCGACGCTCAAGCGCTACTCGTCATAACCGACGAAGAGTGCCCCAAGGCCTACCACGACCGCCTTACCGAGCAGGGCATATCGTGGATTGCTGTGGGCAGGAACGGTATCAATTTTGCGCGTGCCATGGAGCTGTTAGCCACAGAGTTTGGCGTCGAGCGCTTGGCGGTAACGGGTGGCGGACATATCAACGGTGCCTTCCTCAAAGCAGGACTCCTCGATGAGGTGAGCTTTATGGTTGCCCCCGGTATTGATGGCCGTAGTGGCATGGTGGCGGTGTTTGATGGCATTGCCGACAGCAAACGCCCCGCAACACGGCTGCGCCTCGAGAGCGTTAAGCAGATGGGTGAGACCGTGTGGATGAGATATACATTTAAGAGATAACGAGTTATGCGAAAGAGTTTTGGAACAAAGAGCTGGCTCTATCCTATGCCAGTGCTTATCGTTGCAGCGTACGACGATGCGGGCGTCCCCAATGCTATGAATGCTGCGTGGGGTGGTATATTTACCGATGACCATATCGGCATCTGCCTATCCGAGGGTCATAAGACCACAAAGAACATTCGTGCCACAGGTGCCTTTACCGTGAGCATGGCTACGGCAGAAGTACTCGCGCAGTGCGACTATGTGGGCATAGTCTCTGGAAATAAGGAGGCTGATAAGTTTGTCAAGGCGGGCTTTACGGCTACGCGTTCAGAGCATGTCAACGCGCCTATTATCAATGAGTTGCCAATGACCTTGGAGTGCGAGTTTGTATCGTATGACGAGCAGAGCAACCACCTTGTGGGTCGCATAGTCAATGTGAGTGCCGACGAGCGTATTCTCACCAATGGCAAGATAGACTACCAGAAGCTACGCCCTATAACCTACGACCCTATAAACCACCACTACATTGAGTTGGGCGCTATCGTGGGCAATGCCTTTGCTGACGGCAAGGTGCTGAAGTAGAGGTTGATGGTTTGACGTGGCTACGAGGACTTAATATTGCCACAACTAAAAAAGAGAGCTCAATTGCTCTCTTTTTTAGTATATGGAGTGAGGTTTGTGCCTCAAGCATTTAGCTTCGATGGTTACAGCATAAAGGTGACGGGCAGAACATAGCGCACAGCCACAGCCTTGCCACCCTCCATGCCTGGTGTCCAGCGTGGAGATGTTGCCAATACGCGGCATATCTCTGACTTAAATATCTCATGCTCTATCTTCACGAACTCCACCTTGCTCATATCTATATAGCCCTCGCGGTTTACCACAAACGACACATAGACTACATCTTGCAACCCCTGCTCAATAGCCTCGGCGGGGTAGCGAATACTACGCATAAACCAGTTATAGAAGGTCTGTATATCGCCATCCATAAATGTCGGCATCACCTCCGATGTGTCGTAAATAACCTCGTCATCCCTGCTCTTGAGGTTGATGACAATGACCCCGTTGGATACATCTCCAAGATGGGCGTATGCCTCGGCCGACTCATCCTTGAGCACCGACATAGACTCTATGTCCGAGGGTGGTATATCGTTAATCTGTTCGTAACTTACAACCCGTCCATCAAGGACAACGAGTGGTTGTTGCTCGTCGGTAGTCGCCATAGCTGTCGATAGCGCAAATATGGCAAGTGTCAATAAAAATAGTCGTTTCATAGCTAATGGTTTTACATTGTTATACTCCGCTGCAGCTTTAGTTTCGTAGTGCAAAGATAGGTGACATATATGGATTTGACGAATAATAAGTGTTAAAGAGTGTTAACGCCATTGTTAAATAGTGTTAAATGGGAGATTTCGCCACTGCGAATAGATAAATTTTACTACATTTGTAGTATGAAACGTTCACGATTTATAGTTGTCACACTCCTTGTAATACTCTCGTTGGCGGTGCTCATCACCATCGAGGCAGTATGGGCTGTGCGAACATATCGTGATCTTCGCGTCGGCTATCAGCGGCAGATAGTCAGCATCTTAGACGAGGCGTTGCACCAATATGTCACGCCTATCAATGGTAGCAAGACACATGTTAACATAGGCGACGCGGAGCGTTTTTATGCCATTGTCGCGGAGGAGCTACGCACCTCGGGCATCGAGACGCCCTTTATGGTTGAGGTGCTAACAACAACCGATGACGACCTCATGCTACTTATGTCGTGGGGTGGCGACGACCTCGATAGCGAACGTCTGTCGATAGATAACCGAGACTATGCACCCCTTATAATGCGTCTTACGGTCGAAGACCCCCATGCCTCGATTATAGAGAGCATGCTCTCCATACTTATATTGCAGGCACTCTCCATACTCCTGCTTATCGTTGCCTTCGTATATCTGTTGGTGACGCTCTTTCGCGCCAAGAGCATCGACAAGATACGCCGAGACCTCACTCACAACATAACGCATGAGCTTAAGACGCCAATAGCTGCGGCATACGCCGCCAACGATGTCTTGCTCACCTCGCCCGATGTGGCCGCAAATGATGAGCTACGCAGCGACTATCTGCGTATGACACATGATGAGCTCGAGCGCCTAAACCACCTTGTGGAGGAGATACTGCGCACGGCAACCGAGGAGGGCTATTGCTATGAACTTCGCATTGAGGAGTGCGACATTGAGGCTATCGTAGCCCGCGTCGTTAAGAGCCTCGATATGAAGTATGCTACGCGCAAGGTAGATTGGCATATAGAGATATCGCCACACGTCACTCTTATTGCCGATAGCTTCCACCTCGAGGGCATCATCAGTGCTCTTGCGGACAACGCCATAAAGTACAGCCTCGACGAGGCAACAGTTGGCATAAGTGTCTCGGTGGATGATAACTACGCCTATGTGAATATCAGCGACAGGGGCGTGGGCATTGCTCGTGTCGAGCAGCGACGCATCTTCGATAAGTTCTATCGCATCACGGCGGGTAATCGCCACGATACCAAGGGTTATGGCCTTGGACTACACTATGTACGCACGATGATTAGACGTCATGGCGGCACGATTACTGTGACATCGTCGCGTGGCAAAGGTTCAACATTTAGCATAAAACTACCACGATATGGCACAAAGAGAGATATTAGTCGTTGAGGATGAGCCCGTACTGCGACGCATAATAGCCGATGCACTGATGCGTGCGGGGTACAGTGTAGCTACTGCTGCCGATGGCGTTGAGGGCATTGAACACTTTGAAGCAAAGATGCCCGATATTGTTGTGGCCGATGTAATGATGCCACGCATGGATGGTTTCGAGATGGTGCGCCGTATGCGTAGTCTTAGCCCCAAGACGCAGTACCTCTTTCTCTCGGCGCGTTCGGGGGTAGACGATGTTGTCGAGGGCTTCCATGCGGGAGGTAATGACTACCTGCGTAAGCCCTTCGCTATGAACGAACTCATGGTGCGCATCGAGGCTCTTCTCTCGCGTCTGCCAAGTAACGAGTCGGTATATAGTATTGGTGAATATAGGTTCGACAGTAAGCAGTGGATGCTATATCGAGGTGACGGGCAGCATAAATTGTCGTCGCGCGAGTCGGCAGTGCTTCATATCCTTGTTGAGAATATGGAGAGTGTCGTCAGCTCGCGAACGATACTCCTTGAGGTATGGGGTGATGATAGCTACTATAACCTACGTTCGCTTAACGTCTATGTGTCGAAGCTACGCGCACTGCTTGCTGATGACCCTGCGATTGAGATAGGCTCGGTGCGAGGTGTAGGCTACCGCCTGATGATAAGATAGTCGTGTCTTGTGGCTCTCGGTCGTTGATAGGTTGACGAGGCTTGAACTCGTGGGTGCTGAAGCACCCACAGGGTTACATTTACATTCCTCCTAAATCCTCCT
Organism: Alistipes sp.; assembly: GCA_017503575.1. Classification (GTDB taxonomy): domain Bacteria; phylum Bacteroidota; class Bacteroidia; order Bacteroidales; family Rikenellaceae; genus Alistipes. Next base: position 3,878 of record JAFVSV010000029.1, on the reverse strand, counting down.
TTGGCAAAGGAGGACTTCAAGAGGTCACTCCTCAGAGCCTCTCCATCACCTAACAAATACAAGTGCTACCTTCGGGTAGCACTTGTATTTCGTGAGCTGTTGACGAGGCTTGAACTCGTGACCTCTTCCTTACCAAGGAAGTGCTCTACCACTGAGCTACAACAGCATTATTCCATTACTCCGTCGAAAAGAGTGCACAAAAGTACATAAGATTTTTGAATATGCAAACTTTTTTGCACTTTTTTTATCACTTCGCCTCTTCGCCAACCTCTCATCACCTATGGTCGATGTGGTGATGTGCAGGTGCTAAAGCGTTATGCTACTTCTTGATAAGGAACATCAAGCTCTCGAGCTGTGCCATGTCGTGGCGCTGCATCTGCTCTGGCGAGAAGAGCGCAAAGGCAATGGTTATCAGCCTTTTATTTGCCTCGTCATAGGTCGAGTAGCTGGTCAGAGGTCCTCCCATAGGGTAGCCCTCAACACGCCAGCAGCAGCGCGTCTCGTACCATACGCGGTCGTTGATACTCTTTGCGGTGACATATATGGGGCGCTCCTTGCTGATACACATGTATGAGCCCTCCTCATCCTTAACCGAGATAATGCCTATATGGTTGTCCAAGCTCTGCTCGATGCTCTCGACACTCAAGGTGTTTATGTCGTCGCAAGGCTCGGTATAGACGAAGATATGCTGCTGCTTATTAGTATACTTGCGGATAAACCACTTCATGATATCCTCCTTGGGTCGTGCCACAGTGAAGCCACCTGGGATATGCATATCAAGACCTGTGAGCTCACGGACAATACTTATTGGCTCGGCACTATTGGTTGCCGAGAGCGTCTTGAAGTGTATCAATCTCTCGTTGTGCTCGAAGGCCTCGCGTATCTCCATACCGTGGTCGTAGATATATTGTGCTGCTTCGACAGCCGAGGGGGAGGTGATGGTGACAACACTCTGTGGGGCAGCGTGTACGTCGCGCGATATGACCATCGTCGTCTTGCTGACCGTAGGGTCTATATTCACAGCGAGAAGGTTGCTATGCTTGCGCTCTACGTCGTTGGTATCCTTGAAGTTATCGTGGTCAACGATGTGAAAATACTTCTCGGGACGCACCAGGCCAGGGACATTGGCCTCGAGAACCTCCGAGGTGGCAGCCTTAATATAGCTCTCCCAAGGCTGGTCATCACAGATGACAAAGACCTCGTATGGCTCGCCTATACTCGTCTTGGGAGCATTCTCCCTACAACTTGCTGATAAGGCGGTGGCGACCATTATAAATAGGTAGAATATGCAACGTTTCATAGTAATATTGTGTTTTATAGTTAACGTCCCAATCTCACAATGAGTATACAAAGATATGTATATTTTTCGGTTTTGAAAAAAAAAGTTACATTTGCGCTGTAAAATGGCGCTATGCCGTAGCTATATATGTGATATGCGAGTAAAACCAGGTAGGATATTACACCACCTTTTTCCTGGGGTGGTGTGGAAGATGGACGATGACGAGGGTATATATCTTACCTTCGACGATGGCCCTACACCTGGCGTTACGGAGTGGATACTCAACACGTTAGACCGTTACGACGCCAAGGCGACATTCTTCGTGTTAGGCAAGAACGTGGAGCTATACCCCGACCTCTACCAGATGATACTCGACCGCGGACATAAGGTTGGCAATCACACCTACTCGCACCAGAAGGGGTGGCGTATGTCCGTTGAGCGATATATCGAGGATGTAGACCTTGCGGGCGATATGGTGCACAGCGAGCTCTTTCGTCCTCCCTACGCGCAGATTACGCGTACACAGCTGCGCGAGGTGTCGAAGCGCTACCGTGTGGTGCTATGGAACGTCCTCTCGAGAGACTACAACCGCAACCTATCGCCAAAGAAGTGCCTGCGTGGCACGATTAAGGGGTTGCGCGGTGGCGATATCATCTCGCTGCACGACAGCGCAAAATCATTCCGCAACACAAGCTATGTGCTGCCTGCGCTCCTTCGTACGGCACGCGAGAAGGGTCTAAAGTGTAAAATATTAGAGCTCTAAATATGAATGTCATCGTTGCCATAACAGGTGCCAGTGGCGCTATATACGCCCGCCAGTGTATCGATATTCTCCTTGCCGATAGTAGCGTCGAGCGCATAGCACTCGTCATAAGCCACCATGGCGAAGATGTCATTAAGGCTGAAGGCGTTACACTCCCCGAGGATGGCCGTATTGAGCGCTACGATAACGACGATATGTGGTCGTCGTTGGCAAGTGGCTCGGCATCGTGGGGGGCGATGCTCGTAGTGCCCGCATCTATGGGTAGTGTGGGGCGCATAGCATCGGGTGTGTCGCAGAGCCTTATCGAGCGTGCCGCAGATGTCATGCTCAAGGAGCGCCGCCGCCTTGTTCTCGTGGTGCGCGAGACGCCATACTCGTTGATACACCTGCGCAATATGACGACCATCACCGAGGCTGGTGGTATCATCCTTCCCGCCTCGCCATCATTCTACATCCCTGCAGATAACATCGAGGAGCTCGCGCTCAGCGTAAGCCGTCGTGCTGTCGAACTCCTTGGCCTTAGCGTTGCACATCCAGCGTGGGGCAACTAAGATTGTCGTATAGCTTTCGTCTTTATCGTTGCATCCGCAATGTCGCGGATGATATCCCATTTGGCCGCTCCTATTAGGCCTGCACTCTTTTTTTGGTCGATAAATTTGGTTTTCGACGGCAAAATGTGTAACTTTGTTGTGTTTTATGCACTCATTGTATGCGTGAGTGCGGGGTGGTGGTGCCCAATAATATAGCGATAAAAGATATAATACATTAAATATCACACACTTAAAACTTAAACTCTAAAACAATTATGGCTAATACCAAAGAAAAGTTGTTCGCGGAGTTCCCACCAGTCTCAACCGAGCAGTGGGAGGCCGTCATCACAACTGACCTTAAGGGCGCTGACTATGAGCGCAAATTGGTATGGAAGACCGGTGAGGGTTTCAACGTGAGACCTTACTATCGTGCTGAGAACCTCGCAGAGGTTGCTTATCTTGGCGCTGAGGCCGGTGAGTTCCCCTTCGTGCGTGGCGTATCGAAGGACAACACATGGCGCGTACACCAGACTATCTCTGTGGAGTGCGCAAAGGCAGCTAACGAGGAGGCTTTGAAGCTCCTTAACTCGGGCGTTGACTCGCTCGGCTTCTGCTTCTGCACCACATGTGCTTGCGAGGTAGACGTTGATGCTCTCTTGAAGGACATCGTGCCTACTGCTGTTGAGTTGACATTCTGCGGCTCTAACGTTCAGGCGTTGGCAGCTCTCGCAGAGAAGGTGCTCGCAAAGTATGCTGACGTGGAGAAGGATGAGCTTCGCCTCAACTTCTGCATCGACCCTATCATCAAGAACCTCTCTGTTGATGGCGACTTCTGTTGCAAGACCGGCGACGAGTGCTTCGACACTATCGCAAAGCTTGTTAAGGCTACCGCTGAGTACAAGCGCGTGAAGGTTGTTAACGTATCGGGTGCTACATTCTCTAACGCTGGTTCTACCATCGTTGAGGAGCTCGGCTTCACCCTTGCTGCGGCTCACGACTACATCGTGAAGCTTATGGAGCGCGGCCTCTCAATCGACGAGGTGGCTCGTAAGATTCGCTTCACCTTCGCCGTTACATCTAACTACTTCCTCGAGATGGCGAAGTTCCGCGCAGCACGTCTCTTGTGGGCTAACATCGTGAAGGCTTACAACCCAGAGAAGAACTGCTCATGCAAGATGTTCGCTCATGCCGTTACATCTACATGGAACCAGACCGTTTACGATCCTTATGTAAACATGCTTCGTGGTACTACCGAGGCTATGTCGGCAGCTATCGCTGGCGTACACTCGTTGGAGGTATTGCCCTT